>NZ_QKTA01000030.1:0-25912 GCF_003234395.1 Curtobacterium sp. MCLR17_051
ACAAGGAACCTCGGCGGCCGCGTCAGATGGTTATAAGGGCAAGTCACTCAGCCGAACATGATGGCGGCCTCGTCGAACCGCGCCTGCGGCACCGTCTTGAGCTCCCCGAGCGCCTCCTCGAACGAGACGTGCTCGATCTCGGTGCCCCGGAGCGCCACCATCCGGCCCCAGCGCTCCTCGACGACCGAGTCGATCGCCGCCAGCCCGAGCCGGGTCGACAGCACCCGGTCGTACGCGGTCGGCGTGCCACCGCGCTGGATGTGCCCCAGGGTCGTGGCCCGCGTCTCGATGCCCGTCATCTCCTCGATGAGCGGCGCGAGGCGCTCGCCGATGCCACCGAGCCGCGGCCGCCCGAAGGCGTCGAGCCCGCGCTCCGTGTGCGCCGTGTCCTCGTGGTCGGGGACGAAGCCCTCGGCCACCACCACGAGCGGCGCGCGACCGCGGTCGTAGGCGGCCCGCACCCACTTCGCGATCTGTTCCATGCTCGTCTTCTGCTCCGGGATGAGGATCGCGTGCGCGCCCGCAGCCATGCCGGAGTGCAGCGCGATCCAGCCCACGTGCCGGCCCATGACCTCGGCAACCATGCAACGCGAGTGCGACTCGCCCGTGGTGCGCAGGCGGTCCATCGCCTCGGTCGCGATGGCGACGGCGGTGTCGAAGCCGAACGTGTAGTCGGTCGCGCCCAGGTCGTTGTCGACCGTCTTCGGCACGCCCACGATCTGCAGGCCGGCGTCGGTCAGGCGCTTCGCGGCGGCAAGGGTGCCCTCGCCGCCGATCGCGACGATCGCGTCGATCCCGTGCCGCTGCAGGGTCGCGGAGATGTTCTCGAACCCGCCGTTGGGGCCCTCAAACGGGTTCGTGCGGCTGGTGCCGAGGATCGTGCCGCCCTGCTTCGCGATGCCCTGGATGTCCTTGCGGCCGAGCGGGACGATGTCGCCGTCGACCACCCCGCGCCACCCGTCGCGGAAGCCGACGAAGTCGTGTCCGTAGATGGCGATGCCCTTCAGGACGATCGCGCGGATGACCGCGTTCAGGCCGGGGCAGTCGCCTCCGGAGGTGAGGATGCCGATGCGCATGGGAACTCCGTTGTCGGGTGGTGGGGATCAGTGCCCATCATGACTGACGGTGGTTCCGCATTACCATCCCCGTGTGTCCCTGCTCGCTTCCGCCGCCGTCGACGCCGCTGGTGCGTCCGGTGACGCGTCTCGCGTCGACACGGTGTACCGGCCTGGAGGCGCGGTGGACGTCGCGTCGACCCTGCGGCCCCTGCAGCGCGGCTCCGGCGACCCGGCCTTCCAGGTGGTCGGCGGCGTCGTGTGGCTCGCGCTGCGCACTCCATCCGGTCCCGCTTCCGTGGCGATCCGGCGGGCCGGCGACACCATCGCGGTGTCGGCGTGGGGGAGCGGTGCGTCGTGGGCGGTCGAGCACGCCCCCGATCTGCTCGGACGCGGCGACGACTGGTCGTCGTTCGACGTCTCCGACAACGAGTTCCTCGCCGCGGCACGACACCGGCAGCCCGGGCTCCGGCTGCTCCGCACGAACACCGTGGTCGCGATGCTCGTCCCGGCGATCATGGAGCAGAAGGTGACCTCGCGGCAGGCGTGGGGTGCGTGGCGGTACCTGCTCCGTCGGCACGGCACCCCGGCGCCCGGTCCGGCACCCGCGGGCATGATGGTGCCGCCGGATGCTCGGACGTGGGCACGGATCCCGAGCTGGGAGTGGCACCGGGCAGGCATCGAACCGGGGCGCTCGGCCACCGTGATGCGCGCCGTGAAGCTCGCGCCGGCACTCGAACGGACCCTGGCGCACGGCCGCGGCGGCGAGGTCGTCTCCACGAAGCTGCAATCGATCCCCGGGGTCGGGCGGTGGACTGCCGCCGAGACCGCCCAGCGTTCCCACGGCGACCCGGACTCACCGAGCGTGGGGGACTTCCACGTGCCGGCGCTCGTCGGGTGGGCGCTCACCGGTGCCCCGGTCGACGACGACGGGATGCTCGAGCTGCTCGAACCCTGGCGCGGGCACCGGGAGCGTGTCGTGCGGTTGATCGGTGGCTCCGGGTTCCGGAAGCCGTCGTTCGGGCCGCGGATCACGATCCAGGACCACCGCGGCCACTGAGCGCGTCTGTCGGGCGGGTGTGTGGGTCCGCAAAACACCGGTGTTCGCGCATTGCACACCGGCACGTAGGTGTTCGGAGTGCGAACACCGGTGTCTCGCGGGGCGTCAGGGGTGGCGTGTGCCCACGCCCGCCAGCACGGCGCGGTACCCCTCGCGGAACGTCGGGTACTGGGGTGCCCATCCCGTCGACCGGAGGAGCGCGTTCGACAGGCGCTTGTCGCCGCCGGCCTGCCGCGCGTCACCGTCACCCGTCGACGGCTCGGCGACGTGGAGTTCGTCGGCCAGGAACCGCAGCACGTCGTCCAGCCGGCTCGGCTCGTCGTCCGTCCCCAGGTAGAGCGGTGCCGGGTCCGGCAGAGCCGCCAGGTGCACGAGTGCTGCTGCGGCGTCGTCGCGGTGGATGCGGTTCGTGTGCGGTGAGGTGCCCGGCGCCAGCCGTGCGGACCCGGACCGGACCTGCTCGATGAGCCGCTCGCGGCCGGGGCCGTAGACGCCCGACAGCCGGACCAGCACGGCGCCGGGAGCGCGCTCGCGCAGCAGGACCTCCGCCTCGACCAGGACCTCGGCGGTCGGGGTCGCACCGCGCGCCGGAGTTTCCTCGGTGACTTCGCTGCCGTCCGAGACGTCGTACACGGCGGTCGAGGACACGACGAGCACCCGTGGGTCGGCCTCCGAGGCGTCGACGCCGTCGAGCACGTTGCGCAGCCCGTCGACGTAGGTGGCGCGGTACTCGTCGACGTCGCGGCTGCCGGCTGCGAAGGCCACGACGACGACGCTCGTGTCGGCGGGGACATCGGGGACCTCGTGGCGCAGGTCGACGCTCCGGCCGGTGATCGGTACGGGGACCAGCTCGGCACGGCGGCGGAGTCCGATCACGCGGTGGCCCTGGTCGGCGAAGCGCAGACCGGCTTCGGTCCCGAGGTCGCCGCATCCGGCGATGACGACTGTCGTGGAGTTCTGCACGGCTCGACCCTGGCACGGCCGGTTGGTGGAAGGCGGGGAAGCACGCACATCGCAGATCACTAGGGTCGGCGCATGGGGCGGCAGCGGCGACGGGTGGTGCGTGACGTGGCGATCGCCCTGCCCCCGGTCGTCGAGATCGTGCTCGTCGTCGCCGGCTCGATCGTCTCCGTCGGAGCCGAGGGGGAGAGCGCGGAGTCGTGGGCGCCGTTGTCGTGGCCGCTGTACGCCGTCCTCGTGACGTTCCCGTTCGCGGTCGGCGCGCTCGTCGCGGCGGTGCGGCTCCGCGGACTCGAGGCCAGGACGCCGGCGATCTTGTTCGCTGCCCTGTCGGTGGCCGTGGGCGCCATCCCCTTCGTCGGGATGCTGAGCGTCTTCGTACAGTTTTGGAGCGTCTCGTCTAGATGAGAACGGTTATCGTCTAGACGACCGTCATCCGACACTGCACCCCAGGAGCCCCATGTCCGCTCGACCTCCACGTCTCCTCCCCGCCCTCGTCCTCGCGGGGCTCGTCCCCCTCGTCGCCACCGCGATCGCCGTCCCCGCGTCGGCTGCACCCGCCGTGACGCGGACCGCCCACCACAGCTGGCTCGTCACGGCTGACCCGACGGCGAAGCGCGTGTACGTCAACGACGCCGTGACCGGTCGGCGGACCGCCACCCTGAGCGGGATCGAGTTCGGCACCCACGCGGGCTCCGTGCAGCTCGGCCACGGGCAGATCGCGTTCATGGACGAGTCGAAGCCGCAGCTCGACGTCCTCGCCATCGGCCCCCGCGGCACGGCGCACATCGCCCAGCACTACGCGATCCCCAACGCCGACAAGCGCTGGGAGCGTGCCGGCTGGCTGTCGACCGACACCGCACGCCGGCACCTGGCGGTCGGCTCCGACTTCGACGGCTCCGAGCGACAGCGGGTCACGGTCATCGACCTGCGGCGGAAGACGGAGCGCACCGCCCGGATCGACACCTCGGCGGTGCAGCTCGCCACGACGGGCAAGCGCGGCACCGAAGAGGTCGAGACGTTCCTGGTCGGCAGCCCCCTGCGCCTGGTCGTCACCGCGGGCGGACGCCTCGACGCCTACTCCGTCTCCGCGATCATGCGCGGGGCGACGCACCCGCGCCCCGTCGCGACCACGCCCCTCGGCGCGTATCCCCACGGCCCGATCGTGAACGCCACCGGGACCGTGATCGGTTCCGACCTGGCCGCCGGCGTGCAGACCGTCCGGGTGACACGGACCGGCTTCACGGGCTCCCTGTCCGTCGCGTACCCGAAGCCGAGCGTGCAGAGCTACCGCCCCCGCATGGCGCCGGACGGGACGACCGTGGTCGGCACCCAGGCCGGCAGCACGGCTGCCGGTACCCCGTGGAACGCCGTCCCCGCGTACCTGACCACCTCGTCCACGTCGTCCAGCGGGATCAGCAGCGTCGAGCTCGGCACCGGGTCCTTCACCCGGGCCGCCGTCACCGCCCGGTTCGCCGCCGTCGCGCTGACGTCGGGCACCGGGGACTCGCTCGTCCTGGTGCGGAAGCAGGCCGACGGTGTCTACTCCGGCCCGACGACCTCGGTCGCGCTCACGCCGCTCCGCAAGGGGCCCGTCGCCGGACAGCCGGCCACCGGGGCGTCGGTGCGGTTCACCGCGGCGACCGAGGACGGCCGCAGCGTGTTCGTGACACGGGGCGACGAGGGGAAGATCACCCAGATCGACACCACCGGTGCGAAGCCCTCCGTGCTCCGCACCATCACGCTGCCCACGGCGCTCGCCGGGGGTGGGTACCTGACGACGGTCGACTCGACGGTGGCCCCGTGCGACCTCAGCGGTCGCTGACCGTTCGGTCGATCGACAACCCGCCGCCGACCGCCCCTCGGGGTGGTCGGCGGCTAGGGTCCTGGTGTGATCGTCTGGTTGAACGGAACACACGGGGCGGGCAAGACCACGACGAGCCGACTGCTCCAGCCGCTGCTCCCCGGCTCGCGGATCCTCGATGCCGAGAAGGTCGGCGAGGTGCTGATGGACGTCACGCCGGGGCTGCCGGAGAGCGACAACTTCCAGCACTGGGACCCGTGGCGGCCGCTCGTGGTCGAGACCGCTCGCCGGGTGCACGACTACGTGGGCGGGCCGCTCATCATGCCGATGACGGTCCTGGTCGAGGCGTACTGGCGGGAGATCGCCGCGGGGCTCGCCTCCCACGGCATCCCGGTCCGGCACTTCGTGCTGCACGTCGACGAGTCGACGCTCCGCGACCGGATCCAGAACGACCCGATCGTGGGGCCGTCCACGTTCCGGTTCGCGTACGTCGACGCCTACGCCGAGGCGGCGCGCGGCTGGCTGCACGCCGAGGCCGAGGTCATCGACGCGACCGAGGTCCCCGCCACCGAGGTGGCCCGGGCCGTCGCGGACGCGGTGACGTCAGCGCGCTGACAGCACGGCTCTGTCCGCCGCACGCAGCCCCCGGGTTCGCCACCGCCCGGATCATGCCGGAGACTGGTGCGGGTCGCTCACGAAGCTGCCCGCCCCACCACCAGCAAGGAAGGCTCCGCATGCCCGAGCTCCCCGTCGTGTTCGAAGTCGGCTCGATGATCGCCCTGGTCGCGATCCTGCTCGCCGACCTGCTCATCGTCGCGCGTCGCCCGCACGTGCCGACGCTGCGCGAATCCGGCATCTGGGTGGGCATCTACGTCGGGCTGGCACTGATCTTCGCGGTGCTCATGCTGGTCTTCGCCGGTGGCGACTCCGCCGGGCAGTTCCTCGCGGGCTGGCTGACCGAGTACAGCCTGAGCATCGACAACCTGTTCGTGTTCGTCATCATCATGGCGCGCTTCTCGGTGCCGAAGAAGATCCAGCAGGAGGTGCTGCTGCTCGGCATCATCATCGCGCTCGTGCTCCGCGGGATCTTCATCCTGGTCGGCGCGCAGCTCATCGAGAACTTCTCGTGGATCTTCTACATCTTCGGCGCCTGGCTGATCTGGACGGCGATCCAGCAGCTCCGCGGCGAGGACGAGGACGACCAGAAGGACACCTTCATCGTCCGGCTGCTCCGCCGCCGGGTCCGTCTCACCGACACGTACGACGGCATGAAGTTCCGCACCCATCACAACGGTGTCCGGCACTTCACGCCCCTGCTCATCGTGCTCATCGCGATCGGCACCACGGACCTGCTGTTCGCGCTCGACTCGATCCCGGCGATCTTCGGCATCACCGAGAGCCCCTTCATCGTGTTCACCGCGAACGTCTTCGCGCTGATGGGTCTGCGCCAGCTCTACTTCCTGCTGGGCGGCCTGCTCGAGCGTCTGGTCTACCTGAAGTACGGCATCGCCGTGATCCTGGCGTTCATCGGCGTGAAGCTCGTCCTGCACGCGCTGCACGACAACGAGCTGCCGTTCCTGAACGGCGGCCACCACATCGAGTGGGCGCCGGAGATCAACACGTGGGTGTCCCTGCTGGTGATCGTCGCCGCGATGGCCGTGTCGACGCTGGCGAGCCTCGTGCGGATGCGCGGGGAGACCCCCGCGACCGACGACGGCGCCGTGACGGACGACGACGCAGCGGCGATCGACGACGACCGATCCGACCAGGACCGATCCGACCAGGACCGCGCCGACCAGGACCGCGCCCGCACCTCCGACTGAAACCCGTTTGAACCATCCGCCCGGCTGCCTCGTCGTCTGGGTATGGCACTCCGCAAACGAACCAAGGTCATCATCGGGATCTCCGCCGGCGTCGTCGTCGTGGCGGCAGCAGCCGTCATCGCCGGCCCGGTCATCTACGCGAACACCGTCAACGGCCAGGCCGCCGCAGCACCCTCGCTGTCGGCGTCCTCGTCCGGCACCCTCGACGCGAAGGACGCCGACGGCACCTGGACCAGCAAGAGCAGCTCGTACGCCGGGTACCGGGTGCACGAGGTCCTGCAGGGGAATGATGTGAACGTGGTCGGTCGCACGAAGGACGTCGAGGGCACCGCCGTCGTCGACGGCGGCTCCCTCACCAAGGCGACCGTCACCGTCCAGGTCGGCAAGATCAGCACCCCGGAAGCCGCCCGCGACGAGTACTTCCGCTCCACAGCGCTGCAGACCGACAAGTACCCCACTGCCACGTTCGAGCTGACGAAGCCCGTCGACGTCACGAAGGCGCTCGACGGCTCCACGCAGGACGTCACCCTGACCGGCACGATGGACCTGCACGGCGTCGAGAAGCCGGTCACGGCCGACGCCCAGGTCGCGGTCGGCAAGGGCGGGACCGTCCAGGTCGCCGGCACCGTGCCGATCACCTTCGCCGACTACGGCGTGAAGGCCCCGTCGCTCGGCTTCGTCACCGTGGACGGGAAGGGCTCCGTCGAGTTCTCCCTCGACCTCGGGAAGTGACCGTGACGAGTCGTTCCGCGGACGAGCTGCTCGCGACGCTGTACCGCGAGCACGGTGACGCGCTCACGCGGTACGTCCGGCACCTCACGCGGGACGGCTCGACGGTCGAGGACGTCGTGCAGGAGACGATGGTCCGCGCCTGGCAGCGCCCGGCCGTGCTCGAACGGGCACCCGACAGCGCACGGGCGTGGCTCTTCACGGTGGCGCGCAACCTGGTGGTCGACGACGCGCGGTCGGCACGCAACCGCCGTGAGCACGGCACCGAGCACCAGGTCGAACGGATCGAGTCGGACAGCACGGACGCCGTGCTGGACCGGATCGTGGTCGCCGACGCACTCGCGTCGCTGAGCCCGGACCACCGTCGCGTGGTGGTGGACGCGTACTGGCTCGGGCACACGGTGCCGGAGATCGCACGACGACACGACATCCCGGAGGGCACCGCCAAGTCGCGGCTGCACTACGGGCTGCGAGCCCTGCGGCTCGCACTGCAGGAACGAGGAGTGACCCGATGAGCGACGACAAGTACGCGGAGTGGGATGCGGCGTACGTCCTGGGGTCGCTCCCGACGAGCGAGCGCCTGGAGTACGAACGGCACCTCGAGAACTGCGACCGCTGTGCGGCCGCCGTCGCGGAGCTGGTCGGTCTGCCGGGGCTGCTCGGCAAGCTGCCGGCCGACCAGGCGATCGAGATCGCAGAACCGGACGGGAGGCCCGACACCCGTTCCGAGAGCGACCTCGCCTCCGTCGCGCACCGCGTCCGACACCGTCGCCGCCGTCGCCGGGTCTGGGTCGCCGCAACCGCGGGGCTCGCGGTGGTCGCCGCCGTCCTGGGCGGGCTCGCGGTCGGTGCCGCGGGCGAGCGCACCACGGTGCAGGCCGGTGCCGCTCCGACGGCGGCTGCCACCGCCGACCGCTACGACATGACCGGCGTGCAGGGACTCGACGTCCAGCTCGCCATCAGCGGCGAGCAGTGGGGCACCCGCTTCGACTGGGGGTGCTCGTACGGCGGCAAGGAGTGGTCGCCGGACGGGTCGATCCTCTACGACCTGGTCGTCGTCCGGACCGACGGCACGACGCAGACCGTGGGCTCGTGGACGGCTGCCGGTGCCGATGCGCGCGGACTGTCGGCGTCGACGGACATCCCGCGGGACGAGATCGAGAGCGTGCAGGTCCGGCTGCGCGGTGAGCGCGGCGCGCTCGCCGTCGTCACGCTCTAGCCGACGTCGGCCTCGTCCGAGGCGTCGTCGGGGCCGATGGCGTCCTGGACCCGCGCACTGACGGACCGCAGCGTCTCGGCGTCGGTCCCCACGGGCCTCCAGAACAGGTCCTCGAGCGCACCGGTGTGTGCGCGGATGCCGGCGAGCACCGCGCGACGGCCGTCCGCGGTCATCACCACCCAGCTGCCACGGGCGTCGCTCGGGCAGTCCGCCCGCTCGACCAGGCCGCGGGAGACCATCCGCGTGACCTGGTGGCTGACGCGCGACTTCTCCCAGCCGATCCCCGCGGCGATGTCCCGGACGCGCAGACGGTGGTCGGGGTCGCGGTGCAGGCCGATCAGGATCTCGAACTCGGGGACGGAGATGCCGGCACCCGCCTGGACGGCCCGGTCGAGCGCCCGGTCGAGTCGTCGCCAGGCGTCGTGGTACGCGTCCCAGGTGGCCCAGTCGTGGCCACCGTTGCCCTCCGTCGACATGCCGACCAGCGTATCCACCGGGCGGACGATCGGACCGCGCCGTGAGCCCTTTCATCCGCTCGGATGACTCCTGGCCGACGTACGGCGTGCTCCGAGGTCGCGTCGGACGTGCGGCATACGATCGGGGGATGCCGAGCGCTCGCCTCCAGGACACCACCGATGACGCCGTCGCGCTCGTGCGCCGGTGGCTGGCGGCGTCCGCCGGGGTGAAGCCCGACCCGGGTGCGGTCCGTCTGGCCGAGGTCCTGCGCGACGAGCAGGGCCTCGACTTCACGCGGGGGTTCGTGGACAAGGTCATCCGCCCCGAAGACCCCCGGGTGGCGGCACGCAACCTCGAGCAGCTGAGCCGTGACGTCCCCGACTTCCTCGCCTGGTACCTGCGCGGGGCGGTGACGCTCGGCGGTGGGTTCGCCACCATGGCGCCCTGGGCCGTGATCCCGACCGCGCGCCGGATCCTCCGCCGGATGACCGGGCACCTGGTCATCGACGCGAGCACGAGCAAGCTCGGCCCGGCCCTCGCCAAGGTCCGCGGTCCGGGGACGCGACTGAACGTGAACCTGCTCGGCGAAGCCGTCCTCGGCAGCGCCGAGAGCGACCGACGCCTGCAGGGCACCATGGACCTGCTCGCCCGCGACGACGTCGACCACGTGTCGATCAAGGTGAGCGCCGTCGTGCCGCAGACCTCGCCGTGGGCCTTCGACCAGACCGTCGAGCGCGTCGTTGACCGGCTCGTCCCGCTGTACCGCCTGGCCGCGGCACCGACGGCCTCCGGGCGCCCCGCCAAGTTCATCAACCTCGACATCGAGGAGTACCGCGACCTCGACGTCACCCTCGCCGTGTTCCGGGCGCTGCTCGACCGTGACGAGTTCGCCGACCTGCCGGCCGGCATCGTGCTGCAGGCCTACCTGCCCGACGCAGCGGGAGCACTCGACGCGCTGACCGCGTGGGCGCAGGAACGCCGGGCGCGCGGCGGCGCCCCGATCACGGTGCGGCTCGTCAAGGGCGCGAACCTCGCCATGGAGCACGTCGACGCGATCCTGCACGGGTGGCCCCTCGCCACCTGGGGCAGCAAGCGCGAGACCGACACCGCCTACCTCCGGATGCTCGACGCCGCACTGACGCCCGAGCGCACCGACGCCGTGCGCATCGGGGTCGCCGGGCACAACCTGTTCGACCTCGCCACCGCGTGGGTGCTCGCGCAACGCCGCGGGGTCACCGACGCCGTCGACGTCGAGATGCTGCTCGGCATGGCGTCCACCCACGCACAGGCCGTCCGGGCCGACGTCGGGCAGATCCTGCTCTACACACCCGTCGTGCAGCCGGACGAGTTCGACTCGGCCATCGCGTACCTGGCCCGTCGCCTGCAGGAGAGCGCGAGCCCCGAGAACTTCATCGCCGCCGCGTCCGACATCGACCACGACGCCAGCGTCTTCGAGCGGGAGCACAGCCGGTTCCTGGCGTCCGTCGCCGCACTCGACGAGCCCGTCCCCGCCACCCACCGCACGCAGGACCGCCACCGTGCCCTCGGCGAACCCGTCCTGCGCGACGCGTTCCGCAACGCCCCCGACACCGACCCGTCCATCGCCGCGAACCGCGCCTGGGCGCTCGACGTCCTGCGCCGGGTGCCGCGCTCGCAGCTCGGCGCGCAGACGATCCGCGGTGCGAAGGTCGCCGACCGCTCCAAGCTCGAGCGGATCATGGCGCGCACCGCCCAGGCCGGCGTGAACTGGGGGCGGCAGGACCCGTCCGACCGTGCCGAGCTCCTCGACCTCATCGGGCACGAACTCGAGACCCGCCGTGCCGACCTGATCGAGGTGATGGCCGCCGAGACGGGCACGACCTTCGCCGAGGCCGACGCCGAGGTGACCGAGGCCGTCGACGCCGCCCACTACTACGCCGAGAGCGCCCGCCGCCTCGGTGACATCGAGGGCGCGCAGTACGTGCCGCCGCGGCTGACCGTCGTCGTGCCGCCGTGGAGCTCCCCCGTCGCGATCCCCGCCGGTGGCGTGCTGGCGGCGCTCGCCGCGGGCAGCGGTGTCGTGCTCAAGCCCGCGCCCGAGGCCAAGCGCTCGGGCGCCGTACTCGCCGACGTGCTCTGGGACGCCGGGGTGCCGCACTCGCTGCTGCAGCTCGTCGACCTGGCCGAGGACGAACTCGGCCGCGACCTCATCGGCCACCCCACGGTCGACCGCATCATCCTGACCGGCTCGTCCGACACCGCCCGCTCGTTCCGCTGGTGGCGTGCGGGGCTGCCGCTCACCGCCGGGACGAGCGGCAAGAACGCCATCGTCGTCACGCCGAGCGCCGACCTCGACCTGGCGGTGCAGGACATCGTGCAGTCCGCCTTCGGGCACGCCGGACAGCAGTGCTCGGCGGCGTCCCTCGTGATCCTGGTCGGGTCGGTGGGGGAGAGCGAGCGCTTCCAGCGGCAGCTCGTCGACGCCACCCGCACGCTCCGGGTCGCGTGGCCCGACGACCCCACGGCGCAGGTCGGCCCGCTCATCGCCGAACCGCAGGGCACGCTCCGCCAGGGCCTGACCGAGCTCGGGCCGGGGGAGTCCTGGCTCGTGCAGCCCGAGGCGGTCGACGACTCCGGCCGGCTCTGGTCGCCGGGCATCCGCGACGGCGTCCGCCCCGGTAGCGACTTCCACCAGACCGAGTACTCCGGCCCGGTGCTCGGCATCATGCGCGCCGAGACCCTCGAGCAGGCCATCGCCATCCAGAACGGCACCGACTTCGGGCTGACGGCGGGCATCCACTCGCTCGACGTCGACGAGGTGTCCGAGTGGCTGGCTCGCGTCCGCGCCGGCAACCTCTCCGTCAACCGCGGCATCACCGGTGCCGTCGTGGGACGCCAGCCGTTCGGCGGCTGGAAGGGCTCCTCGGTCGGCACCGGCACCAAGGCCGGCGGGCCGATGTACGTCGCGACGCTCGGCCGCTGGCTGCCCACGCCCCGGACCGTGCACAAGAGCATCCAGCTGCACGGCCTGCCCCCGCGCGTCACCGCGGTGATCGAGGCCGCACGCAGCGGGCTGTCCTTCGAGGAGTTCGACCGCGTCCGCGCCGGGGCCCTGAGCGACGTGCACGCACGAGAGACCCTCTTCCGGTCGCGGGACCTGTCCGGGCTCGTGGTGCAGCGGAACGTGCTGCGCCACCGCCCCCAGTCCGTCATCGTGCGCCAGGCCGAGGACGCCTCGACCGTGGACCTCGTCCGGACGCTCGTCGCCGCGACCTCGGCACGTGCGCACGTCCTGCTCAGCACGGCTCGCCCGCTACCCGGCCCGCTCACGCAGCTGCTGGCGGGGAACCGGTCGCCGCTCGACGTCGTCGACCACCTGGTGGAGTCCGATCAGGAGTTCCACGCCCGCGCGTCGTCGGGGGCCGTGTTCCAAGCGGACTGGTCCAGCGACCAGGACGACCAGCCGGTCGACGCGCTCGAGGCCGTGCTGTCGCAGGGGCAGGACCGCCCGGCGCACACGGCGTTCGGTGGTCCCGGTGCCCGGATCCGGTTGCTCGGCGGTGACCCGCTCGCCCTCGAAGAAGCCCTGGGTGCGAGCATCGACGTCGCGATCCACGACGCCCCCGTGGTCGAGGCGGGCGTGATCGAGATGCTGCCGTACCTGCGGGAGCAGTCGGTGTCGATCACCGCGCACCGGTTCGGCGACGTCGACAGCGACTTCTCCGAGTTGCGCGTGTAGGCGCTTCCGCTTGGTGAGCAGAAGAGGTCGGGTCCCGTGTGGGGACCCGACCTCTTCTGCTCACCAAGTGACTCGAGGATCAGTCCTCGGCGTCACCCGCTTCTTCGTCCTCGACGCCGGTCTCGTCCATGCGGTCCCGCAGGTGGTCCGCCATCGCGCCGGCACCTTCACCGGCGTGGTCGTGGTCGACCTGCTCGATCAGGCCCTGCAGCTTCTCGTGGTTCGTGGCATCGGTGGCACCGTCCATGACGGGCTCGGTCTGCTCGTTGTCGCTCATGCTCCGGACGCTACGCCGCGGTTGCTGCGGAACGGTAGTGGAGTTCGACCGCCCCGCCGTCGAACTGCGTGGTGCCGACGAGCTCGAACACCGGGGTCGGTGCGGCGACCGGCAGCAGGGGCGCTCCGGCGCCGAGCGCGACCGGCATCACGGTGACCCGCAGCTCGTCGAGGATGCCCGCCTGCTGGTACTGCGCCGCGAGCAGTCCGCCGCCGACGACCCAGACGTCGCGGCCGTCGGCCACGCGCTCGAGGTCGGCCTGGTGGTCGCCGACCTCGCCCGAGACGAAGCGCACGTCGGCGCCGTCCGGCACCGGCAGGTCACGGGTCGTGAACACCCACGTCGCCAGGTCCGGGTACGCCCACGTGTCGTCGTGGTCGAGTAGCCACTCGTACGTCGTCGACCCCATCGCGATCGCGCCGACGCCCGCGTAGAACCGGTCGTGGTGCTCCTGGAACGGCTCGAACCCGAACTGCAGCAGCCAGTCGAGGTTGTCGTCGGGCGCAGCGACGAAGCCGTCCAGCGAGGACGCGACGGAGTAGATCGTGCTCATGCCGGGGACGCTACCGAGCACCTCCGACAGGACTCAGCGGCGTCCTCCGCGACCGACGACCGCTGCCTCGGCGATCGCCAGGACTGCGGCGATCCAGAGCTGGTCGACCGCGAACCGGCGTCGACGTGGATCGACGGCGAGCGGCACCATCGTCGCACCGTGCAGGGCATCCACGACGGCGCTCAGGGTGTGCGCATTGCCGGAACCCGCCCGCGCGACGAGCGCAGCTTGTGCGATCTGCCGGACCCCGAGCACACCGTGCAGCACCGCCTGGTCCGACCCTCGGGCCGCACGGCTCAGGTGCCACAGGCCGAGCCCGGCCCGGGCCAGCTCGACGACGGCCGTCCCGCTCACGGTCGACGACCGGCGGCTCATCGTCGGCGTCCCGCGACGAGTGCAGCGGCCCCGGCGACACCGAGCACGGCCCCGATGATGCCGTTGCCGACCCGGCGGTGCTCCACCCACCACGTCTGCGGCGACCAGGCGTGGGCGGACTCGTCGAAGACGCCGTGCGCTCCGTGGTCGCCCGGCACCGGCTCGTACAGGTTGTCCCGCATCTCGAGGCCGTCCTTGTCCGGTGCCTGCTGGCCGTCGACCAGGGTCTTGGCGGCGTACCAGTCGGCGAAGCGTCCGCTGATCCGGTTGCCGAGGATCGTGTAGACCGTCGACTCGCCCACCCAGGTGCGGCTGCGCGGTCGCTCGGCCACGGCGGCGATGGCGCGGGCGCCGACCTCGGGCTGGTAGATCGGGGCGACCGGCTGCGGGTGGTGCGGCAGCTTCGACTTCACCCACTGGAACTGGATCGTGTTGAGCGCCGGCATGTCCACGCGGGACACCTTGACCTTGCTGCCCTGTTCGCGCAGCTCGGAGACGACGGACTCGGTGAACCCGACGATCGCGTGCTTCGCACCGCAGTACGCGGCCTGCAGGGGGATCCCGCGGAACCCGAGTGCCGAACCGACCTGGATCACGTGCCCACGGCCGCGGGGGACCATCCGCGACAGTGCCGATCGGGTGCCGTTCACGAAGCCGAGGTAGGTCACGTGCAGCGCCCGCTCGAAGTCCTCCGGCGCGGTGTCGAGGAACTTCCCGAACACTCCGACCATCACGCCGTTCACCCACAGGTCGATCGGTCCGAGCTCCCGCTCGACCCGGTCGGCCGCGGCCTCGACGGCGTCGCGGTCGGAGACGTCGGCGACCAGGGCCAGCCCGCGTCGCCCGGCTGCCTCGACCTCGGCGACGGCGGCGTCGACGCCCTCCTGCCCGCGGGCCAGGACGGCCACGTCCCACCCCCGTGCGGCGAGCTCCCGGACGGTCGCCCGTCCCAGTCCTGCGGATCCACCGGTCACCACTGCCACTCGAGTCATGGCTCCCTTGTACCTGCGGCCGGCCGTGCACCACTCAGCCGCTGTCCCCCGATGCGGCAGCAGCCGTGCCTCAGCGCCCCCGACCGAACCGCGTCGTGACCCCCGGCGAGTAGAGCACCGAGTCCGGCTCGAGCTCCGTCAGCCCGAATGGCAGCCCGGCCGCTCCGACCAGGTCGTCCCGCAGCGACACCACCGAGGCCCGGTGCAACGGCCACGACTCGTGCTCGTTCGGCCAGAACCGCGTCCGTCCGGCCCGGTGCACGTGCATGCCCCACCGCGCCGTCAGGAACGTCTCGAGGGGCCCCGGCTCGTCGAGTGCCTCACCGATCCGGACGTCGAGCATCGACCGCAGGTGGGTGCCGTGCCGACGCATCGCGTACCCCACGCGGCCGTCACCGCTACGCGACTCCGCGACCGCCCACCGGTACGGCAGTCCGGTCGCGACGCGCGCACCGATGGTCGGCAGGAGCTTTCCGGCATCGAGCGACAGGAACACCACCCCCCGCTGCCCCTGCTCGTCGACCGTGTAGACGCGGACGTTCAGCTCGACGAAGTCGCCGATGCTTCCGGTCGAGAACGGCGGGAACCGCGTGTCCTCGAACCGGAACGCGATGAGGCCCACCCAGGTGGTCACCCCGTCGTCGGTGCCGTTGAGCGCCATCGTGTCGGGCCTCGTGCCGGCCGGCAGCAGCGGGGCCACCGCCGACACGTCGACGCGCCAGTGCACGAAGACGACGTCGAGCCAGTCCTGCGAGATCCAGGGGCGGCCCGGCAGGCCGGGGGCGACGGCCTGGAGGCTCGGGGTCACGTGGGTGGGTCGGGTGTCGGTCACGATGTGGTCGCCTCCGGTTTGATGTGGGCTGCGACGGGTGCGTCGTCCCACCCGCGCTGCGGGGTGTCGCAGGTGCCGCGGAACACGTACTGCGAGGGACGCTTCCGCTCGCTCGACGTCCAGTCGATGGCCGGACGTCGTCGTTCCGGGGGCAGGTACCCGATCCGGTAGACGGCCATCAGCTCGAGCGACTCGGGCACACGGAGCAGTCCCTCGATCTCCTCCCACGCGCCGGGGGTCTCCATCGGGAAGGACACGAACTGGATCCCCAGGCCGAGCTCGGTCGTCGCGAGCCAGATGTTCTCCATCGCCGCGCCCATGCTGAACACCGAGTAGAAGCCGGACAGCTCCTCCTTCCGGTACTCGTGGCGGTCGAGCATCACGCCGAGCAGCAGCGGCGACCCGGCGACGAGCTTCCGGTTCTCCTCACCCAGGGTCTGCGGCACCCGGAGCGTGTTCATGAGCAGCTGCCCGCGCTTCGTGAACACCTGCTTCGTGAACGGCCGCAGCGGCCCGGGGAGCTTGTCGAACAGCATGCCGTCGCGCCGCTCGTCCATCTCGGCCTTCGAGAACCGGAAGTACGGCTTGTACCGCTCGAAGAACGTTCCCTCGGCCATGGTGCGGGTCATCGAGCTGCCGCTGATCTCGGCGACGCGGTCGATCGTCTGGCGTTCCTCGATCAGCACGAAGCGCCACGGCTGGCTGTTGAGCTGCGACGGCGCCCGGCCGGCGAGCTCCATGAGCAGCCGCTGGTGCTCGTCCGACACCGGATCGGGCAGGAACGGCCCGTTCGTCGTGCGTCGTCGTCGGATGGCCTCGAACAGCTCCACTGCTCACCTCTCTGATCGCCTGCGAGCGAGCACGGCCCCCAGGTAGGACGGTGCGGCGGCGACCGCAACCTTCCAGTGTGCTCCGGAGCGCGGGTTGGTGCGTGGAGCGACCGCCAGCGGCACGAGTGCCGGCAGCAGGAACAGTGCGGTCCGGTCGCGTGTCCACACGAGGGTGGTCGCGGCGACGCCGGTCAGGGTCACGGTCACGACGAACAGCCCGTGGTGCACGACGCGGAGCTTCTTCGTGCGGATCAGCCGCACGGCGACCGCGGTGCCCCACAGGCAGTTCGCGACGTAGGCAAGGCCCGCAGCGGTGACCAGCTGCCGGGCCGGACGCGATCCCGTGGGCGGTGATCCGCGCCTCCCGGCCGTCTTCCGTCCCATGCGTGGGACGTTACGCGGTCTCTCGACTGACGAGCTTGGAGAGCACGATCGCGGAGCGGGTGTGGTCGACCTGGGGTGCGAGGCGGACCTTGTCGAGCGCCTCCTCGAGCGCGGACAGGTCCTTCGAACGCATGTGCACGACGGCGTCGGCGCTGCCGGTGACCGTGCCGGCGTCGATGACCTCGGGGACGGTGTCGAGCAGGGCACGCAGCTCGTCGGGCGAGACGGTGCCGCGGCAGTAGAGCTCGACCCAGGCCTCGGTCCCGCGGTCCTCGACGGCGGGGTCGACCTTGATCGTGAAGCCCTGGATGACGCCGTCACCGACCAGCCGGTCGACACGGCGCTTGACGGCCGAGGCCGAGAGTCCGACCACCGACCCGATGTCGCCGTAGCCGGCGCGGGCGTTGTCCCGGAGCTGATCCAGGATGCGGTGGTCGAGCGTATCCATTTGTCCCCATCGTACGCGGACTTGTTGCGAGGCTGGTGGGTCTCGCGCACGAAACGTGCGTCACCCGAACGGGTGTCACGGTCCCGCAGGCGGGGGACTGCACTCCGTGGACGGTGTGTGGAAAGATCGACACGGCGTCGACCTGGTCCGCTGCGGTGAGTGAGCCTGCATCTCACCGGAGCTCTTCTCCTCGTTCCGTTTCGGTTCCTGGCAGGCTCGGGCCCCGGTCCCTTCCAGGAGGACTGATGTCGAACACCGCACCCGCCCCCGAGTCCGTCGCCACCCCGGCCCGTGTCGCCACCAAGCGCACGATCCTGATGTGCAAGCCGGACTTCTACACCGTGAGCTACCGGATCAACCCGTGGATGCACCCGGAGGAGCCGACCGACACGTCGAAGGCCGTCGAGCAGTGGGAGTCGCTCGTCGCCGTCTACGAGCAGCTCGGCTTCGACATCTCGTACATCGACCCGATCGACGGCCTGCCGGACATGGTCTACGCGGCCAACGGCGGGTTCGTCCTCGACGGCATCGCGTACGGCGCGAAGTTCCAGTACCCGGAGCGCCAGCCCGAGGGCCCCGCGTACATGGACTGGTTCCGCCAGGCCGGTCTGACCGTCGCCGAGCCGGAGCAGACCAACGAGGGCGAGGGCGACTTCCTGCTCATCGGGGACACCATCTTCGCCGGCACCGGCTTCCGGTCGGACAGCACCTCGCACGACGAGCTCGCGAAGATCTACGGCCGCGAGGTCGTCACGCTCAAGCTCATCAACCCGAGCTTCTACCACCTCGACACCGCCATCGCCGTGCTCGACCCCGAGCCCGCCGTCGACGGGACGAGCAACATCGCGTACCTGGAGAGCGCCTTCGACGAGCCGTCGCTGGCGATCCTGCGCGAGCGCTTCCCGGACGCGATCATCGCCACGGAAGAGGACGCCGCGATCCTCGGCCTGAACTCCTACTCCGACGGGTACAACGTCGTGATCGCCGCCCGGGCTGTTCGGTTCGCCGAGCAGCTGCGCGAGAAGGGCTACAACCCGATCGGCGTCGACCTGTCCGAGCTGCTGCTCGGCGGTGGCGGCGTGAAGTGCTGCACGCTCGACCTGCACCCGGTCGGCACCGGCACCTCGGTCGCGCGTTCGCTCGGGGTCAGCTGATGTCGGCGGCAGCGTCGCTCGGGGTCAACACCGCGGCGGCGCTCGCCGTCGAGGACCGCGCCCTCGCGCACAACTACAGCCCGCTGCCCGTCGTCATCGCGTCGGGTGCCGGAGCGACCGTCACCGACGTCGACGGCAAGCAGTACCTGGACGGCCTCGCCGCGTACTCGGCGGTGAACTTCGGCCACGGCAACCCGCGGCTGCTCGACGCCGCACGGGCGCAGCTCGACCGCGTGACGCTGACCAGCCGCGCGTTCGTCAACGACCAGCTCGGGCCGTTCGCGGCAGCACTGGCAGCGTTGACGGAGACCGAGATGGTCCTGCCGATGAACACCGGTGCCGAGGCCGTCGAGTCCGCGATCAAGGTGTCCCGCGCCTGGGGCTACCGGGTCAAGGGCGTGCCGGCAGAGCGGGCGACGATCATCGTCGCGTCCGGGAACTTCCACGGTCGCACCACGACGATCATCTCGTTCTCGGACGACCCCTCGGCCCACGATGACTTCGGGCCGTTCACGCCCGGCTTCCGCACGGTGCCGTACGGCGACGCTGCGGCCCTGCGCGAGGCGATGGACGAGACCGTCGTCGCCGTGCTGCTCGAGCCGATCCAGGGCGAGGGCGGCGTGGTCATCCCGCCGGAGTCCTACCTCCCTGACGTCCGCGCGGTCTGCGACGAGTTCGGTGCGCTGTTCATCGCCGACGAGATCCAGTCCGGCCTCGGTCGCACGGGGCACACGCTCGCGGTGCAGCGCGTCGGGGTGCGTCCCGACCTCATCACACTCGGCAAGGCCCTCGGCGGCGGCATCGTGCCGGTGTCCGCGGTGGTGGGCTCGCGCGACGTGCTCGGCGTCCTGCGTCCCGGTGAGCACGGTTCGACCTTCGGCGGCAACCCGCTCGCCGCAGCCGTCGGCGCCGAGGTCGTGGCGATGCTCGGAGAGGGCACCTTCCAGCAGCGGGCCCTCGACGGCGAACCGCTGTTGCGCGGCCTGCTCGACGACCTGCTCGGCAAGGGTGTCGTCTCGCACCGGGTCGCCGGACTCTGGGCGGGGATCGACATCGACCCCGCTCTCGGCACGGGCAAGGCGATCTCGAAGGACCTCGCCGACCGCGGGCTCCTGGTGAAGGACACCCACGGGTCGACGATCCGCTTCGCGCCGCCCCTGGTCGTCACCGACGACGAGCTGCGCTTCGCGATCGGGACCCTGGCGGACGTTCTGGCGGCGCGCGCCTGACCTGATCCGCAAAACACCGGTGTTTGCGCGTTGAACCCCCGCATGCCGCGGTGCGGAGCGCGAACACCGGTGTCTTGCGTGCGCCGGCGCGCGTCACCAAGTGCGGCTCACACCGCCCAGCGCGCCGCCAGCTCGTCCATCAGGCCATCGAGTCGCTCGTCGACGACCTGCTCCTCGGGGTGCGCCTCGTACCAGGCGATGACCTCGCGCACACCCTGCCGGTAGGTCGTGCGCGGCCGGTACCACGGCACGAGCGACCGGACCTTGCTGTTGTCGAACACCGAGCTGTTCGCCTTGTCGCCGAGCAGCGCCGCGCCCCACTCAGGGTCGACGGCGTTGATCGCGTCCGCCGGCACGTGCACGATCCGCAGGTCCTCGACCCCGGCCGCCGCAGCGATCTCGTGCGCGATGGCGTTCCACGTCGGCGCCTCGTCGCTCGTGATCGTGAAGGGCTCACCGATCGCCTCGGCCCGGTCGAGCAGCCCCGTGAACCCGACCGCGAAGTCGCGGCTGTGCGTCAGGGTCCACAGCGACGTGCCGTCGCCGGTGATGATGACCGGCTTGCCGGCACGCATCCGAGCGACCGCGGTCCAGCCGCCGGTCAGCGGCAGCTTCGTCTCGTCGTAGGTGTGCGACGGACGCACGATGGTCACCGGGAAGTCCTGCTGCCGGTACGCCTCCATCAGCAGCTCCTCGCACGCGATCTTGTCGCGCGAGTACTGCCAGTACGGGTTCTTCAGCGGCGTCGACTCCGTGATCGGCAGGTGCGTCGCCGGCGTCTGGTACGCCGAGGCCGAGCTGATGAACACGTACTGCCGCGTCCGCCCGGCGAAGAAGTCGACGTCGGCCTGCACCTGGTCCGGCGTGAAGGCGATCCAGTTCACGACCACGTCGAAGCGCTGGTCGCCGAGTGCGTCCGCCAGTGCGCTGCGGTCCGACACATCAGCCTGGAGGCGCGTCACACCCTCCGGGATCGGCCTGCCCCCGGTGGTCCCCCGGTTGAGCACGGTCACGTCGAACCCCTGCTCGACGGCTTCCCGGACGCAGGCGGCGCTGATCACGCCGCTCCCGCCGATGAACAACACGCTCGCTCCGGTCATGGATGCTCCCTCGCTTCCGGCGGCACCGCTCCGTGCCGCAACCCTTTCGATCCTGCACCTACCCGTCGGGGCGGGCACGGAGCACGGCTTCGATCGAAGTGGTGCCCTCAGCCCAGGACGCCGCGTGTGGACTGATCCAGCCGAGCAGTTCGAGTGCGAAGTCGTGGTCCCGCTGCAGGTTCCGCGCGTGGATGGGTTCGTGGTGCGCGGCGCGGTTCCGCACGAAGTGCAGCTGCTGGAGCCGTCGCGCCACCTCGCTCCGTCGGATGCGCAGGTTGTCCGGCCCGTGCGGAAAGG
Source organism: Curtobacterium sp. MCLR17_051 (assembly GCF_003234395.1). NCBI lineage: Bacteria > Bacillati > Actinomycetota > Actinomycetes > Micrococcales > Microbacteriaceae > Curtobacterium > Curtobacterium sp. MCLR17_051. The sequence continues at coordinate 21,296 of NZ_QKTA01000030.1, forward strand.
CTCGATGCAGGCCAGGCACCCAGAGCGAGGTGTGGTACCGCGATTCGACGAGGTACCGCCAGAACCCGAAGCTGAGCTCCGCGATGACCCGTCCGTGTACTTCGGGACGTCGACCTTCTCGACCCGCCCGTGCCCGTGCCTTCGCGAGGTCGGCACGCCCGCGGCTGTCGAGTGGTGCGATGTCGAACCAGGGCGGCCCGGTGCGGCTCGATGCCCACGCGCAGAGTTCACGGTCGAGCGCATTGCGAGCGAACACCTCGACGACGCCGGTGAGCTCCATGACTGCCGCCGCGGCTCGCATGTTCCACTCGTAGAGCCGCAGTGCTTCAGTCGATGACCCCGTCCGCCCTGCGTACGAACGGAGCCGATCGGCTGTGATGAGCCGCTCGAGCTCGTCTTCCTGCATCCCGCCTCGCCTGCTAACGTTGTTCACGAAGACCCCGGAACGATCCCTGGCTCAGGCCACATCGCCGGGGTTTCGTCTTTATCGATCGTCTCTGATACATCAGCGTACAGGCGTGCACTCGCAGGCCGAGTGCTCCTGGGGGCGACGGGACTACCGTCACGGTTCGGGTCGCACCGACGCGCCCCACGACAGGAGTGACACGCACATGGAGTACCGCTACCTCGGCAACTCGGGCCTCAAGGTCTCCGAGATCACCTACGGCAACTGGCTCACCCACGCATCCCAGGTCGAGAACGACGCGGCGATCGCCTGCGTCAAGGCCGCCCTCGAGGTCGGCATCTCGACGTTCGACACCGCCGACGTCTACGCCAACACCGGCGCGGAGACGGTCCTCGGCGAAGCGCTCAAGGGGGAGCGGCGCCAGTCCCTCGAGATCGCCACGAAGGTGTTCGGGCCGACCGGTCCGAAGGGCCACAACGACACCGGGCTGTCCCGCAAGCACATCCTCGAGTCGATCGACGGCTCCCTGCAGCGGCTGCAGACGGACTACGTCGACCTGTACCAGGCGCACCGCTACGACCACGAGACCCCGCTCGAAGAGACGATGCAGGCCTTCGCGGACATCGTGCGCCAGGGCAAGGTCCTGTACGTCGGCGTCAGCGAGTGGACCGCGGACCAGCTGCGGGCCGGCGCTGCGCTCGCGAAGGACCTCGGCTTCCAGCTCATCTCGAACCAGCCACAGTACTCGGCACTGTGGCGGGTCATCGAGGACGAGGTCGTCCCCACCTCGAAGGAACTCGGCATCTCGCAGATCGTCTGGTCACCGATCGCCCAGGGTGTGCTCACCGGCAAGTACAAGCCGGGTCAGCCGCTGCCCGAGGGCTCCCGCGCGACCGACGACAAGGGCGGCGCGGACATGATCAAGCGGTTCATGCGCGACGAGGTGCTGTCCTCGGTGCAGGAGCTGCAGCCGGTCGCCGACGAGCTGAACCTGTCGATGGCGCAGCTCGCGGTCGCCTGGGTCCTGCAGAACGACAACGTCGCGAGCGCGATCATCGGGGCCTCGCGTCCGGAGCAGGTGCACGACAACGCGGGCGCTGCCGGCGTCACGATCCCCGCGGAGCTCATGTCGCGGATCGACGATGCCCTGGGCGCCGTGGTCGAGCGCGACCCCGCGAAGACGAACGACAGCAGCCCGAAGACCCGCGAGGCGTAGGCAGTCCGCAAAACACCGGTGTTCGCCCGTTGAACACGCGCATGCCGCGGCTCGATGCGCGAACACCGGTGTTTTGCGAGCAGGTCACACCGGCCAGACAACGGAAAAGGCCCCCTGCCGAAGCAGGGGGCCTTCACCGGTGGCTGGACACGGCATCGATCCGTGGACCTTTCGATTTTCAGTCGAACGCTCTACCAACTGAGCTATCCAGCCGTGGCGACCCTGACGGGACTTGAACCCGCGACCTCCGCCGTGACAGGGCGGCACGCTAACCAGCTGCGCTACAGGGCCATGTTGTGTTGTGTCTTGCTGTGGTGTTGTTCAGTACTACTTGCTCGCTCACTCAAGGAGTGACCCCAACGGGATTCGAACCCGTGCTGCCGCCGTGAAAGGGCGGTGTCCTAGGCCACTAAACGATAGGGCCGCAAGCAGTGCATCGCGCTACCGATGGACAAGCATACGGATGCCCCCCGGGTTTCACAAATCCGACCCCGCCAACCGTGCATCCCCGGCGTGTCGCGGCGTCAGCGCACGGGTCTCCGATGCTGTCGGTGCGAGCATCGTCGGCGGCCGCACCCCTCGTCCGAGGGGCTGTCGAGCCTGCGACCCGTGTTGTTACTGTTGCACCTGTTAACAGTGTTACGTGCGTGAGCCTTGCCGCGCTGTTACGAAATCGAGATACATGTCGACCTCCACTCCCTTCTCCCTCCGCTCCCGCAGCCGCCTGATCGCCGCCGCGGTCGCCGTCGCGCTCACAGCCGGCACGCTCGCGGTCCTCGCCCCGGCCTCGTCCGCCAGCGCTGCGAGCTACCCCAGCTGGGACGAGGTGCAGCGGGCGAAGTCGTCGACCAGTGCCCAGCAGGCCAAGGTCAGCGAGATCAAGTCGCTCATCTCGTCGCTGAAGAGCGAAGCGGCTGCCAAGCAGAAGGCCGCACAGGCAGCGGGCGAGGCGTACCAGGCCGCGCAGAACAAGTACGACGAGGCGACGCTCAAGCAGAAGAAGTTCCAGTCGCAGGCCGACGACGCCGAGCAGACCGCCGCGCGGTCCGAGGAGCAGGCCGGTCAGCTCGCCGCCCAGCTCGGTCGCACCAGCGGTGACGACGTGACGACGGACATCCTCACGCACCCGTCCGACTCCGGCGACCTGCTCTACGAGCTCGGTGCCATGTCGAAGCTCAGCGAGCAGTCCGAGGGCATCTACGCGCAGGCCTCGCAGGACCGCGGTGTGGCCCAGGGCCTCGCCGACAAGGCCGACCGCGCCAAGCAGGCCCTCGGGGACCTCGCCGACGCCGCACAGTCGAAGATGCAGCAGGCCCAGGGAGCCGCGGACGCCGCACAGACCGCGGTCGACGCCCAGAACGACAACGAGTCCAGGCTCGAAGCGCAGCTGACCGCGCTCACCTCGAAGCAGCGCGGCGTCGAGGCCGACTACCGCAAGGGCGTCGCCGCCGAGAAGGCCCGCCAGGCCCGCCTCGCAGCAGCCGCCGCGAAGGCAGCAGCCAAGGCCGCGGCGACCAGCCAGGGCGGCACCGGTGGCGGCAGCGCCAACCCGGCGGGCTGGGTCCGACCCGCCGGCGGGTTCCAGACCAGCCCCTACGGCTACCGCGTCGACCCCTACACGCACGTCAGCGCCCTGCACGCGGGCGTCGACCTGGCCCCCGCTTGCTACGCCCCGATCTACGCGGCACACGACGGCACCGTGACCTTCGCCGGCAATGGTGGCGGGTACGGCAACGAGGTCATCCTCGACAACGGCGGCGGCATCTCCACCGCGTACGGCCACGTCGTCGACGGCGGGATCATGGTCACCGCCGGGCAGCACGTCACCGCGGGACAGCAGATCGCCAAGATCGGATCGACCGGCTGGTCGACCGGGTGCCACCTCCACTTCGAGACCCGGATCAACGGCGCTGCCGTCGACCCGGTCCCCTTCATGGCAGCGCGGGGGATCTCGGTATGAGCATCAGCGCCACCAGAAGGCGTCGACCCACGTCATGACCACCTCCGCTCGCTCGTTCTCCTGCGGGATCGCGACCATCGCCGTGCTCGGCATCGGCCTGTCGGTCGTCATCGCCGGACCGGCCCAGGCCGCACCCTCGGGTCCGTCCTGGGACGACGTCAAGGCCGCCAAGTCCGATGCGGCCGACGCCCAGCAGACGGTCGACGAGCTGAGCGACCGGCTCGGCACGCTGCAGGACGCCGCCGACCAGGCCGGGGTCGCCGAGCAGCAGGCCGGGCAGGCGTACGCCCTCGCGGCGTCGCAGCAGCAGGAGGCGAAGGACACCCTCGCCGACCTGTCCGCGCAGTCGAAGCGTGCGAAGACCCGGGCGGACGACTCGGCCGGCCAGGTCGCCGGGCTCGTGGTCGAGCTGTCCCGCACGGGCGGCGGTGACCTGTCGACGACCATGCTCATGGACTCGTCGGACTCGAAGGACCTGCTCTACCGCGTCGGCACGATGTCGCACTTGTCCGAGCGCTCCGCGACCGTCCTGGCCGAAGCACGCGCCGACCAGAAGACCGTCGAGTCCCTGGCCGCCCAGCAGTCCGCGGCCGAGAAGGCCCTGAGCAAGGCGACCGAGGCGACGAAGACCACCTTCGCGACGGCCAACGACGTGGCCGCGGGCGCCCAGGCCCGGGTGCAGAAGGAACAGGACCAGCAGGCCGAGGTCCTGCGCCAGCTCGCGTACCTGAAGGGCACGAGCGTCGCGACGGAGACCGCGTACTGGAGTGCGCAGCAGGCGAAGGCCGCCGCGGCCGCCATCGCGAAGCAGACGCGCGACACCGGCACCGGGAACGGCTCCGGCACCGGGAACGCCACCGGCGGCGGCACGAGCGGCAGCAACACCGGCAACACCGGCAACACGGGCGGCACCGGCAGCACCGGCGGCGGGACCTCCACCCCGGCCGTGCCGAGCACGCCGATGGTCGCGATCCCGCAGGAGAACGAGCGAGCGGAGGTGGTCATGACGTGGGTCGACGCCTTCTGGTGGCGCTG
>NZ_QKTA01000031.1:0-23817 GCF_003234395.1 Curtobacterium sp. MCLR17_051
ACATCTCCGAAGACGCCGCCGGCCTGCTGAACAAGACCTTCGGCACCGACGCCGTCAAGCGCGGCCTCCTCGTCGGCACCGCCACCATCACCGCACAGATCAAGTAACACCTGCCGCAACACCGCACGACGCGAAGAGTCGCTCCGCCGATCAGGGCGGAGCGGCTCTTCGTCGTTCGCGGTTCCGCACCGGTACTGCTTCTCCCAGTGGCCGAGCCTACGATCGAGCGAATGCCCGCTCCTCGCTCGACCCAGACCGACGACCGACCCGGGCCGGACGACTTCATCCGCGTCCGTGGTGCCCGCGAGAACAACCTGCGCGACGTGGACGTGGACATCCCCCGCGACCGGATCGTCGCGTTCACCGGCGTCTCCGGCTCCGGCAAGTCCTCACTCGCCTTCGGCACCGTCTTCGCCGAGGCCCAGCGCCGGTTCCTCGAGTCCGTCGCCCCGTACGCGCGGCGGTTGATCGCGCAGGGGTCCACCCCGCACGTCGACTCGATCACCGGACTGCCGCCCGCCGTCGCCCTGCAGCAGCGTCGCGGCGCCCCGAGCTCCCGATCCACCGTCGGCACCATGACCACGCTGTCGAACTCGATGCGCATGCTCTACTCGCGCGCCGGCACGTACCCGTCCGGTGCCGACCGGCTCGAGTCGGACTCCTTCTCGCCGAACACCGTCGCCGGCGCCTGCCCGCGGTGCCACGGCATCGGGACCGCGCACGAGGTCACCGAGGCATCGGCCGTGCACGATCCGTCGCTGAGCATCCGCGACGGCGCGATCACCGCCTGGCCCGGTGCGTGGCAGGGCAAGAACCTGCGGGACGTCACCGCGGTGCTCGGCTACGACATCGAGCGCCCGTGGCGTGAGCTGTCGCGCGAGGACCGTGACTGGCTGCTCTTCACCGAGGAACAGCCCGTCGTGCAGGTGCAGCCGAAGCGCGACCGCGTGGCGAAGCCCTACAAGGGTCGGTTCTGGAGCGCCCGCCAGTTCGTCCTGCACACCCTCGCCGACTCGCAGAGCGAGACCCAGCGCAAGAAGGTGCTGCAGTTCGTCGAGTCCGGCCCGTGCGGGCTCTGCGGCGGCACGGGCCTGACCCGAGCCGCCCTCGCCGTGACGATCGGCGGCCACTCGATCGCCGAGCTGAACGCGCTGCCGCTGACCGGCCTGGCTGACGTCCTGCGCCCGATCGCGGCGATCACCGACGCGGCAGCGGCGACGTCACGGGCATCGTCCGGCGAGCACACCGAGGTTGCCGTGGCGATCTCCCGCGACCTGCTCACCCGCGTCGAGGTCCTGGTCGGCCTGGGTCTCGGTTACCTGGCGCTCGACCGCGCCACCCCGACGCTCTCCCCCGGCGAGAGCCAGCGGCTGCGGATCGCGACGCAGCTCCGTTCCGGCCTGTTCGGCGTCGTCTACGTGCTCGACGAACCGAGCGCCGGGCTGCACCCCGCCGATGCCGAGTCCCTCGTCGACGTCCTCGACGACCTGCGTGCCGGCGGCAACAGCGTCTTCGTCGTCGAACACGACATGAGCATCGTGCGCCGAGCCGACTGGATCGTCGACGTCGGACCCCGTGCGGGCACCGGTGGCGGCACCGTCCTGTACAGCGGCCCGGTCGCCGGCCTGGCCGAGGTCGAGGCGTCGGTCACCCGGCGCTTCCTGGAGCCCCGGCAGCCGACCGCCGACCGAGCCGTCCGGGCCCCGATCGGCACGCTCGAGCTCCGCGACCTCACCCTGCACAACCTGCGGGGGCTCGACGTCGACCTGCCGCTCGGTGTCCTCACCGCGGTCACCGGGGTCAGCGGGTCCGGCAAGTCGTCGCTCGTCGGCGGCGTGCTGCCCGGCGTCGCGACGTCGCACCCGCTCATCGACCGCGTCGTGCAGGTCGACCAGAAGCCGATCGGCCGGACGCCCCGCTCGAACCTCGCCACCTACACCGGCCTGTTCGACGCGGTCCGGGCAGCCTTCGCCCAGACCGACGAGGCCAAGGCCCGCGGTTGGGGCGCCGGGCGGTTCTCGTTCAACGTCGCCGGCGGCCGGTGCGAGGTCTGCCAGGGCGAGGGGTCGGTGTCCGTCGAGCTCCTCTTCCTGCCGGGCAGCTGGGCCCCGTGCCCCGAGTGCCACGGCTCCCGCTACACCGCCGAGACGCTCGAGGTCCGGTGGAACGGGGCGTCCATCGCCGACGTCCTCGGCATGACCGTCGACGAAGCGGCGCCGTTCCTGGCCTCCCTGCCCGCAGCCGGGCGCGGACTCGAGACCCTCCGCGAGGTCGGCCTCGGCTACCTGCGACTCGGCCAGCCTGCTCCGGAGCTGTCCGGCGGCGAGGCGCAGCGCATCAAGCTCGCCACGGAACTGCAGCGCGCGCGGACCGGCCACACCCTGTACCTGCTCGACGAGCCCACCACCGGCCTGCACCCGGCCGACGTCGAGCTGCTCACCGCCCAGCTCGCCCGACTGACCGACGCGGGCAACACCGTCGTCGTGGTCGAGCACGCCATGGACGTCGTCGCGAGCGCCGACCACGTCATCGACATGGGCCCGTCCGGCGGTGTCGAGGGTGGCCAGGTGGTCGCCTCCGGCACGCCAGCCGAGGTCGCCGCCTCGACCACCAGCCGGACCGCCCCGTACCTGCGGGACCAGCTCGGTCGCTGACGCAGAAGTGCCCGCCAGGATCGCTCCTGGCGGGCACTTCGTGGCTGCCGCTGGTTACCGCTGGACCGCTTCCGGAGCGTCGTCGCGGAAGAAGTCGCTGCCACTGTGCGTGTAGCCGACCTCACCCGTCCGACGCCACTGCTTGCGGACGCGCTTGAAGGTGGTGATGCGTGCAGGTTCGACGTTCTCGTCGCTCGTGTAGGCGCTCATGGCTGATCTCCCTGTGTGATTGGCCGTGGTTCCTTGGCCCCCCGAAATGGAGGCTAGCGAGGGGCTCGGAGGCGAGTTCGCGATCCGTCCCGGAACGTCCGTGGAACGCAATTCCGGCCGTGCCGAGAGCCGGAACGCGCCCCTCCGGCACCTGGTGCTCGTCCACGCGGAACGAGGATCCCCGCATGACCGGCTGCGATCATGGTGGCTTCGACCAGATCAGGAGGACGAGCGTGACCGCTGCGAACCGAGCCGTGATCATCGACGCAGGGGGCGACGTCACCGCAGACCTCGGCGATCGCTACGAAGCGGACGCGCTGGTGGAGTGGGCGAGCGTCACGAAGACCGTGACCGCCGCCGCCGTGCTCGTCCTCCTCGCTGAACGGGACATCCCACGGGACACCCCCGCCCGGGACCTGTTGCCGGACGTCCCCGACGACGCCACCTACACGGTCGACGACTTGATCCGACACCGCTCGGGCCTGCCCCGTGTGCACCAGGGCATGTCGGCCGGGATCGTCGGCGACCCGTACGCGGACGTGTCCGAGGCGGACATCACGCGTGCGCTGCGCCAGACCCCGACGACACCGGGTGAGCGGGACTACTCCAACCTCGGCTACGCGGTGCTCGGTCGGCTGCTCGAGCACGTCGCGCAGGAAGCATGGTCCACGGTCGCCGAGCGGACGGTCCTCGCTCCGCTCGGCGTCACCAGCGCCACCCTCGACCCGGCACCCGAACGACGAACCCTGCTCCGGTCGTGGCGGGGCCGCCCCCGTGAACCCTGGACCATCGGATCAGGTCCTTACGCGCCGGCCGGCGGGATCTGGTCGACCATGTCCGACCTCCTGCGGTTCGGCGCGGGAATCGGACGCATCGAGCCGGACTTCCTGGCGTGGGAGCACCGCGACGGGCTGATCTGGCACAGCGGGCAGACACGGGACGCCGGCGTCTGTCTGCTCCGTCACGGCGACGTCACGATCGCGTCGCACGCCCTCGGCGCAGCGCCCGGAGCCGCCGACCGGCTCGCCGTCCGACGCCTCCGTGCCGTGGGAGTCGTCGCGTGAGCGCCGGCACGCGAGCTGGAGATGTCCTGCAGGTGGCCCTGGAAGACTCCCGGCAGAGCTCGTTCAAGCGTCTGGCCCGGACGACGGCGGCATTGGCCCTGGCCGCGATGGGCGGTGCCGGTGAGGACTTCCTGCCGAGCTTCGATCTGGTCGTCCGCCGTCGTGACGACGGCGCGGAGGTCCTCCGGACGCGAGCCGGAGACGCGGATCAGGCCGAACGGCTCCTCGAGACCGTGGAACGAGACCTGGACGAGAAGGACGTCACGACGTTCGTCAGCGAGTGGCGCGTCATCGAGCGCTGAGGGAGCGCGCGGGCGGACTCAGGAACGCAGGCCGAGCACCAGGTCGTGGACCACACGCGCTGCGCGTGCCGCGGCGTCGTCCAGGTGCTCACGGAACTCGGCGCCGTCCGGCGCGCAGAGGTCGCTGATGCACCGGACCGACACGAACGGCATGTCGTGCACATGGGCGAACTGCGCGATCGCGGCCGACTCCATGTCGACCGCGGCCACCTCGGGGAACGCGACCCGGAGCGCGCGGGCACGGCCTTCGGTCACGAAGACCTCGCTCGAGCCGATCGTCGCCGACCGCAGGGGCCACGCGATGTCGGCACCCATAGCGAGCTCGACGAGCCGGGCGTCCGGCGCGTAGCCGGTCGGCATGCCGGGGACCTGGCCCAGGGCGTAGCCGAACGCGGTGGCGTCGGCGTTGAGGTTGATGTACCGGTCGCCGACCACGACGTCACCGATGGCGACACCGTGCATGAGCCCACCGGCGGTCCCGACGCTGATCACCGGGATGCCCGGGCCGAAGTCGTGGAAGCCGTGGGCAGCGGCGGCCGTGGCGTTCGTGAAGCCGATGCCGCTGCGGCGCACGACGACCGTGGCGCCGCCGATGTCGAGCAGCTGGTGCGGGTCGTGGCCACCGACGGGGCCGTCGAGGACGGGGACACCGCCGAACAGGTCGGCGAAGGCCGAGACCTCTTCGCTCATGGCCGCGATGATGATCGCGACGGGTTGCTGCTGCACTGATCGATCCTCCCACGCCGGGCGCGCGCGGACGTGCAGGTCGGATCGTCGAAGGTGCTAGCGGCGGGGGTCCTGGCGGACCAGCTCGTCGGCGACGAAGGCGGCGAGCGCGTCGGCGCCGAAGTGGTCGTCGGCGGTGATGGTGACGACGGTGCCGGGGTCGTTGCTCGCCTCGGTCTCGTCGAACAGCAGCATCTGACCGTACGCACCGTGCAGCCGCCAGAGTCGACCGGGGCCACCCCACCCGGCCATCGCGTACCGCTCGTAGCCGGGGCCGGTGCCCTCGCGCTCCACCCAGTCGGTGTGCATCGCGTCGCACCACCGCGCGCTGACGATCTGCTGTCCGTCGACGACCCCGCGGTCGCGGATCAGGCGTCCGATGCGGGCGAGCTCCTCGGTGCGGAGCGACAGTCCCTCGCCGCCGGCGACGAACCCGTTCGGGCAGCGTTGCCACTCGACGTCCTGGATGCCGAGCGGCGCGAACAGTCGCTCGGTGACGAACGCGCCGACGTCGCCGACCCGGGTCTCGAGCACGCGCATCGCCGTGTAGGTGCTGGCGTTCGCGTACTGGAACACCCGGCCGCGGGACGGTCGCCGCAGGAACTCGGCCGCCAGGTCCGGCCAGTCCGTCAGCTCGGTCGCCGACCAGGGCATGTCGATCCCGCTGGTCATGGTGAGCAGGTGGCGGAGGGTGACCCGGTCGACGCCGTCGCCGAGCGCGAGCCCGGTCTCCGTACCGAGGCCCGTGCCGACCAGGGACGTCGCGATCGGTTCGTCGACGTCGACCAGGCCGTCGTCGGCGGCGATGCCGGTGGCCAGGACGCAGACGCCCTTCGCGGCGGAGTGGATCTCGCGTCGGACGTCTGGCGTCCAGTGGTGCTCGGCGACGTCGTCCGCGGTGCCCTCGGTGCCCGGAGCCGCACTCCGCGTGCGCACGTGGATGCCGTGTGCGGCGAACCCGGTGGTGTCGATGTGCCGGACGACGGCGTCGAGGATGGTCGCGGCAGTGTGCACAACCCCATCCTCTCGTGGCCGAGCGCCTGCGGGCACGGGCAGGGGCCGCCGCGTACCGTCCGGCTCGTGTCCGACGAACAGCCCCGCAGCCCCGATCCCACCCGCGTCGGCGACCAGCCCGCACTCCGGACGGCGTCGGGCTCGAACTGGCTCCTGTGGGGAGCCGTCACGGCCGTGATCGTCGCCGCGGTGATGGTCCTCATGGCGATCCGAGCGCCGGCGATCGGCTGGCCGGCGCTGGTGCTCGTCGTCGTGTTGTTCGTGACGATGGTCGTGGTGCGCGTCGCCGTCCGGCCGCAGCGCACCCGACTCGTCACCCTGGCCCTGCTCGACCTCGGCATCGTGCTCGTCGGACTGGTCGCGACCCTCGCGGTGCTCTACTCGACGCCGACGGGCTGATCTGGCGGGACGAGAGGACGTCGGCGCGACCTGCCTGCGTCGGGATGCCTCGACGCAGCGCCGTGCAGTTCGACCCGGGTGCCGTGGGGAGTCCGCAGGGTCGTCCCACGGACGCGGAACACGCGATCGAGCACGTCCGCGTCGAGGACGTCAGCGGGCACGCCGTCCGCCGCGACCCGTCCGCCGTCGAGGACGACGAGGTGATCGCAGTACCGCGCCGCCAGGTCCAGGTCGTGGAGCACGATCACGACGGTGCTCGCTCCGGTTGACAGGAGGTCGAGCAGCTCGAACTGGTGGTGCACGTCGAGGTGGTTGAGGGGCTCGTCGAGCACGAGGACGTCCGGCGTCTGGGCGAGTGCACGTGCGACTTGCACCCGCTGCCGCTCCCCACCGGACAACCCGCTCCAGCGCCGCTGGTCTGTCCCGGCCATCCCGACCTCGGCGAGCGCGACGCGGCAGACCTCGTCGGCGTTCTCGTCGAGCGCCCCCAGGCGTGATCGGTACGGCAGGCGTCCGAGCCGCACGACGTCGAGGACCCGGTGGTCGATCTCCGCATGCCCCTGCTGCTCGACGAACGCGAGCCTCCGAGAGAGCGATCGGCGCGGCAGAGCCCGCAGGTCGGTGTCGTCGAGCGTGACGATGCCGTGGTCCGGAGCGGCGACACCCGCCAGACACCGTGCGAGGGTCGACTTCCCGGAGCCGTTCGGCCCCACGATCCCGGTCATTCGCCCAGAGGGCGCGACCATGTCGACGGCGGTGAGCAGGTCGACTCCGTGGACGGATCGCCCGAGGTCACGCGCCTCCAGCACTCCGGGTTCCTCGCTGATCACCCGCTGCTCGCTCATGCGCGCTGCCCTCGGCGCAGCACGACCAGGAACGTCGGGACACCGATGAGCGCAGTCACCACACCGACCGGGATCTGGTGCGGTGCGAACGCGAGTCGTCCGGCGAGGTCCGCGACGACGAGGAACACGCCTCCGGCGAGAGCGGACACCGGGAGCAGGAGTCGGTGCCCCGGTCCGACGAGCATGCGAGCGGCGTGCGGGACGACGAGCCCGACGAAGCCGATCGCGCCGACCGCAGCGACGACGGCGGCGGTGGCCGCAGCCGCGCCGACGAGGACGATGATCCGGAGGAGCCGGACGTCGATGCCGAGTGCGACCGCGGCGTCGTGCCCGAACACGAACGCGTCGAGGGCGGGCGCGACGGCCACGAACACCACCGTGGCGACGACCACCACGGCGGCGCACACGGCGACGGACGACCACCGGGCCGCTGCGAGGGAGCCGAGCAACCAGTAGGTGATGCCGCGGGTCGCGTCCGCGTCTCCCCACGCCGTGACGACGAGTGACGTGACGGCGGAGAAGAGCTGGCCGACGACCACTCCGGTCAGGACGACGCGACTCGTACTCGCGGTGTCCCGCCCCATGAGTGCGAAGACCAGCGCGAAGGACAGGAGCCCACCGGCCAGCGCACCCCCCGCGAGTGTGACCGAGCCCGCGCCGAGGCCGAGGACCAGGACGAGGACCGCTCCCGTCGACGCGCCGGACGAGATGCCGAGCAGGTAGGGCTCGGCGAGCACGTTGCGGGTGACCGCCTGCAGGACGCACCCGCACACCGCCAGTCCCGCTCCGGCGGCCGCCGCGAGCAGCACACGCGGCAGCCGCAGCTGCCACACCACCGAGTCCGCCAACGGCGACAGGGGCGTGACCGGCAAGCCGAGGTGCGTGCCGATCGACCGCACCGTGTCGGTCCACGTGATGGTCCCGCCGGCGAGCACCACCCCGGCCAGGACGACCACCACCAGCGCTGCCGACAGCATCGGCACGACGATCGCGCCGCGCAGCGCGGTCGGGGTCACCGGCGGGCGAGCACGACGAAGTCGTCGAGGTACTGCCAGACCGGGCCGACCTCGGCGAACCCGGCGACCTCGAGTGCGGCGACGTGGAAGTCGAGGCTGAGTTCCGGGTTGGGCGGGCGGTGCTCGAACCGCCGCTCACGCTCGGCGACGAGCCGCCCGTACCGTTCGACCGCGGTCACCTCTGCGAACCACTGGTCCCAGTCGAGCGCACCGGCGGCTCGATCGGTCTGCTGCGTCCGCACGTCGTCGAGGTCACTGAGCTCCGCGAACAGCGTCCGCCCGTCGAGGTGGCGCAGGTGGTCGGCGTTCATCACCACGCCGCCGGGGGCGAGGAGCGATCCGAGGTCGTTGTAGACCCGGCTCAGGACGTCCGAGGGCAACCAGTGGAGTGCGGTCGAACTGAGGACCGCGTCGGGGACGACACCGTCCAGCCCGGTCGTCCAGTCTCGGTCCCACAGGTCGGCGTCGACGAAACGCACGGGCTGCCCGGCGAGTGCCGTCCGGCCGAGCTCCAGGAGCACCGGGTCGTAGTCGACGGCGATGCAGGTGACGTCCGGGCGACGGGCGATGATGCGTTGACTGATCGAGCCGGGACCACTGGCCAGGTCGAGCACGACACCACCCCGCGGGACGACGTGGTCGACGACGTCGAGCATGACCGCGAAGCGCTGCTCGCGGTGCGTGATGTAGGCGGCCTGCTGGGTGTCCCACGACGCGAGCAGGGCGAGGGCCTGCTCGGTCTCTGCAGCCGTGGGGGTGGCGGTCGTGGTCGTCATCGTTCCTCCGAGTACTCGGTCAGGGCGGTGGAGACGGTCTTCAGGGCGTCGACGCTGCGCACCGACGGGTCGAGTTCGGTCGCCGGGACGGCGATGAGGTGGTCATCGCGGACGGCGCTGAGCCGCTTCGTCACGTCGTCGGTCCGGAGCTGTTCGATCTTGTCGTCGGTGCTGTCGCCGGGCAGACCGCGCGACAGGTCGGCGACCACGATGACGTCGGGGTCCCGCTGTGCGATCTCGTCCCAGCTCGTCTCACCCCACTGCACGTCGAGGTCCTCGAACGCGTTGGTCCCCCCGGCGACGCGACCCATCGTGTCGGCGAGTCCGTTCGCACCGGCCACGACGGGGGCACCGTTCACGGACGAGTACAACCACACGATCGAAGGCTCGCCGGTGTCGGGTGCCGCAGCGGTGACCTGCTCGAGGGTGGCTCGCTGATCAGCCACGAGTCCACGCGCGCGCTCCGGGACACCGAACACCCGGGCGATGTCGGTGACCTCGTCGAGGATGGCGTCGAACCCGACCTCGTCGGGGATGCGTGCCGGGTCTTCGCAGTCGTTGGACGACAGGTACGCGGGCACGCCGAGGTCGACGAGCTCCTCCCGACTGCCTGCGGCCTCCGAGGCGAAGGCCGACGCCCGCATCGAGTACACGAAGTCGGGGTTCGTCTCGCGGAGCTGCTCGGTGGTCGGGTACTGCTCGGCGAGCACCGGGACGTCGTCGTACGCGTCACGCCACTCGGGCGCGACGGCGTCCGTGAGGTAGCTGGTCCCGACCATCCGGCTCTGGAGGCCGAGCGCGAGCATGACCTCGGTCGCTCCCTGCTCGAGCGCCACTGCCCGCTTCGGGGCTTCGGGGACGGTGAGCTGCATCCCACAGCTCGTCACGGTGGTCGCGGCCGAGGTGCGAGGGGACGGTCCGCCAGCGGGGGTCGGGGCCGTGCAACCCGCGAGCGAGAGCGCGACGAGCGCACCCGCCGCGGTGATAACGATTTTCATGTGCACGACGTTATGGGGTGATCGGGGGCAGGACAAATCGGCAGCCCGAGAACGCGGCTGGCGCACCTCGGGGACTCACACCCGGTCCGACCAATTCGCTTATTGAGAACTGTTATCAGTAGACTCCGACCGTGCGAGAACGAGCGAACGCCCCGACCGAGACCCTCGACGCCCTCGTGGTCGGAGCCGGACCGGCCGGCATCGGCACCGGCCTGGCACTCCACGCCGTCGACGGCCTGCTGTTCGGCGTCGTCGAACGCGGCGTCGTCGGAGACACGTTCCGTCGGTGGCCGGAGCACCAGCGGTTCCTGACGCCGTCCTTCACCGGCAACGGCTTCGGAGCCACCGACCTCAACGCGGTCCACCCGCGCACCTCACCCGCCTACAGCCTGGGGACCGACTACCCCTCGGGGCCCGAGTACGCCCGGTACCTGCGTGGCGTCGTCGCGGCCTTCCACCTGCCGACCCTGCTCGACACCGAGGTCGAGCGCATCGAGCCGGACGACGACGGCTTCCGCGTGACCACGAGCCGCGGCCCCGTCATCACCCGCAACGTGGTCTGGGCCGGCGGCGAGTTCTCCGACCCGATCCTGCCCCGTTGCGCCGGCACCTCGCTCGGGGTGCACGCCTCCGCTGAGGCCGCCTGGGTGGCACGGCCCGGCCACGTGGTGGTCGTGGGGGGCTTCGAGTCCGGCATCGACCTGGCGTGCCACCACGTCGAACAGGGGGCGACGGTGACGGTCGTCGACCCGTCCCACCCCTGGGACGCCGGCAGCGGGTCGGACCCGTCGTTCCGCCTCGCCCCGCGGACCCGTCAACGGCTCGCGGCCGCGCGGGCCAGCGGACGCCTCACCCTGGTCGACGACGGTCAGGTCACCGGCATCAAGCGGTCCGGAGAGGGGTTCACCGTCGGCGTCGCCGGACGGACCGCCCTGGTGACGGACGCGCCACCGATCCTCGCCACCGGGTACGGCCCGGGGCTCGGGCCGGCCGCGAGCCTGTTCGACACCCGCGCGGACGGCTGGCCGCTGCTCACCGAGGACGACGAGTCGACCACCACGCCCGGACTCTTCCTGGCCGGCACCGCGCTCCGGCACGGCGCACTGCAGTTCTGCTTCGTCTACAAGTTCCGGCAGCGGTTCGCCCACGTCGCCCGCGTCATCGGCGAACGAGCAGGGCGCGACTGCGGTGCCCTGCAGGAGTGGGACGACGCCGGGATGCTCACCGACGACCTGAGCTGCTGCGGTGTCGAATGCGCGTGCTGATGCCGGCACAGCGGCCCGCCCACCCCGCCGGTGCACGGCTCTGGGCCACCCCCGCGATCGTCGGCGGCGCCATCCTGGTCGGGTCGGTGATCGGCGGGGCCTCCCCCGCGAGCGGCGACGCCATGGGCTCCGTGGTGGACCCGTTGGTGATCACCCTGGTCGTCGCCCTGTTCGTCGACGTCCCGCTGCGCCGCCTCCCACGGACGACGGGCGCGTGGAAGGTCATCGGCATCGCCTGGAGCATGAACTTCCTGCTCGCCCCGCTCGTCGCCTTCCTGCTCACCCGCGTGGCCCTGCCCGGGCACCCCGCCGTCCAGCTCGGCGTGATGCTGTACTTCCTGGCACCCTGCACCGACTGGTTCCTGGCGTTCACCCGCCTGAGCGACGGGGACACCGCTGTCGGGGCGACCCTGCTGCCGATCAACATGGTCACCCAGCTGCTGCTGTTCCCGGTGTGGATCACGGTCCTGGGCGGCAACGCCGGCGTCGATGCCGTGGGGACCGTCGGCACCCTGCTGCAGTGGTTCGTCCTGCCCGCCGCGATCGCCGTGGTGATCCGCTTCGGGATCTCACTGCTGCCGGACGGCGCTCGAGCCCGCGCCGCCGCCCTGCCCGGCCGCGCGGTTCCCTGGATCGTGGGCGCGATGGTCGCCGGGCTCTTCGCCTCGCACATCGCGCTGCTGCTGGCGAACCTGCCGGTGTTCGTCGCCGTGCTGGGGTGCGCGGTGGCCTTCTTCGCGGTGATGTTCATCGCAGCCGAGTGGGCGTCACGCCTCGCCGCCCTGTCGTACCCGCGGTCGGCGCTGCTCGCGATGACGACGGCGGCCCGCAACGCACCCCTGATGATCGGGCTGACGAGCGCCGCACTCCCCCACCAGCCGCTGGTCACCACGGCGATCGTCGTCGGCATGCTCGTCGAGTTCCCGCACCTGCTCGCGGTCCGCCACCTGCTGCTGCGTCGGCGACGTGGTCAGCACGCCGGGCGACGCCTGCGCGGCACCGCCGCATGGGGGCACCCGTGACGCACCGGGTCCGACTCGTCGTCGTCCCGACCGAGCGACGGGTGATCGAGACCGAGCACGACGACCGGCGGACGGCGCTCCTGCTCGCGCTGGGCCAGGTGCCGCTCGGGTACACGGTCACCGACGTCGACGTGCTGCCGGAGCACGGGGACACCGAGTCCGACCCCGCGGAGCCGGGCCGACGCTGAGCCGGCCGTCAGTGGCGGACGAGCACCCCGGCGACGAGTCGGAGCAGCAGGGCGACCACGCCGACCACGGCGATGCCGACCGACACGACCGTCGCCATCAGCAGTCGAAGGCCGTCCGGCACGGCCGTCTCGTCGGACGTGGGGAGGAACGCCGTCGCGACGAACACGCAGCCCGCGGCGATCAGGAACAACACCCCGATGATCGTCAGGGCCCGCAGCGCGGCCGGCGCCGGTTCGTGGTCACCCGGTCGAGCCGGACGAGCCCTGGCCCCCTCGGTCTCCCAGTCCGCCAGTTCCGTCATGGTGGTCCCCCTCCGTCGGGACGATCGTAGGGCCCGGACCGGCCCCGACGGCGCTGGTGCGGCCCGAGACGGGCACGACGCCGGACGGGAGGCCCGTGACGGGCCCGCACCGCGCCTCCAGTCCGGTGCCGGTCGCGACGAGTGCACGTGGCCGGCTACGCGCTGTCGGCCACCGTCGGCTGCGCCTGCCGCAGCCCGGTGACCAGGAGGGTCACGATCGTCCGGACGTCGTAGTCGGGGTCCTGAGGACTCCACGCCACCAGGTCGCCGACGGCCCGGAGCAGCTGGTACGGCGGGGTCGGCGCGGCCACCTCGCCGGACGCCCGCGCGGCGTCGAGCAGTCGGCCGAGCACGGGCACGAGCTCGTCGACGAACAGGGTGTGCAGCGCCGTGAAGCCGTCGGCGTCGCCCTCCCAGACGCGCGCCAGACCGTGCTTGGTGCCGAGGAAGTCGACGAACTGGTGCACCCAGCGCAGCAGGGCGGCGAACGGCGTCGGCTCCGAGCCGAGCAGCGCCGGCCCCGCGTCGACCAGGGCCTCGATCTGGTGCCGGTAGACGGCGACGACCAGGTCCGAACGGGTCGGGAAGTGCCGGTAGAGCGTGCCGACCCCGACCCCGGCGGCGGTGGCGACCTCGCGCACCGGTGCGCCGACGCCCGAGGCGGCGAAGACCGCGGCAGCGGCGTCGAGGATCGTGCGCTCGTTGCGCTCGACGTCGCGACGGCGACGCGGCGCGGGGTCGGGCGACGGGGTGCTCATGCGTCGATCATCGCACGACACCGACGCGATGCGGAACAGCGCTCCGCTTCCTCTTGCAATCCGGATCATTGTTCCGTATCGTTCCGGAACGTCGCTCCGTTTCGGACGACGATCGCTCCGACCACGGGCGACACCGCATCCCGGAAAGGCCCACATGGCACCCACAGCACCTCGACCGCAGGTCATCAGCGTGCGCCCCGTCACGCTTCCCGCACCCTCGCGCGGTCAGGACCTCGAGGTCCGGATCACCGCACCGACGACCGGAACGGACCTGCCCGTCATCGTCTTCGCCCACGGCTTCGGCCAGTCCATGACCGGCGGCGACCCCCTGGTCGACCACTGGACCGCGAACGGCTTCGTCGTCGTCCAACCGACCTTCCTCGACGCGAAGGCCTACGGGCTGACGCTCGAGGACCCGCGCTACCCGACCATCTGGCGGACGCGCGTCGACGACCTCGAGCGGGTGCTCGACGACCTCGACCAGCTCATCGACGCGGTCCCCGGCCTGAGCGGGCGCGTCGACACCGCACGCCTCGCCGCGGTCGGACACTCGTGGGGCGGACAGTCCGTGGGCATGCTGCTCGGGGCCCGCGTCCTGGACGCCGACGGGCGGCCGGGCGATGACCGCACCGACCACCGCGTGCGCGCCGGGGTCCTGCTGTCCACCACCGGGATCGCGCGCGGCGACCTCGCGCCGTTCGCGCAGGAGCACTTCGCGTTCATGAGCCCCGACTTCAGCCAGCTGCACACCCCGTCACTGGTCGTCGCCGGCGACCACGACCAGTCCCAGCTCTCGACCCGAGGCCCGGACTGGTTCACCGACGTCTACCACCTGAGCCCCGGCGCGCGGCACCTGGTGACACTCCACGGCGGCGAGCACCTGCTCGGCGGGATCCAGGACTACGAGTCGACCGCCACCACGGACGAGAGCCCCGAGCGTGTGGACCTCGTCCGCCACACCACGACGGCGTTCCTCCGGACCGAGCTCGGGCTCGACCCCGACGCGTGGTCGGCGGTCGCCGACGCCGTCGGCCCCGCCACCGCCGACGCGGCCGACACTGCTGCCGCGGCCGACACTGCTGCCGCCGTCGGCCACATCGAATCGAAGGAGTACCACTCGTGATCACCGACCAGCACCCCCTGCCCAGCGGCTTCACCGCCGCGTCCACCGCCGCCGACGTCCTGCACGGCGTCGACCTGACCGGCCGGAACGTCGTCGTGACCGGCGGACACAGCCGCCTCGGCCGCGAGACCAGCCGCGCCCTCGCGGCGGCCGGCGCCGACGTCACCGTCGCCTCCCGCGACGTCAATCGGGCATCCGCCGCCGTCGCCGACATCCCGGGCATCCACGTCGAGGCCCTCGACCTCACCGACCCCTCGTCGGTCGATGCCTTCGCCGCGCGCTGGTCGGCCTCCGGCCGCCCACTGCACATGCTCGTGAACAGTGCCGCGATGCTCTTCACCCCGGACCGCCGGCTCGACGGCCGCGGCAACGAACTGGCGTTCTCGACGACGCACCTCGGGCACTTCCAGCTCACGCGGGCGCTCCTCCCCGCCCTCCTGGAGGCCCGTGGTGCGCGGGTCCTGACCGTCACCTCCGGTGCGGCGCGGTTCGGGCGGATCCGGTGGGACGACCTGACGTTCGCGCACGGGTACGACCCGGTCACCGCGTACGGCCAGTCGAAGCGCGCCAACGTCCTGTTCACGGTGGAGCTCGACCGGCGGTACGCCGACCAGGGCATCCGCGCCTTCGCCGCGCACCCCGGCGTCATCATCGGCCCCGGCCCGCACGACGCTTCGCAGATCGCTTCGTACCGCGAGCAGGGGCTCGTCGACGACCACGGGGTTACCGTCATCGACCCCGAGGTCGGCAAGAAGACCGTCGAGCAGGGCGCAGCCACGCTCGTGTTCGGTGCCGCGAGCCCGCTGCTCGACGGCGTCGGCGGGGTCTACCTGAAGGACAGCGACGTCGCCGTGATCGACGACCGGGTCCTGCCCCTGACCGCGGACCGCATCCCGTCGGACGCGAACTCGGCGATGCTCGACGCCGACGATGCCCGGCGCCTGTGGGAGGTCAGCGAGGGACTCCTGGTCTGATCGCCGTCGGCCGGGGGCCTCATCTGCCCACTGTTCTCGTCGTCCTCGCTACTGTGTGACGGTGCTGACCGTGCGGATCGAGAGCCCCCGACAGGACGACGTCCTGCACCTGCTGCAGCAGGGCGACGACTACGGACTGAGCCTCTACCCGGCCGAGAACTACCACGCCCTCGACGTCGACGACCTGGACCAGCCCGACGTCACGTTCCTGGTGGCGCGCCAGGACGGCACCGCCGTCGGCACGGTGGCGCTCGTCGACGCCGGCGACGGCACCGGCGAGGTCAAGCGCATGTTCGTGAGCGACGCCGCGCGTGGGCTCGGCGTGGGGACGCGGTTGCTCGACGCCCTGCACGACCGGGCCCGCGCGGTCGGCATCGGGACCGTCCGGCTCGAGACCGGCCTGCCGCAAGCCGCGGCGATCGCGCTGTACCGGAAGGCCGGGTACGCGGACATCCCCCGGTTCGGCCCGTACGTCGACGACCCGACGAGCGTGTGCATGGAGCAGCAGCTCGTCTGACCGGTGGTCGGTCCCGACGTAGGATCGCGTGTGAGCTCCGAGCACCCCGAACCCAGCGGCATCGACCCCGACGACCTGACCGTCGCGCTCCGGGTGCTCGAGCAGCTGCCGTCGATCGACGAGACGCACCCGGACTTCATCCGGGTCCGCCAGGCCACGGCGAAGATGTTCAAGGCCGTCAAGCGTGCGCACCGCCTCGAGAAGCGCGGCGTCATCGCCGAGGCCGACCGCCGAGTCATTGCCGCCACCGCCACCGGGGCCGCCGACCGGATCGACGACGAGACCCGCGGCGTCCTGATCAGCGCTTCGACCGCCTCGACCACCGCGGGCACGCTGCTGAAGTCACGGCCCTGCTACATGTGCAAGCAGCACTACACGGTCGTCGACGCGTTCTACCACCAGCTCTGCCCGGCATGCGCCCGCATGAGCCACGCGAAGCGCGAGGCCCGGACCGACCTGACCGGCAAGCGGGCGCTGCTCACCGGCGGCCGCGCGAAGATCGGCATGTACATCGCCCTCCGGCTGCTGCGCGACGGGGCCCACACCACCATCACCACGCGGTTCCCCCGCGACGCGGTGCGCCGGTTCGCGAGCCTGCCCGACTCCGCCGACTGGATGGACCGCCTGAAGGTCGTCGGCATCGACCTGCGCGACCCCGCCCAGGTGATCGGACTCGCCGAGGACGTCGCCGCGTCCGGCCCCCTCGACATCCTGATCAACAACGCCACCCAGACCGTGCGCCGGTCGACCGGGGCCTACCAGCCGCTGGTCGACGCGGAACTCGCGCCGCTGCCCGACGGACCGCTGCCCGAACTCGTGACCTTCGGGCACACGAACGACCAGCACCCGCTGGCGCTCGCCCGCTCGGTGGCCGCGCACCCGATCCTCGCTGCCGCCGCAGCTCGGGCCGACGAACTGACCGAACAGGCGATGGCGCCGGGATCGAGCTCGCTCGAACGACTCGCCCTGGGCACCGCCATCGACGCCGGCGGCCTGGTCCCCGACCTGCACGACGAGAACTCGTGGACCCAGCAGGTCGACGAGGTCGACCCGCTCGAGATGCTCGAGGTCCAGCTGGCCAACACCACGGCGCCGTTCATCCTCATCTCGAAGCTCCGCCCCGCCATGGCCGCGAGCACGGGACGCCGCACCTACGTGGTGAACGTCAGCGCCATGGAAGGAGTGTTCGGCCGCGCCTACAAGGGGCCGGGTCACCCGCACACGAACATGGCGAAGGCCGCCGTGAACATGCTCACCCGCACGAGCGCGCAGGAGATGTTCGAGACCGACAACATCCTGATGACGAGCGTCGACACCGGGTGGATCACCGACGAACGGCCGCACCCCACGAAGGTCCGGCTCGCCGAAGAGGGCTTCCACGCGCCGCTCGACCTGGTCGACGGGGCCGCCCGTGTCTACGACCCGATCGTCCGGGGCGAAGCGGGCGAGGACGTGTTCGGTGTCTTCCTGAAGGACTACGCGCCGACTTCGTGGTGACGAGCGGCTGACCGGACCGGTCTAGTCAGCTTTTCGACGGAGCCGTCTCCTGCGGCAGGACCGCGGCGAAGCGGAGCAGGAAGTCGCGCACCACCATCAACGTGTCGTCGTCGTACGAACCGATCGCCTCGTCGAGCTCCGCGGCACGTGACCCGAGGAACCCACTGCTGCGTTCCCGGGTGAGATCGGTGACGCGGAGGGTGACGACCCGACGGTCCGCGCTCTCGCGGCTCCGCACGATCAAGCCACGCTCCTCCAGTCGGTTGACCAACGCGTTCGCCGCACCCGAGGTCATCCCGATCCGCCGGGCGAGCCGCGTGCCCGTCATCGGCTCGCCCTCGGTCTCCGCCCAGAGGATCTCCCCCAGCGCGACGCCGTCCGAGGTCGGCAGCTCCATCCATGCTGCGAAGTGGAGCGCCGACTCCTGGTACCGGACGGCGTAGTGGCGGAGCGCCTCGAGGGTCTGGGAGCGCAGGTCGGTCATGCGATCGATTCTGCCGCCTTCCGGGCCCCCTGCAGTGTCGGGTAGTGCGGCAGGACGGGGACGTGCTTCTCGCTCGTCAGGAGGTACTTCTGGGCGAAGCCGCGGACCGGACCGAGAGACGCCACCCGGAGCGCGGCCCGCACCGCGCGGACGCCCGCCTTCGACGACGGGTGCAGCAGGCGCGCACCGCCGCGCGGAAGCCCCTGGGCGCTGTCGGCGTACCCGCGGAGCATCTCCTCGTAGCGCGCGAATGCGTCCGGGATCGAGTACCCGTGATCAGCGCCGCCGGCCGGCTCGATCGTCCGTGCGAGTTCCCCGGCCAGGATGTGCGCGCCGACCAGGGACAGCGTCGTGCCCATGCCGGTCGGCCCGGAGCCCCAGGCCGCGTCACCGAGCAGCGCGATCCGGCCCTTGCTCCATCGCGACACCACGACCTGTTCCATCCGCTGCGTGTAGAACTCGTCAGACCGCTCGCTGAACCCGTCGAGGATCCGCTCCGTCTGCCACCCTGCGCCCCGGAAGCGCTCGCGCAGGATCCGCAGCTGCACGTCGACGGGGAGCTGCTCGAAGCCCATCGGCTCCGACTCGAAGGACACGCTGGCCCGGATCGTCCCCTCGTTGTCGGGCCGGATCGACGCGACACGTCCACGCGGCGCCGTGTACCAGTCCCAGTGGTCGGTGTCGCTGCCGATCCGGTCGAGCGTGCCGTAGGCGATGCTGACGCCGTGGTCGCGGTACTCCGTCTCGTCGGCGAACAGGATCCGACGGGTGCGCGAGCTGCGGCCCTCGGCGACGACGACCAGGTCGAACCGCTCCGGAGCGCCGCTGTCGTAGCGGACGTTCACCCCGGTGTCGTCCTGTTCGGCGCCCACGACGAAGTCCCCGTAGCGGCGGTCGATCGTGTCCGGCAGCGCATCGAGGAGGATCCCGGCGAACGTGCCCCGCAGGATCTCGATCTCGGCAGTCGGACCGTCCTGGCCCTCGGTCTTCGGAAACGTGGCGTACGGGGTGCCGTGCTCGTCCACGTACCGTGTGCCCGCTTCGCCGGTGAGGTGCTGCATCACCGTGTCGCGGAGGCCCATGCGCTCGAGGACCTCGCGCCCGAGCCCCCGGACGTCGATGTTCTGGCCGGTGGTCCGCTGCTCCGGCGACCGCTCGAGCAGCGTGACATCGAAGCCCGATCGGTCGAGTCCCCACGCCAGCGCGGGGCCCGCGATGCTCGCGCCGGTGATCAGGACGCGTGGGCGGTGGTGCGGCGTGGTCGCCATGGGTGGTCCTCTGCTCGTGGGGCGGCGAGTTGCCGCCTCACGAAGGGTATACCTTCACAGCGATAACACTCCACAGAGAAGATGCTTTCGGGTCCGCGTCGATCGGTGAGCTGTCAGACCAGATCCTCCGCGACGGCAACGAGTGCGCGGGCGGCCGCACCGGCATTGTGGATGTCCGATGCGTCTACCGACCTCGCGCTGTAGGCCGCCTTGTTCTTGACCCGAACGAGCGTCTCGAGGTGCTTCGCGATCGGCCGGTCTGTCGCATCCTGCAGGATCGAGACGCCGTCGTTGTGGCTCGCACCACTGCTGTACCTTCCGGTCTTGCCGATGCAGATGGCGTCTGCCGCGGCGATCCCTGCGTCGACGCACAGGTCGACGAAGGAGTCGGCATGAGGGGACGTCGGAACCAGGATCCCGTCCTCGGCACCGAACTCGAACAGCGTCTCGGCTGACTCGAGGAAGCCCTTGGCCTTCTCGAGCCGACCGCGCATGAAAGCGTTGTCGCCGTCAGTGGTCGACGGCAGTTTCGGTGGAGTCAACGTGCGGCCTTCCTGAGGTGGGCTTGGAGCCATCGGCGGTCTTCCACGAGGGGAATACCCTCACTCGCGATGGAACCGATGAGCGGGTCATCGGGGCTGACCCCCAAGACGTCGTACACGATGGGGTTCACCTGGTTGCCGGTCCACCGGTGAACGGCAATGGTGAGGTCGTAGATGCGGTCCTCAGCATCCGTCCGCGAAACGGCATCCACGGCGAAGAACAGATCGATGTCGCTGTCCGGTCGCATCGCACCTCGCGCGGCCGAGCCGAACAACGCTGCGTAGCGGACCGGCATCGATGCGATCTCCCCGCGAACCCTGTCGAGGAAGCGGGTACGGGCTCCGGCGACCTCGAGGACCGCCGACGCGAGGAGATGGTCTCGGTTGAGCGCGTACGTGCTCACGCCGCCGATGTCGTCGAACACAACGATGCCCTGCTCCGTCAGACGGTCAAGCACCTTCTTCACGCCGTTTCGCGAACGGCCTCCGGGCACGAGCCGCTGGACCGCGGACACCGTGAAGGGTCGGTCCGACAGGCCGCTCAGCACCATCAGAACGTCACCATCGAGGCCGCTCGACAACGCCGCGAACGGGCTCTGCAGCTGCACGACACCCTCCTCACCTCGGTCATCCAACATCACTACAGTGACGCGTACATCACTATAGTGATGGGAAGCAACCAGAAGGAACCAGAAGGAACCACTTCCGGGCAATCCCTGGACAGATGCAGCGCACTCGCCCCTGCGGTCGGGTCGCTCGAATTGAGCAGCGAAGATGCGACCGGTCAGCGCGGAGTTGCTCCGCCTCCAGGATTCGAACCCGGACCTAACGGCACCAAAGGCCGTCGTGCTGCCATTACACCAAGGCGGAACGCACCCGGAGGTGCTCCTCCATCCTCCCACGACCGACGAGGCTGGCTGTCCGCTCCGGGTTCGGCCAAGATGGAGGGATGCCGCATGAGGACGAGGTCGATCGCATCGTCGCGGCGTGGGGTCGTGAGCGTGCCGACCTCGACTTCGGCCCGCTCGAGGTCCTGTCCCGCGTGGACCGGCTCGCCCGGCACCTGGACCGCGCCAGGCGGACGGCCTTCGACGCGAGCGACATGGAACCGTGGGAGTTCGACGTCCTGTCGGCCCTGCGGCGGGCGGGTGATCCCTACGAGCTGAGCCCGAAGACCCTGCTGCAGCAGACCCTGGTGTCGAGCGGCACGATGACGAACCGGGTGGACCGCCTGGCGGCCCGCGGCTTCGTGGGACGACGGACCGACCCGAAGGACGGCCGCGGCATCCTCGTCTCGCTGACGGGCAAGGGCCGGGTGGCGGTGGACGCGGCGATCGCGGACCTGCTGGCCGCCGAGCGCGACATCCTGTCCGGGGTCTCCGCCGACGAGCAGGGCCAGTTGGCCGGGCTGCTCCGCCGACTCATCCTGGGTCTCGGGGACTGATCGAAAGCGCGACACGGGCCGAGCGGCCCCGGCGTAGCGTGCGGCGCATGCACGCCATCACCCTCGCCGTCGCCGACGTCGCTCGATCGGCCGAGTTCTACCGCGCCCTGCTCGGCATCGAGGGCAGCGGCGTCATCGGCACCGAGTACCCCGCCACCGAGACGCAGGCCGGCGGCACCACGGCGATGTTCACCCTCGACGACGGCCTGATCGTCAGCGTCTACGGCCGGGACGACATGGCGAAGGACTCCGGCGTACAGCTGGCCACGGCACCGAGCAGCACGATCGGGCACTTCACGAGCAGTCAGGCCGAGGCGGAGGCGTTCCTCGAACGGGCGCAGGCAGCGGGCGCCACGATGCCCGAACCGCCCTACACGCGCCCGTGGGGCATGTGGTCCGGCTTCTTCCAGGACCCGGACGGGCACCTGTGGGAGGTCGTGGCGAACCCCGGCGGCGAGGCCCCCGAGGACGCCACACCGGCGGACAGCAGCCAGGACGCGGTCGACCCCGCATCCGTCGAGTAGACCGGCTCAGACCCCGAGCAGCTCAGCGACCTCGAGCCAGCGCTCCTCGAGCTGCTCGACCTCGGCCTCGAGCGCAGCGAGCTTCGCCTGCAGTTCGCCGAGCCCGGCGTAGTCGGACTGGTCGTGCGTCGCGAACTGGTCGAGCAGCTTCTTGCGGTCCGCGCCGACCTTCGCGATCTTGCGGTCGAGCGCCGACATCTCCTTCTCGGCCGTCCGCCGGTCCGCTCCCGACAGGGCCGACGCACCAGCGGCCGTGGACCCGGCCACGGCACCGGCCGAGCCGGTCCCGCCGACGGTGTCGGGCCTCCCGGCAGACGCGGCGGCAGCCGCAGAGGCGGTCCCGCCACCGGTACCGGCCTCGCGCAGCCGCATGTACTCGTCGACGCCGCCGGGCAGGTGGCGCAGGTGCCCGCCGAGCACGGCGTACTGCTGGTCGGTGACGCGCTCGAGCAGGTACCGGTCGTGGCTGACGACCAGCAGGGTGCCGGGCCAGGTGTCGAGCAGGTCCTCCATGGCGGCGAGCATGTCGGTGTCGAGGTCGTTGGTGGGCTCGTCGAGGATCAGCACGTTCGGCTCGTCGAGCAGGATGAGCATGAGCTGCAGGCGCCGCTTCTGCCCACCGGACAGGTCCTTGACCGGCGTGGAGAGCTGCTCCGAGGTGAAGCCGAGCCGCTCGAGCAGCTGCGACGGCGTCATCTCCTTGCCGTCGGCGACGTAGCTCGTCTTCTTGCGGGCCACGACCTCGCGCACGCGGTCGTCGGCGAACTGCTGCAGGTCGGCGAGCTGCTGGTCGAGGACCGCGACCTGCACCGTCTTGCCGGTCTTCACCCGCCCGCTCGTCGGCTGCAGCCGCCCGGAGACCAGGTTGAGCAGCGTCGACTTGCCGGCGCCGTTCGGGCCGAGGATGCCGGTCCGCTCCCCCGGTGCGATGCGCCACTCGATGCGGTCGAGGATCTGCGTGCCGTCGAACGAGACGCTCACGTCGAGCAGGTCGACGACGTCCTTGCCGAGGCGAGCGGTCGCCGTCCGGGACAGCGCGACGGTGTCGCGGATCGGCGGGACGTCGTCGATCAGGGCATTAGCCGCGTCGATGCGGAACTTCGGCTTGCTCGTGCGGGCCGGGGCGCCGCGGCGGAGCCACGCGAGCTCCTTGCGGGCCAGGTTCTGCCGGCGCTGCTCGATCGTGGCAGCCTGCCGGTCACGCTCGACGCGCTGCAGGATGTACGCGGCGTAGCCACCTTCGAAGGGGTCGACGACGCCGTCGTGGACCTCCCACGTGTCGGTCGACACGGCGTCGAGGAACCACCGGTCGTGCGTCACGACGACCATGCCGCCCTGGTTCGACGACCAGCGGCGGTTGATGTGCCCGGCGAGCCACTCGATGCCCTCGACGTCCAGGTGGTTGGTCGGCTCGTCCAGGAACAGGACGTCCCAGTCGCCGACCAGCAGCCGCGCGAGTGCCACACGACGACGCTGCCCACCGGACAGCTCGTCGACGCTGACGTCCCACGGGATGTCCGAGACCAGACCGCCGATGATGTCGCGGATCTTCGGGTCACCGGCCCACTCGTGCTCCTCGAGGTCGCCGACGACGGTGCTGCCGACGGTCGCGCCCTCGGGCAGGATGTCGCGCTGGTCCAGGTAGCCGATGGTCAGCCCACGGCGGTGCGTGACGCGGCCGCCGTCCGGCTCGAGGCGCTGGGACAGCAGTGCGAGGAGGGTCGACTTGCCGTCGCCGTTCCGGCCGACGACGCCGATCCGGTCGCCCTCGTCGATGCCGAGGGTGACGTTGTCGAAGACGACCTTGGTGGGGAACTCGAGATGCAGGTTCTCGGCGCCGAGGAGATGTGCCACGCGTCAAGGGTAGGTGGCGCGGCGGGGTGGTGGGTGCGGGGCGGGTTGCTG
>NZ_QKTA01000032.1:0-18135 GCF_003234395.1 Curtobacterium sp. MCLR17_051
CGGAGATGTGTATAAGAGACAGGTCCGGTGGGGTGACCGCGGCATTCCGCCCGCTCGCCGAGCTCCCCCTCGCCGAGCGGGCGGAATGCCGCGGTCACCCCACCGGACGCCCCGGGCATTTCGCCCGCTCGTCCCGCCGACGTCATATCCCGCGCCCGCTCGCCAGGTTCCCCCTCGCCGAGCGGGCGGAATGCCGCGGTCGCTCCGCCGGACAACCCGGGCATTTCGCCCGCTCGTCCGCGCGCACGCCGCAGCCGCCGGGCCGAACCGCGCGCCGGCTCGACACCGGGCACCCAGACCCCGGCCGCCGTGAGCGCCTCGCCGTGGTCCGCCAGCACCCGGGCCGGCGGACCGTCCGCGACCACGCCGCCGCCCGGTTCGAGCAGCACGAGCCGATCGACCAGGTCCAGCCAGGTGCCGATCCGGTGCTCCACCACGAGCAGCGTCGCCCCGGTCTCGTCGAGCAGTGCCCGGACGGCGTCGTGCACCTGCGCCACGCCGTCCGGGTCGAGGTTCGCGCAGGGTTCGTCGAGCACGAGCGCACCCGGCCGCATCGCGAGCACGCCCGCGAGCGCCAACCGCTGCCGCTGCCCACCGGACAGCTGCGCGGTGGAGCGGTCGAGCGGCAGGGCGAGCCCGACGACGTCGAGCGCCGTCCGCACCCGGTCCCAGGTCTCGTCGCGGGGGACGCCGGCGTTCTCGCAGCCGAAGGCCACGTCGTCGCCGACCCGGGACATCACCGTGTGCGCCTCGGGGTCCTGCATGACGAGACCGACACGCCCGCGGACCGCGCGGGGGTCGGCCTCGTCGACCAGGAGTGTCCCCTGCACCGAAGCAGCGGTGTCGTCGGTGGCGTCGGGCTCGTCGGGCAGCACGCCGGCGACCGCTCGCAGGAGCGTCGACTTGCCGGCACCGGACGGCCCGACGACGGCGACCCGCTCCCCCGGCGAGACGGTCAGGTCGACGTCACGGACGGCCCAGGCGTCGCGCTCCGGGTACCGCCAGCTCCAGCCACGGAACACGATGCGCGCCCCGCGGACGCCGGCACCTGCGCCGGCGTCGCCGCCGGTGGAAGGGGACGTCGCCGACGGAGCGGGCACGGTCACACCAGGGCGCGGGGTTCGCGACGGCTGTGCTCGCGGCCGGCCGCGAAGGACGACAGCACCCCGGTGCGGGCGAGAGCCCGGACGATGAGCCACGATCCCGCCCCGGCGATCACGGCACCGGAGATCACCGCGCAGATCACGTAGACGACCTTGAAGGCCACGTCGAGCCCCGGGTACCAGAGGACGGTGTCGTTGATGCCGAGCGCGAGTCCGGCTGCGGCACCGGCGAGCACGACGACCGGCAGGCGGTAGACGCGGTACAGGAACAGCGCGAGGACGATCTCGGCGCCGAGACCCTGGACGAGTCCGGCCTCGAGCGTGAGCCATCCCCACTGGGTACCGAACAACGCCTCGACCGAGGCGGCGACCATCTCGCCGTAGAGCGCGGCGCCGGGCTTGCGGACGACGATCGCGACGATCGGGCCGGCGAGCAGCCAGACCCCGCCGAACAGGGCCTTCGTGCCGGGGAGCACGAGGTCCATGACGGCGCTGATGGGTTCGTAGCCGAACTCCCAGAGCCGGAAGACGACTCCGAGGGCCACCGCGAGGACACTCGCGACGACGATGTCGACGACCCGCCAACGCAGCGATCGCCGCGGAGCGGTGGTGACGGTTGTGGACGTGCCTGAAGGCATGCTGCTGACTCCTCCCTGCGCCGGCATGATCCGGATCAGGTTCGACGGTCGGAGCGCCGATCGCTCCCTCTCAGCCCGGCGGTCCCGGACTCCCGTGTGTGTGCCAGCAGTCTAGACGCGGTCGCGACGGCGTGACGGACGGGAGGCCCGTGGCGGCGTCGCCACGGGCCTCCCGTCCGTCAGGTGGTCACTTCTTGAGCGCGCGCACCAGCTTGCGGAGGACACGCCCGGCCACCCACACGAAGGGGATGCCGACGACGATCAGCGAGATCGGGTTCGGCTCGAACACGAGGTCCTTGCCCGGGCGGCGGACGTAGGCGCCGACGGGGGCCGACAGGCCGCCGCCACCGCCGCCACCGTTCTCGTCGTCCCCGCCGCCGCCGAAGCCGAACCAGCTGACGGACACGGGGATGAGGGTCTGGTCGCCGACCTCGACGGGTTCTCCGTAGTTCGTGGAGACCCCGAGCGGGCGGACCTGGTCTGCGATCTTCGAGACGATGTTGGCCATGCGCGCGACGCTACTCGTCCGTTCCTCCACAGGCCGCGGGGCTCCTGACGCATCCACAGCTGGGGCTTGTCTGCGGACGCGGACGAGCGCCGCCGATATGTTGGCCGCACCCACACCTGGAGGACCGTTTGCACACCTGGCCCGGAAACCCGTACCCGCTCGGGGCGACCTACGACGGGAGCGGCACGAACTTCGCGCTGTTCTCCGAGGTCGCCGAGCGCGTCGAACTCTGTCTGTTCGATTCCGACGGCAACGAAGAATGCGTCCGCCTGCTCGAGGTGGACGCCTACGTCTGGCACGCGTACCTCCCCAACATCGGCCCCGGGCAGGAGTACGGCTTCCGCGTGCACGGCCCGTACGACCCGGACTCCGGCGCGCGCTGCAACCCGTCGAAGCTCCTGCTCGACCCGTACGCCAAGGCGACGAGCGGCGAGATCGACTGGGACCAGTCGCTCTTCTCGTACACGTTCGGCGACCCGGACTCGACCAACGACGAGGACTCCGCGTCGCACATGATGAAGGGCGTCGTGATCAACCCCTTCTTCGACTGGCAGGGGGATCGCCCGCCGCGCACGCCGTACGGCGAGACCGTCATCTACGAAGCGCACGTCAAGGGGCTCACTGAGACCCACCCGGACGTGCCGGAAGAGCAGCGCGGCACCTACGCCGGCGTCGCCCACCCCGCGGTCATCGAGCACCTGCAGCGCCTCGGCATCACCACGCTCGAGCTCATGCCGGTGCACCAGTTCGTGAACGACTCGACCCTGCAGGACAAGGGGCTGTCGAACTACTGGGGCTACAACACCATCGGTTTCTTCGCGCCGCACTCGGCGTACTCGTCGTCGGGCGACCAGGGCCAGCAGGTCCAGGAGTTCAAGACGATGGTGCGCGAGCTGCACCGCGCCGGCATCGAGGTCGTCCTCGACGTCGTCTACAACCACACCGCCGAGGGCAACCACCTCGGCCCGACGCTGTCGTTCCGCGGCATCGACAACGCGGCCTACTACCGCCTGGTCGATGACGACAAGAAGTTCTACATGGACTACACGGGCACGGGGAACTCGCTCAACGTCGGGCACCCGCACTCGCTGCAGCTCATCCTCGACTCGCTCCGCTACTGGGTGACCGAGATGCACGTCGACGGGTTCCGCTTCGACCTCGCCTCGGCGCTGGCCCGTGAGTTCTACGAGGTCGACCGGCTGTCGGCCTTCTTCGAACTGGTGCAGCAGGACCCGATCGTGTCGCAGGTCAAGCTGATCGCCGAGCCGTGGGACGTCGGCCCCGGTGGCTACCAGGTCGGCAACTTCCCGCCCCAGTGGTCCGAGTGGAACGGCAAGTACCGCGACACCGTCCGTGACTTCTGGCGCGGCGAATCGTCGACGCTGGGCGAGTTCGCCTCGCGGATCTCCGGCTCGGCCGACCTGTACGAGCACGACGGCCGCACGCCCAAGGCGAGCATCAACTTCATCACCGCGCACGACGGCTTCACGCTGTACGACCTGGTGGCCTACAACGAGAAGCACAACGAGGCCAACGGCGAGGACAACAACGACGGCGAGAGCCACAACCGGTCGTGGAACTCCGGGGCGGAGGGCCCGACCGACGACGAGACCGTGAACGCCCTGCGGCTGCAGCGTCGCCGAAACTTCCTGGCGACCCTGCTCCTGAGCCAGGGTGTCCCGATGATCGCGCACGGCGACGAGCTCGGCCGGTCGCAGTCCGGCAACAACAACGTCTACGCGCAGGACTCCGAGCTCAGCTGGATCGACTGGGACAGCGCGGACGAAGACCTCATCCAGTTCACCGCCGACGTGGTGAAGCTGCGGCACGACCACCCCACGTTCCGCCGGACCCGGTACTTCAACGGCCGTCCGGTCCGTCGCGGCGAGGGCGAGCCACTGCCCGACGTGGTCTGGCTGACCCCCTCGGGCGAAGCGATGGACCCCGAGGACTGGGACTCCGGCTTCGGCAAGAGCGTCGGCATGTACCTGAACGGCGAGGGCATCCGCGGACGCGACGCCCGTGGTGAGCGCGTCACCGACGTCGGCTTCATCACGTACTTCAACGCCCACGACGACGTCGTGACGTTCACGCTCCCGCCCGAGGAGTACTCCCCCGGCTGGACCGTCCGGATCGACACCGCCGACCCCGGCGCCCGCGACGAGGTGCTCGACGCGGGCACCCCGCTCGACGTCCCCGCCCGGTCGATGATCGTGCTGCGTGCCGAGCCCGACCACGAGGTCACCAGCACCCCGGTCGACGCCGAGCAGGACGGCGCCCCCGCACCGGACGCCCCGCAGGACGCCGTCACCCCGGTGAACCCGGCCGGTTCCACCGCACCGAGCGGAACCGCCCGATGACCGCCGGAACGCCCGGCGCCGCGAACCGCGTCCCCGCGTCGACGTACCGGCTGCAGGTCTCGGCCGACTTCGACCTCGACGCTGCCCGCGACCTGGTCGACTACGTGCACGACCTCGGCGCCGACTGGCTGTACCTGTCGCCGGTGCTGCAGGCCGAGTCCGGGTCGAACCACGGCTACGACGTGGTCGACCACACGCGGGTCGACACCGACCGCGGTGGCGACCAGGCGATGCGGGCGTTGGCCGAGGCCGCGCACGCCGTCGGCCTCGGGGTCATCGTCGACGTGGTGCCGAACCACGTCGGCGTCGCGACCCCCGAGTCGAACCCGTGGTGGTGGTCCCTGCTCGAACACGGGCAGGGCTCGCCCGTGGCCTGGGCCTTCGACGTGGACTGGGAAGCCGGCGACGGCAAGCTCCGGGTCCCCGTGCTCGACGACCGGCTGCTCGACGCGATCACGCTCGACACGTCCGACGCCGAGCGTCCGGTGCTCCGCGTCGGCGAGACCGCCTACCCCACCGCACCCGGGACGGTGCACGACGGCGACACCGTCGAGACCGTCCACGACCGCCAGCACTACGCGTTCGTGCACTGGAAGCGCGCCGACCACGACCTGAACTACCGCCGGTTCTTCGCGGTGAACACCCTCGCGGCGATCCGGGTCGAGGAGCCCGAGGTCTTCGCGGCCTCGCACGGGGTCATCGGCGGCTGGTTCCGCGACGGACTCGTCGACGGACTGCGCATCGACCACCCGGACGGGCTGTACGACCCGGCGGGCTACCTGCAGGACCTGGCGGACCTGACCGGTGGGGCCTACACCCTCGTCGAGAAGATCCTCGAGCCCGGCGAGCAGCTGCCGAGCTCGTGGCCGGTCGACGGCACCACCGGGTACGACGCCCTCGGGGTGCTCGACCGCGTGTTCGTCGACCCCGCGGGCGAGCAGGCGCTGACCGCGGCGTCGGGTGCCGAACCGACCGACTGGCAGCAGCTCACGCACGACACCCGACGGGGCATCGCGGACGGCATCCTCGGCAGCGAGGTCGAGCGGCTCGCACGCCTGCTCGCGCCGAGCGCCGCGACGGAGACGATCACGCACGAGCGGATCGTCGACGCGGTCGCCGAGATCGTGGCCTCGTTCGACGTGTACCGCACGTACCTGCCCGAGGGCGCCCACCACCTCATCACCGCGCTCGAGCGCGCCGCCGAGGCCCGCCCGGACCTCGACGACGTCATCGACCGGATCGCACCGGCACTCGTCGACCCGACGAACGCCGCGGCGGTCCGACTGCAGCAGACCAGCGGCATGGTGATGGCGAAGGGCGTCGAGGACACGGCGTTCTACCGCACCTCGCGCCTGTCGTCCCTGAGCGAGGTCGGCGGCGACCCGAGCGTCTTCGCGGTCTCGGTGGCGGACTTCCACCAGGCACAGCGCGAACGGCTCGGCAGCTGGCCGCACACCATGACGACGCTCACCACGCACGACACGAAGCGCAGCGAGGACACCCGCGCCCGCATCGCCGTGCTGGCCGAGCTCGGCGACGAGTGGGCCGCCACGCTCGAGCGTCTGCAGTCGCTCGTGCCGTTGCAGGACCGTGTGTTCGCCGACCTGCTCTGGCAGGCGATCGTCGGCGCCCGGCCCGCCAGCCGGGAGCGTCTGCACGCCTACGCGGAGAAGGCCTCCCGCGAAGCCGGTGACAGCACCACCTGGACCGAGCCCGACGAGGCGTTCGAGCAGCAGATGCACGCGATCGTCGACGCCGCGTTCGACAACCCGGACGTGGTCGCCGTGCTCGACGCCCTCGACGAGCAGATCGACGCCGCCGGGTGGTCGAACGGTCTCGCCCAGAAACTCGTCCAGCTCACCGCCCCGGGCGTCCCCGACGTCTACCAGGGCACCGAGTTCTGGGACCGCTCGCTCGTCGACCCCGACAACCGTCGTCCGGTCGACTACGCCGAGCGGCGTCACGTGCTCGCCGAGCTCGACGGCCCGGACGACGACGGCCCCGAGGACCTGCCGGCCATCGGCATCGACGGTGCCGCGAAGCTCCTGGTCACGACCCGCGCACTGCGCATCCGTCGGGACCACCCGGAGCTGTTCACCCGGTACCTGGAGCTCGAGGCCACCGGCAGCGCGGCCGACCACGTCATCGCGTTCGACCGCGGCGGTGCCGTGACGATCGCGACGCGTCTGCCGATCGGCCTCGACCGGGTCGGCGGCTGGGGCGACACACTGGTGCACGCCGTCCCCGTCGAGCGCATCGACCTGCTCACCGGCCGACACGTCCCCGCCGACCACGGGATCGCGCTGGCCGACCTGCTCACCACCTACCCGGTCGCGCTGCTCGTGCCCGCCGACGCGGTCGGTGCAGCCGGCCACGCCGACGCGGTGACCGCCGTGTCCGACGCGAGCGGTGCCTCCCGGCCCGCCGCCGACCGCACGACGGACGCCACCGAGACCGACGCGCAGGCCGAGATCGACATCCTGGAGGGTCACGCATGACCGCACCCGACCGTTACGCCGTCTGGGCGCCCGAGCCGGACCGGGTCCGGCTCGTCGTCGACGACGTCGAGTACCCGCTCACCAAGGGCGACGACGACTGGTGGTCCACCGACGCCGTGATGCCGGTCGTCGGCGCACGCTACGGGTTCCGCATCGGCGACGACGACGCGGTACGACCGGACCCGCGCAGCCGCTACCAGCCCGAAGGCGTGCACGGCCCGTCCGAGGTCGTCGACCCCGCACGGTTCGCGTGGACCGACGAGTCGTGGACCGGACGCCCGGCCCGCGGTGCCGTGATCTACGAGATGCACATCGGCACCTACACGCCCGAGGGCACGCTCGACGCCGCCGCCCAGAAGCTGGACCACCTGGTCGAGCTCGGGGTCGAGTTCGTCGAGCTCCTCCCCGTCAACGCCGTCAACGGCGAGTGGAACTGGGGCTACGACGGGGTCGGCTGGTTCTCCGTGCACGCCCCGTACGGCGGCCCCGACGCCTACGACCGGTTCGTCGACACGGCGCACGCGCTGGGACTCGGGGTCATCCAGGACGTCGTCTACAACCACCTCGGACCGAGCGGCAACTACCTGCCGCTGTACGGCCCGTACCTGCTGGCCGGGCTCGGCAACACCTGGGGTGACTTGGTGAACGTCGAGCACCCCGAGGTCCGCCGGTACGTGCTCGACAACGTGCGCATGTGGTTCCGCGACCACCACGTCGACGGGCTCCGGCTCGACGCCGTGCACGCGATCCGCGACACCACCCGCCCGCACGTGCTGGCGTCGATGGCCGACGAGACCGACGCCTACTCGTCCTTCATCGGCCGTCCGCTGTCGCTCATCGCGGAGTCCGACCTCAACGACCCGGTGATGTTCCGGCCGCGTGAAGCCGCCGGGTACGGCCTCGCCGGGCAGTGGTCGGACGACTTCCACCACGCCGTGCACGTGGCACTCACCGGCGAGACGAACGGCTACTACGCCGACTTCGCCCCGCTGTCGGCGCTGGCCAAGGTGCTCGAGGACGGCTTCTTCCACGACGGCACCTGGTCGTCGTTCCGCGGCAAGCGGCACGGCCGGCCGATCGACCGCGGGACCTCCCCCGTGACGGCCCTGGTCGTCGCGAACCAGAACCACGACCAGATCGGCAACCGCGCCGCCGGCGACCGGCTCGCCGCGACGCTCGACGACGAGGGGCTCGTGATCGCCGCGGCCCTGACGCTGCTCGGGCCGTTCACGCCGATGCTGTTCATGGGCGAGGAGTTCGCGGCCTCGACGCCGTGGCAGTTCTTCACCTCGCACCCGGAGCCCGAGCTCGGCAAGGCCACCGCAGAAGGGCGCATCGCGGAGTTCGCCGAGCACGGGTGGGACGAGTCAGCGGTGCCGGACCCGCAGGACCCGACGACGTTCACCAACTCCAAGCTCGACTGGGCCGACGTCAGCTCGGAGCGCGGCGCGGCGATCCTGCGTGCCTACCGGGTGCTCATCGCCCTGCGGCGCACCGACCAGGCGTTCGTCGACCACCGCTACGAGGCGAACGCCGTCCGCTTCAGCGAGGACCGCCGCTGGCTGGTGCTCACCCGCGGGCTGCTCGGCCCCGACGTGGCACCGGTGCACGTCGTGGTGAACTTCGCGGACGACGCAGCCGAGGTCCCGGTGCCCGACGCCGTGGGCGAGGAGCTCTACGGGTTCGGCGCGACCGAGGTCGATGCCGGCGTCGTCCGGTTCCGCGGCCGCGGCGTGGTCGTGCTGCGCTAGCCGACCGCGGGCTGCGCGAGCCACCCGCTGGCAGCACACACGAACGGCGACGAACCCACTGGGTCCGTCGCCGTTCGTGTGCTCAGGCGCTCGCGTGTCCCCGGCGTCAGCCCGCGTGGTCGGCGACCGCGTGCGCGTTCTTCCGCACGGACGGCAGCTTGCGGTGGTCCTTCACCAGGGAGCGGGTCTCGCGGATCCGGCGGTCGATGCCCCACTTCGTCACGAGTGCCAGGCTCTCGCGCACGATGTTGCCGCTCATCTTCGAGACGCCGAACTCCCGCTCGGTGAACGTGATCGGGGTCTCCACGACCCGCAGACCCGCCTCGAGGGCGCGCCAGCACAGGTCCACCTGGAAGCAGTACCCCTTCGACGCAACCCCGGCGAGGTCGATCCGCTCGAACGCCCGCGAGGTGAACACCCGGAACCCGCCGGTCGCGTCACGCACCGCGATGCCCAGGGCGAGCCGGGTGTACAGGTTGCCCCCGCGGGAGAGCAGGAGGCGGTACCAGGGCCAGTTCTCGACCTTGCCGCCCTTGACCCACCGGGAGCCGAGCACCAGGTCGTTCGAGTCGGCGAGCTCGAGCATCCAGGGCAGGTACTCGGGGTGGTGGGAGCCGTCGGCGTCCATCTCGACGAGCTTGGCGTAGCCGTGTTCCAGGCCCCACGCGAAGCCGGACAGGTACGCGCCGCCCAGTCCGTCCTTGACGGTGCGGTGCATGACGTGCACCCGACCGGTCTCGCGGGCGATCGCGTCCGCGATGTCGCCGGTGCCGTCGGGTGAGTTGTCGTCGACGACGAGCACGTGCACGGAGTCGTCGGTCGCGGCCAACGTGCGCTCGACGATCGGCCGGACGTTCTCGGCTTCGTCGTAGGTCGGGATGATGACCAGGGTCTCGCTCATGGTGCTCCTCGTGCTCGCAGTCGAATGTATCGCTGGCTTGGTGGGTCAATCCGACGAGAGGTCTGCGAACACGATCAGATTGTCCGTGTAATGCCCGGTGGCGGTGTCGAACGTGCCGTCGCAGGTGATGAGTCGGAGTTGCGGGGTGGGGGTGGGGCCGTAGACGTCGCTCGTCGGGAACGCCGACTTGGCGGCGCGTTCGGAACGGTCGACGGTGAAGGTGCGGGTGGTGCCGTCGGACATCCGGACGTGGACCTCGTCGCCGGCGACCAGTTCGTCGAGCCGGAAGAACACCGCGGCGCTCGTCGGGCTGTCGACGTGACCGGCGATGACGGCGGGGCCAACCTCGCCGGGGACGATCCCGTCGCTGAACCAGCCCGCGCTGTCCCAGTCGACGGGCGGGTCGAGTTCTCCGGCAGCACCGCGGTGCAGGTCCTCGAGCGAGGACCGCACGCCGATGGCCGGGATCGATACGCTGACCGGGGTGGCCGTCGAGCGGGCCTCGGGTGCGGCCGGGTCCTGGAACCCGTCGGTGCCGGAGCCCGAGGACGAAGAAGAGGACGAGGACGACGACGACTGCGACGGAGACGACGAGGACTGCGGCGGGGACGACGACGCGCCACCGCCCACGGTCGACGCGACCGCCACCCCGGCCACGCCCCCGACCACCACGACGGCGGCGACCACGGCACCGATCACCACGCCTCGGCGCCGGACGGCCGAGACGCGCCCGGCGCTCCGACGGCCGCTCACGAGCCGCCTCCCACGTCGCTGGCGCATCCCCCGAGCACGTCGGAGGTCAGCATGGTCGAACCGATGGCCAACCAGGCGTCGCCGTAGTAGGTCGGTGTGGTCGCCGCGGTACGGTCGGCCCGCTCGAGGTCGGCGGCAGCCGCACGGGAGGAACCGGCGGCCTGCTCGGCCGCGGCCCGCGCGGTGTAGGCCAGCGCGTTCGTGTCCTGCGTCACCGGGGTGCCGCCGAGGTCGAGCTGCGAGGCGAGGCGCGTCGTCCGTCCGAGCGTGGGCGCGAGCGCCGCCGCGAGCTCCCGGTCGGGCGCCGAACACGCCTCGGCGTACCGGAGCGGCGTCCGCATCGCGTCGTACCCGTAGAGCACGCGCCCGTCGCCACCGACGGCCGGCATCGGGTCCACCGATCCGTCGGCGTGCACCTGGGACCAGTCGCTGGGCAGGTCGGTGGCGTCCAGCACGGCGGCCGTCACGGCGCGGGAACCCCGGTTCAGCGCGTTCCACCGGTCGTCCCCGGTGGCGTCCGCCAGCACCGAGAAGGCCGCGGGCGAGGCGTACGACGTGTTGTAGCTGTAGGGCTCCTGATCTGCCCACGGTCCGGGCAGCAGGATCGTGCCGAGGTCCGTCCGGGCCGTCTCGTGCTGGAGGATCGCCGTCGCGATGCGCTTGCCGGCGGCGGTGTACCGGTCGTCGTCCCAGGCCTTCCCCGCCAGCACGAGCGCCCGGGCTGCGTCGAGGTCGGCGTCGCTCGCGGACTGCTCGTCGGCGACGCCCTCGTCGGACGTCCACCGCCACGCCAGCAGGTCGTCACCGGTGAGCAGGTGGTCCTTCGTCCACTCCCAGATCGCGTCGAAGCGTGCACGGTCGTCGTTCGCGTAGGCGATGAGCAAGCCGTACGCCTGCCCCTCGCTGACGGTGTCACCGCCCTGGTCGGTGCGGACGACGCGACCGCCCTCGACGTAGCGGTCCAGGAACGCCGACCGCAGCTGCTGCGGTGAGCGCGCCCCGTCGGGCGCGGTGGTCGAGGTCGGGGTCGCCGTGCCGCGAGCGGCGGACGTGGTGCTCGACGACCAGGGGCGGACGGCGACGATCGCGACGACGACGGCGACGAGCACCGCCGCCACTGCGACGACCGGTATCCAGGTCCTGCGGGTCATGCTGGCCTGCCTCTCCGGGGATGGTGGGGGGGGGTCGAAGGGGAGGCGCGGATCACGTGGGCCGTGCAGCGCACGTGATCCGCGCCTCCAGTCCGGGGCGTCAGCGGAACAGCGAGCGGAGCATCGCGACGGCCGCGTGGACCGCCTCGGTCACCGGTCGGTCGGCGGCTGCGCCGCCACCGCCGGTCTGCACACCGCCGGACGGGGTGGCGGCGGTCGCCGCGGCGTCCGTCACGGGCACGACCGTCAGGTTGCCCTTGCTGTCGTCGAGGACGAACAGGGTCGAGACCGTGTTGCCGGCGAGGTCGACCTTGGCGGTGCCCCGCTGGCCGCTGCCGGAGACGTCGAGCGACCACTTGCCGGCGTCGACCGTTGCGTACTTGGTGGCGCTGCCGAAGGTGGCGTCCTCGGCGATGGGGGTGCCGTCGGAGGTCTGCACGTCGACGCGCTTCGCGGTGGTGGCGGCCTGGACGAGCCGGAGCTTCGCCTTGCCGTCGCCGGGCTGCTGCAGGTCGTCGGTGAACGCGGTCGTCTTCAGCCCGTCGTTCTTGCCGTAGGCGACGACGGTGCTGGCGTCGCCCTTCTGCACGGTGACGTCGGTGGAGATGACGGGGGTGGAACGCGGGGCGTCGGCGGCGCGCATCGACAGGACGTAGGTGCCGACCGGCAGCTTCTTGTACGGGCTGACCTGGCCGTAGGTG
The DNA here is from genome assembly GCF_003234395.1 of Curtobacterium sp. MCLR17_051. NCBI lineage: Bacteria > Bacillati > Actinomycetota > Actinomycetes > Micrococcales > Microbacteriaceae > Curtobacterium > Curtobacterium sp. MCLR17_051. The sequence continues at coordinate 12,365 of NZ_QKTA01000032.1, forward strand.
ACGTCGTCGAGTTCGAAGACGGTCTTGCCCCCGGCGAGGCTGGACAGTTCGACGTCGACGCCCTTCGTGTCCGGCGACAGGTGTCCGACGCGGAGCCAGCCCTGGTCGGCCGTCGCGGCGGAGGCGGTCTGCGGGGCGGCGAGCCCGACCGTCGCGGCGACGAGTGTGGCGGCGAGCGCTCCGACGACGACGGTGCGGCGGCGGTTCGTGGTGCGTGCGGTCATGATGGTGCTCCTTCGGGTCGAGGTGCGGTTGGCGTGCGGGTGTCGTGGGGGTGTCGTGTCGAGGTGCGGGCCGTGCGGGTCGTGCGGGTCGTGCGGGTCGTGCGGGTCGTGCGGGCCGTGCGGGTCGTGCGGGCCCCGGGACGAGCGGGCGAAATGCCAGGGTCCACGCCGGAGCCCTCCGGGCATTTCGCCCGCTCGCGGAACGCCCGCTCGCGGGACGCCAGCTCGGCCAGCTCCCACTCGGCCGAGCGATCGGGGGTCACGAGGCGCTCGTCGCGGTCGTCGTCGGGTCGGCCGGGGCGTACGTCACCGTGAGCCGTGCTCCCTCGCGCTCGACCGAGTCCGGCCGGAACGCCTGGGACATGGCGTCGAAGGTCCGAGCGACCCGTGCTGCCGAGGCGTCGTCGCTCGTGTGCAGGACGACGGTGCGGAACGGCTGGCCGGTCTCCCCGGTGCGCGGGGTGAACCGGTCGACCCGCACGTCCTGGTCGGCGAGCACCTGTCCGAGCGCGATCATCGCCCGCGAGTCGACCTGTCCGGCGCGGAACTGCGACTTCGTGCCGTCGTCCGCACGCAGGGCCGGGTTCGAGGCGAGCTCGGTCCCCAGGGTCTTCCGGACGTCGGTGGCCCGGGTGATCGCGGTCTCGGCGGCACTGGCTCCCTCGGCGTGGATCCGGCGGACCTCGACCTGCTGGTCACCGGTGCCGAAGGTCGCGACGGCCGTGGAGTTCTCGATCGCCTGGCGCACGTCGGTGGACGAGTTGCCGCCCGTGCGCATGGAGTCCGTCGTGATGACGTAGTCCGAGTCCTTCCAGCCGTTCGGGGACTGCCGTTCCACCGCTCCGTCGGTGTCGAGCTTGTAGTACCAGACGACGTTGTTCCGGGCGAAGCCGTCGTCCACCAGGTCGACCCACATGGCGTCGTCGACCAGCAGACGCGAGGACTTCGGCACGTTGTCGCCCACCCACTGCTCGGCCTGCTGCATGGGCAGGTCGAGGTTGCCGAGCAGGAACCCGCGCAGCTGGGTCCCCCACAGCGGCACCGCGACGACGAGCGCCGCAGCCGTGACGACGGCCCAGGTGATGCCGAGGCCGCGCCGTGCTCTCGGGCCGAACCGGCTCCGGGTGTGGACCCGACCGGCGATCGTCAGGACGGCACGCTCGGCGGTGTACGCGACGAGGAGCGCCGCGAACGGGATGAGCATGATGACGTACGGCACCGGCAGGTACCCGTTCGGCCGGAACATCACCGCGAGCAGGAACACGAGCATCGCGGCGATCGGTCGGACCCGGCGCAGGAACAGCCCCACGACTGCGGCGACCGAGCCGAGCACGATGAACACCGGGTCGAGTGCCCACCACTGCGCGGCGGCCTCGTTCGCCAGGCTGCCCCCGTCGAACACCGATCCGGAAGCGGTCCGCGAACCGAGCTGGTAGGTGACGCCCTCCCACAGGCTGACCCGCCCGGCACCCGGAACGAGTTCGCCCTTCACCGCGGCGAGCAGCAGGTACCCGCCGCCGATCAGCACGAGCACGGCCCCGGCGACGCTGAGCGTGTACCGGCGGGTGCTCTTGTCGGCGCGACGCACGGCCATCCAGATGAGGAACGGCAGCGCGAGCAGGTAGGTCTCCTTGGACAGCACGGCGATGCCGAGGCAGGCAGCGGCACCGGCGAACCCGGCGAGCTGCTGGCGACGGCTCAGCACGAGGACGAACGCGGCGAGCAGCCAGGGCGTCGCGACGTTGTCGATGTACACGGTGCGGTGGTACTGGAGCGCGAGCGGTGACAGCGCGAAAACGAGTCCGGCCACGGCCGCCGTGATCCGTCCGGCACCGAGCCGCCGGGCCAGGACGAACAGCAGGATGCTCGAGACGGCGGAGAAGAACACCATGGCCTCGCGCCCGGCCTCCACCGCGAAGGGGTAGCGCGCGAACGCCCCGGTCAGCCCGGTGTACCCGGCGATCTGGATCCATCCGAGCGGCGGGTGGTCGTACCAGTACGTGTAGTGGGTGAGCTCGCCGAGGTTCGTGATCGCCCACGCCTGGGCGGTGTACGTCCCCTCGTCGTCGATGCGCTGCGGTGTGCCCGACATGTTCCAGGCCTGGACGAGCACGGTCACCGCGACGACGGGCAGCAACCACGTCAGGCTGGCTGCGTGCCGGCGGAACCACGCCCCGATGCCGGTGCGGTGGGCGGTGGAGCCACCACGGATCGGGATGCCCGTGGTGTCGGTGATGCTGGCGGTCATCGGGTGCCTCCCGTGGTGGTGCCGGCGAACGCACGATCGGACGACGCTGCGCCCGCGGACGACGCTGCGCCCGATCCGTCCAGGTCCGAGGCGAAGCCGACCACCTGTCCGTTGCGGTGCTGGCCGGTGTGCTCGGTCTTCTCCCACCCGTTCTGGCCCTTGGCGTGCCGGACGACTGCCCGGACCGCCGCGGCGGCGAGGAACACCTGGTACGGCACCAGGCCGAGCACGAGCCGTACGTAGTCGCGGAGCCGGACCTTCTCGCCGTACAGGCGGCCGAACTCGTTCAGCCCGACGATCTCGACGGCCAGCAGCATCAGCGTCGGTGCGACCGGGATGAACGACACCAGGGCGATCGCCGTCGGCACCTTGACGAACAGGATCATCAGGACGCTCAGCGGGATGAGCAGCCCGGTGGCCGCCTGGATGAACGGCATCGTGAGCATGTAGCGGGCGAAGAACCGCTGCCGGAAGGACGGCAGCTTCTTCCACTCCCCCTTGCCCAGCACCTGCAGGAAGCCCTGGTTCCACCGCGTGCGCTGCTTGAGCAGCGAGGCGAAGGTCGGCGGGGTCTCCTCGCGGGTGACGGCCTCGGGGCTGTAGGCGACGACGACCTTCGCGCCGTCGGCGGAGAGCCGCACGCCGAGCTCGCAGTCCTCGGCGAGGCAGTGCGCGTCCCAGCCGTTCGACCACTCCAGGCGGGAGCGCGTCACGAAGACGGTGTTGCCCCCGAGCGGGATGAACTTGGACCCGGCGTGGAAGTGCAGGCGCGAGCGGAACCAGAAGTAGTACTCCAGGACGTTCCGGAGCGACCACCAGCTCGACGTGAAGTTCATCAGCTGGACGCCGCCCTGCACCACGTCGGCGTCGGTCTCCTGGAACCGCGAGTCGACGAGGGAGAGCAGCCTCGGGTAGACCTCGTCCTCGGCGTCGAACACCCCGACGATGTCACCCGTCGCGTGCTGGAGCGCCAGGTTCATCGCCTTCGGCTTGTTCTTCGGCAGGGTGTCGTCCACCACGACCTTGATCAGGGAGGGGTGCCGAGCCGCCGCAGCACGCACGACGGCGTCGGTCTCCGGGTCGTCCTCCCCGACGATCGCGATGATCTCGAAGTCGGGGTGGTCCTGGGTCGCGAGCATGTCGAGCGTCTGCCCCATCACGTCCTGCTCGTGCCGACCGGGCACCAGGAGCGTGAACCGGTGCGCCGCCGGCCGCGGGGTCTGGCTGAAGCTGGTGGACTTCAGCGCGTCCCGCGAGCGCCAGGCGTGCAGCATCCACCAGAGGGTGGTCAACGCGATGATCGTGAGCAGCACGGAGAGGGCGATGAGGGTCGAGTAGCCGAGCCACTCGCCCAGAGACCAGGCGGCTTGTGGGAGCTGCCCCGAGCCTCCCGTCGGCACGTCCGTGGTCCCGCGGTTCGGGACGTCCCCGGTCGTGCCGGGGCGTTCGTCGGGCTGGAGCAGCGGCCCTGCGGCCGTCAGCAACACGGCTGAGATGGTCATTCGGGGAACCCCTTCGGACGTGTGTCGGTGGACCGGAAGACGAGGGCCTTGTACGCGGCGAACCGGAACGCGGTGCCGAGGACGAGGCCGACGCCGTTGCCGGCGACGTTGTCGGCGAGGGTGGACGTGAAGCCGAGGACGTAGTGCGAGACGAACAGGCAGGCAGCGGCGATGCCGAGGCCGACGAGGTTCGTGGCAGCGAAGAGCAACCCCTCGCGGACGGTCTCGCGGCGGCCGGTCTGGCGCTGGGAACGGAAGGTGATGAAACGGTTGCCGAGCCACGCGACCGAGGTCGCCACGATGGCCGACACGATCTTCGCGGCGATGGGACCGTCCGACATGACGGTGGCGCGGAGCAGGTTGTAGACACCCAGGTCGATGACGAAGCAGACGGCACCGATGGTACCGAACGACGCGAGTTGCCTCGCGGTGGCGAGCAGGCGCGGGACCGTGCCAGGGCGCACGGTCCGCACCGCACCGGTGTCGGGTGACACCAGAACGGGGGTACGAGTTCGGGTCATGCCCCCGATTCGGGGGGCGTGGCTGGGTGGTTTGGGCGGGGTACGCGACTTGCCAGGCCTCTGCCAGATGCGCGACACATGCCGTTCATCTTGACGATCCGTCAGCTGCGGTGGTCAGGGGTGCACGGACGACGGACGGGAGGCCCGGTGCCAGCTGGCACCGGGCCTCCCGTCCGTCGGTCGGTTGCGTCTACGCGGGGCGCGACGACGGGGACACGTTCTTCGACGCGTCCCGTTCCGGGATGTCGCCGAGTGCCTCGTCGATCGCCGCGAGGGCGTCCGCGTCGAGCTTGACGCCGGCGGCCTTCACGTTGTCGGTGACCTGCTGCGGACGCGAGGCGCCGACGATGGCGCTCGCGACGTTCTCGTTCTGCAGGGTCCACGCGATCGCGAGCTGCGCGAGCGTGAGGCCGGCCTGGTCGGCGACGGGCTGCAGGCGCTGCACGGCCTCGAGGACCTCGTCGCGCATGAACCGCTTGATCATGTCCGCGCCGCCCTTCTCGTCCGTGGCACGCGAACCCTCGGGCAGGGGCTGACCCGGCTTGTACTTGCCGGTCAGGACGCCCTGCGCGATGGGCGACCAGACGATCTGCGACAGGCCGAGCTGCTTCGAGGCGGGGACGACCTCGCCCTCGATGACCCGCCACAGCATCGAGTACTGCGGCTGGTTCGAGATGAGCTGGAAGCCGAGCTCCTTGGCGAGTGCGGCACCGGCGCGGATCTGCTCGGCGGACCACTCGCTGACGCCGATGTAGAGCGCCTTGCCCTGGCGGACGACGTCGGCGAAGGCCTGCATCGTCTCTTCGAGGGGGGTCTCGTAGTCGTAGCGGTGTGCCTGGTAGAGATCGACGTAGTCGGTCTGCAGTCGCTCGAGCGAGCCGTCGATCGACTCCATGATGTGCTTGCGGCTGAGGCCGACGTCGTTGTGCCCCTTCGGGCCGGTCGGCCAGTAGACCTTCGTGAAGACCTCGAGGGACTGGCGCCGCTCGCCCTTGAGCGCCTCGCCGAGGACGGTCTCGGCGGCGGTGTTGGCGTACGTGTCCGCGGTGTCGAACGTGGTGATGCCGGCGTCGAGCGCTGCCCGCACGCACTGGGTGGCGACGTCGTTCTCGACCTGCGAGCCGTGCGTCAGCCAGTTGCCGTAGGTGATCTCGGAGATCTTGAGTCCGGAGTTGCCCAGGTACCTGAATTCCATGATCCCGACGCTACTGGAGTGAGCGCGCACGTGAGGGGTCCCGCGAGTGCCTGTCGGGGCTGTCTCTTATACACATCTCCG
>NZ_QKTA01000033.1:0-13162 GCF_003234395.1 Curtobacterium sp. MCLR17_051
GTGTCGGGGTCGGCGTCGGCGTGCTCGCGGCGTCGGAGGGCGGGGCGGTGACGGTCTCGGTCACGGTCGGGGTCGCCGCACCGCCGTCCGCTCCGTCCGCGCCGGAACACCCCGTCAGCAGCGCGGCCAGGGTCGCAGTGGTCAGGATCAGGGCGGCTCTCGTCAGGCGCATGCCTCCACGCTGCCTGCCCCGCCGAGCGGTCGCCCGCATCGTTACCGGGCCGTGTCCCTCCCCGGCGCTCCGAAAGCATGCCTGTTCAAGCGCCGCGAGCCCGGCTCCCGCCCGCGCCCTGCGACACTGCTCCCATGCGGGGGAAGCAGCAGGACACGATCGAGGTCGCCGATGACCGGATCGACGGACCACACGGCCCGGTCCCCGTCCGGCGGTACCGACCGCTGGACCGGAGCGCCAGCGTGGGACCCCCGACCCTGGTCTGGGTGCACGGCGGCGGGTTCTTCCGGGGCGACCTCGACCTGCCGGAGTCCGACGCCGTCGCACGGGCGCTCGCCGAGCGCGGGCTGCCGGTCGTGACCGTCGACTACCGCCTCGGACCGCTGCCCGGGCTGCCGTGGCTCGGCCGGGGTGGAGCGCGAGGGCGACGACGGGCACCGCACGCGCGGGACGAGATCGTCGCCGTGCTCGGCCATCTGCACGATGAGGCACCGTCCGCCGGCCTGCTGCTCGGTGGGGCGAGCGCCGGTGCGTGCCTGGGGGCATCCGCGGTCGCGACCGCACCGCCGCTGGCCGGCCTCGTGCTGACCTACGGGTTCTTCCACGCCCGGCTCCCCCGTGACCGGGCGGTGCGGCGACTCGTCCGAGGCCACCGGCGACTCACGCACGCGCCGCTGTTGCTCGACCTGAGCAACCGGGCGTACGCGGGTGGCCGCCCCACGGCGGTCTACCCGGAGTCCGACGACCTCGGCGGGTTCCCCCGCACCCTGCTGGTCGACGCCGAGCGGGACGTGATGCGCGCCTCGGGCGAGCGCTTCGCGGACGAGCTCGAGGCTGCGGGCATCGAGGTCGAACGACACGTCCTGCCGGACAGCCGTCACGCGTTCCTCAACCGCCCCGGCACGCGGGACTTCGACGACACGATCGGACGCATCATGGACTGGGCCGACCGGACCCCCATCCGCTGAACGCTCATCCATCTGCGAACGGCGGACATCCGGGGACGGCACGCCCGCGGCGGACGTACTCTGGAAACGGAAGCAACGGCGGTTCCGAATCCCCTTCGCCACGCTCCCTGCCGTGGCGTCTCACCACCGTGACGAAGAGTTCCATCGTGACCGAACACCTCATCGAGTACGTCGCCCGCGACCGCACGGGCATCACCGCCGTCGTGACACCGACCGGTGTCATCGACGTGGACACCGTGATCCAGCACATCCGCGCCGGCCACGCGGGCTACTACGTGGCTGCCGACTCGTGGAAGCGCACCCCGGTCCGGAGCATGTCCTTCATCGGCGGGACCTACCTGTTCGCCAACTGGGACGGATCGAAGCGGAACATGCTGCACGACCTGGCCTTCCGCTCACCGACCCGTTCGATCGAGACGCCCCACGAGCCGGAGTCGCGGTTCTCGCGGTTCCTCGACGCGCTGTTCGGCAGGCGCACACAGCAGCTCTGAACCAGCCCTATGCCCGTCACGGCGCCTGATTAGACGGGTACGTGCGGTGCAGGTGACCGCCTGGAGGCGCGGCGTGCGTCGCGGACGCGGGTCGCGCCTCCAGGCGGTCGCGTCGGTCAGCGGACCGACTTGATGGGCAGGATCACCAGGGCGCCGAGGATGACGGCGACGCCGGCACCCCAGAGCATGAGCGTGTAGTTCTGGCCGCCACCGATGCCGAGCAGGAACAGACCGACGGCGGGGGCGAGTGACTGCGGCAGGGCGTTCGCGATGTTGATGACGCCGAGGTCCTTGCCGGGGCGCTCCGGGTCGGGCAGCACGTCGACGACCAGGGCGGTGTCGATGGCGGCGTAGATGCCGAAGGCGAAACCGAGGACGATCTCGGCGAAGTAGAACCCGCCGACACTGTCGACGTGGGCCAGGATCACCAGGCCGACGGCGGTCATGGCCGTCGAACCCCAGACGAAGACCTTGCGACGCTGGATCCGGTCGGACACCCAGCCGGAGACGGCCGCACTGACGAGCAGGGCGATCGTGTAGAGCAGGACGCCGAACGCGACGACCCCGACCGCTTCGCCCTGCGGGAGCCCGATGCGGTCCTGCATGTAGAGGAGTCGGTACGTCGTGAACATGAACGTGCCGAAGGTGATGAGGAAGCGGCCCCACCAGGCGAGCCCGAAGTCGCGGTGCTTGATCGGGTTCGTCCAGAACGAGCTGATCAGGTTGATCCAGCTGAAGGGCTTGACCGGCGTCGTCGGCAGGTCGTCACGGGCGACGAACGAGTACACGAGGACCGCGACGATCGCCAGGACGCCCGGTGCGATGAACAGGACCGGCAGGTTGCCGACCAGGTACACGGCCAGGTAGAGCCCGGCCAGGATCGCGATGTTCTGTGCCAGGGCGATGACGCTCGAGGCCTTGCCGCGCTGGAACTCCGGCACGTTGTCGGCGAAGCTCGCTGTCAGCGTGGACAGGACGGCGTTGGCGGAGACCTGCGCCAGCACCCAGGCCAGGGTGAGCTGCAGCACGTCGGGCGAGAACGCGAGCCAGGCGAGGGAACCGACGAAGACGACGACACCGCCGACCATCCAGGGGCGGCGACGGCCCCACCGCGTGCGGGTGCGGTCGGAGAGCGCGCCGAACAGGGGGTTGGCGAACAGGGCGCCGAGCGCTCCGAACGGCAGGACCGAGCCGACGACGGTCTCGGGGCTCGTCGGGTTCAGCTCCGTCGCCTTGATCGACATGCTCACGAAGACCGGGGTGAGCAGGGCGACGAACAGGCCGAACTGGGCGAAGCTGAGGCCCCAGAGGTAGCCGCGGCCCACCCGGACGGTGCTGACGGACTGCGTGATGCCCTCGACCGAGAACGCTCGGGACGCCGCGGCGTCCGTGGCGGTGGCGCCGGCGGCTGCGGTGACCGCTGGGGACGCGGTCCCGGCGATGCCCCGCGTGGGTTCTTCCTTCGACGTCGGTGTCGACATGACTCCTCCTTGAGTCACAGGGGGCTTCGGCGCCCGCTGAATCCCTAGTGCTGCTAGGTGATCGGGACTGTAGCACCGGAAACCTCGTGCCGGAAGGTTTTGCGCTGTTTGTTTCGTCGGGGCGGACGGATGCGTGCGGACGCGTGCGGATGCGTGCGGACGCAGAACGACACCGCCGCTGTCGGAGGACAACGACGGTGTCGTTCTGCATCGACCCGCAGGCCGGAAAGGAGCCGCTAGTGCTCGCCGTCCTCTTCCGGGTTGAAGTGCGAGTCGTCACCCGTGTGCCCCGCGGCGAGGCCGTCGGGGTTGTTCGGGATGGTGTTGTCGTCGCCGAGGCCGCCCGGCTTCTCGGTGCCCTCGGAGTCGTTCTTCGGGGCGTCGTGCGTGTTGTCACTGTCGGTCATGAGCTGCTCCAGTGCAGAGATCGATCCGGCAGCACTGCCGCCGGTGGTACTGAGGACTCGGACAGTACGTGGCGCACCTCGGAAACCGCCGTCCGACCGGGGGAAGCGGATGACAGGGACCGGGGCGATCGGTAGATTGTTCAACAACCCGCGACGACAGGGAGCACCCGTGACGACGATCGACCTGAACAGCGACCTGGGCGAGGGCTTCGGTGCCTGGGCCATGGGCGACGACGCCGCGATGCTCGACGTCGTCTCGAGCGCCAACGTCGCCTGCGGGTTCCACGCCGGCGACCCGACGATCATGCTCGCCACCGCCCGCGCCGCCGCCGAGCGTGGTGTGGCGATCGGCGCGCACGTGGCCTACCGCGACCTGATCGGCTTCGGCCGCCGGCCCGTGCACGTCACCCCCGACGAGCTGTACGCCGACGTCGTCCACCAGCTCGGCGCGATGGCCGCCACCGCGCACGTCGCGGGCACGGCCGTCACCTACGTCAAGCCGCACGGCGCCCTGTACAACACCGCCTGCGCCGACCCGGTGCAGGCCGAGGCCGTCGTCCGTGCCGTGGCCGACGTCGACCCGTCGCTCGCCGTGCTCGCGCTGCCCGGGTCGGAGCTGCTGCTGGCGGCCGAGCGGCACGGGCTCCGCGCGGTGAGCGAGTCCTTCGCCGACCGCGCCTACGAACCCGACGGCTCGCTGGTGTCGCGGAAGCAGCCGGGGTCGGTGCTGCACGACCCGGACGAGGTCGCAGCCCGGGTGCTCCGCATGGTCACCGACGGGGTCGCGACCGCTGTCGACGGGTCCGAGATCGCCGTGCGTGCCGACTCGGTCTGCGTGCACGGCGACTCCCCCGACGCGGTCGCGATGGCCCGGGCCATCCGAGCGCTGCTGACCGAGCACGGCGTGACGATCGCGCCCTTCGGGCCGTGACGGGTCCCGAGGTCCGCTCCGCGGGCGGCACCGCACTCCTCGCCACGTTCGGGTCCCTCGCCGACGTCGTCGCCTTCCGCGCCGGACTCGCACAGGCCACCCTGCCGGGGCTGACCGAGGTCGTCTCCGGCGCCCGGACACTGCTGCTCCGGTTCGACCCGACCGCGACGGACGCCGGGCGGCTCCGCACGGAACTCACGCAGGTCGTCCCGGTCAGTGCCACGCTCGAAGCGCACGACACCGAGCCACTCGTCATCCCCGTCACCTACGACGGCGAGGACCTCGAAACCGTCACCGAACTGACCGGCATGCGGCACGACGAGCTCGTGGCGTGGCACACCGGGCAGCTCTGGACGAGCGCGTTCTGCGGCTTCGCCCCCGGCTTCAGCTACCTGACCGGCAGCGATCGGCCGCTCGACCTGTCCCGCCGCAGCACCGCCCGGACGGCCGTCCCGAGCGGGGCCGTCGCGTTGGCCGGCGAGTTCAGCGCCGTCTACCCCAGGACCTCCCCCGGCGGCTGGCAGCTCATCGGCCGCACCGACGTGCCGATGTGGTCGCTCGAGCGCACACCCCCGGCGCTCGCGCCCGCCGGCACGCTCGTCCGCTTCGTCGTGGCGGGTGCGGCATGACCGCGCTGACCGTCGTGCAGGTCGGCTACGGCGCGACCACGCAGGACCTCGGGCGCCCGGGCTTCAGCGACATGGGCCTCGGCGCGGCCGGGGCCGCCGACCGTGGCTCCGCGGCACTCGCCAACCGGCTGGTCGGCAACCGTCCCGACGCGGCCGTCCTGGAGGCCCTGCTCGGCTCCGTCACGCTCCACGCCGACGCGTACGTGGTCGCGGCCACCACCGGCGCGGCCTGCCCCGTCGAGGTCGAGCGGGCGGACGGATCGGTCCGCGGTGCCGCCTCGCACGAGGTGCTGCTGCTGGCCCCGGGCGACACGCTCCGGATCGGCACCGCGACCGTGGGCCTGCGCACCTACGTCGCGGTCCTCGGGGGCTTCGCGGTCGACCCGGTGCTCGGCAGCCGCTCGTGGGACTCCCTCGCGCGCCTCGGTCCGCCGCCGTTGTCGGCCGGTGACGTCCTGCCCGTCGGTGACGCGCGGGTGTCGTGGCCGATCGTCGACGCGGTGCCGCAGCCCGAGCCGCGGTGGCCCGACGAGCCGGTCGTGCTCGACGTGGTGCCCGGACCGCGCGACGACTGGTTCACCCCGGAGTGGCGTTCGACCCTGACCGGCCAGGACTTCTCCGTCAGTGCGGACAGCGACCGTGTGGGGGTCCGCACCACGGCCGCGACGCCGCTCGCCCGCTCCGTGGCACGCGAGCTGCCGAGCGAGGGTGTCGAGACCGGGTCACTGCAGGTGCCACCCGAGGGCTTCCCCGTGCTGTTCCTCGCCGACCACCCGGTGACCGGCGGCTACCCGGTCGTCGCGGTCCTGACACCGTCGTCGATCGACCTCGCTGCGCAGCTCCGTCCGGGCGATCCGCTCCGGTTCCGCATCCTCGGCTGACCGACCCGGAACAAGCGCAGGGGGTCAGGGGTTGGCTTGGACACCGCTGACGAAAGGTTCCCCATGTCGATGACCGTCCTGCTCGAGGTCCAGTTCCAGAGCGACGCCCCCGAAGACGCACTCCAGGGTGCGATCCGCGAGACGCTCGAACAGACCGCGTCGTTCCACGGCCTGGAGTCGCTCGAGGTCCTGGTCGACGACGAGGACCCGGCGCGCATGGTCGTCGTCGAGTCGTGGACGACCGCCGAGGACCACGACACCTACGTGGCCTGGCGTGCGACGCCGGAGGGTGCTCCGGCGATGGCGCCGTTCCTCGCCGCGACGCCGGTCACCCGCACCTTCGCGCGGACTCTCCCGCTCGACTGAGCGCACGCCGACGCCGACGCCGGTGCCGCGGCACGACGACGGCGCGATCGCTCAGATCGAGTCGTCGCCGGCGTCGAGCGGCACCGGTCGGTCGTCGTCGGGGAGCAGTTCGTCGTCCGCGTCGTCGACCACCGGCAGGTCGTCGGGGTCGAGCACGGTCGGCTCCGGCTCGTAGTCGGTCTCCTGCGCCTCGCGGAAGTCGTCGAGGGTCTCGTCGTCCTTCGGATCGCTCATGGCCCCGAAGGTACCTCCGGATCCTCGACGTGTCCGCAGATGTTGAGCGCTCCTGACGACGGTCAGCGAGCGGCGTGCTCCCGAGCCTCCATGGCGTCCCAGGCGAAGCTCGCCAGCCAGTGGGTGGAGTAGTACTCCTCGCCCACGCTCGCCGCGAGCCCCGAGGTCAGCAGCCGGTCGGCCGCGTCGTCGAGCAGGTCGGCGACGCCGGTGCCGGAGTCGTCCGGACCGCCGGCGCGGAGTGCGTCTGCGATGCGCCGGGCCGATCCCGCCCGCGACAGGTCGAGCCCGAACAGGTGCACCTGCTGCGGGTCGTTCTCGTCACGGACAACAGTCGACCGCAGGATCGCGTCGCCCGGCTGCACCGCGGCGAAGAAGCCGCGGGCCCACGTGGCGAACTCAGCGGCGGGCAGCACCGCCCGCATCAGGTCGGCTTCGGCGAGGCCCGCGGACAGGAAGTCGTGCCCGCTCCGCTCCCAGGCGAACGGCCACCCGGCGTCCGCGCCGAACCAGTCCTTCGCAGCCCCCTCGACCGCTGCCGCCAGGGCCGGACGGTCGAGCGACCGGGCGGCCTCGAGCACGAGCAGCAGCCCGAACGCGGAGTTCGAGTGCACGCCGTGCCGGACGGGGTGCGCGGCGCCGTCGATCCACCGGACGACCAGGTCTTCGAGGACGTCGACGACGGGTGCGAACCCCGGTGCCAGTGCCCGGACGGCGGGCGCCTCGGATGCCGAGACCTCTGCGGCGAGCCGCGCGAGCCAGGCCCAGCCGTAGGGGCGCTCGTAGTGCGGTGTCTCACGCAGGTAGGCGGCCTCGGTCGCGAGGTGATCCGTCGTGAGGTGCGCCTGCAGGATCGAGGTGAGCCGGGCCTCCAGGTCGGTGGGCAGGCCGTGCGCGACCAGGCGTGCCGCGAGCCAGTGCATGTGCACGGACGAGTGCCAGTCGTACGACGTGGCGAAGGCGGGGTGGAGCTCGACGGGCAGGGCTCGGTCGTCCGGTCCGGACGTCGCGTGGTGCGCGGCGTACGGGTACTCGCGGGTCGTGTTGTCCGCGGCGACGGCCGCGAAGCGGTCGGCCCAGGCGGCCCGGGTCAGGTCGATCGGGGCGGCATCAGAATGCGACAAGGTACATGACTCCCATGTTGACGACGAGCAGGATGGCGGCGGTCGGGATCTGCGCCTTGATCGGGCCGTACTTGTCCCGCATCTCGAGCAGGGCAGCCGGCACCAGGTTGAAGTTCGCGGCCATCGGGGTGACGAGCGTGCCGCAGAAGCCGGCGAGCATGCCGATCGCGAAGATCGCGGCGGGGTTGCCGTCGAAGCCCTGCACCAGGACGGGCCAGCCGATCGCGGCCGTCATGATCGGGAACGCGGCGAACGCGTTGCCCATGATGATCGTGAACAGGGCCATGCCGAGGCAGTAGACGACCACGGCGGCGAGCAGCGAGCCGTCGGGCAGGACCGACTTGATGATGGTGCCGACGGCGTCACCGACCCCGGCCTGGGTGAAGACGATGCCGAGCGTCGAGAGCATCTGCGGCAGCAGCGCCGCCCAGCCGATCGCCTGCAGCAGGCGACCGCCCTCGCGGATCGGGGTGGCGATCTTCGGCGGGCGCAGGACGAACACGGCCACGACCACGGCGAGCACCGAGCCGATGCCCAGACCGGTCAGGGTCGCACTGCCCTCGGCGAGGAGCGGTTCGCCGCCGAACGAGACGAGGGGGCCGAGCGTCGCGACCAGCACGGCGACCACCGGCACCACGAGGGCCGGGATGAAGAGCCGGTTGCCGTACTTCGTCGCGAAGGCGGCGCGCTCGTCCGGACTGGTGGTGGCGAGCACACTCGTGCTGCCGCTGCCGGCGTCCGTGATCTTCTGCGTCACGCCGGTGGGCTCGGCGGGGCCGGTCTCGGCACCGGTGCCCGCGCCGGGGATGCTCGCGACCCGGGTGCGGCTCGTCGTCCCGGTGAAGCCGAGTCCGGCGAGCGCGACCATCACGAGGACGGCGATCCCGAGCGTCCAGGCCGGCACGGTGCCGGCGGCGACGAAGGTGCCGTAGAAGAACGACAGCCCGAGGATGCCCCAGAACGCCGCGTTGCCCAGGCGCTTCGCGTGCGCGGTGTCGGTGACGATCAGGACGGCGACGGCGATGAAGAACGCGCCGATGAGCCAGTAGAGCCATTCGCTGGTGATCACGCTGCTGCCCCCAGGGTCGGGGCGTCGGCACGGGCGTCCGCCGCCATCTTGTCGAGTCGGCGGTCGAACAGCAGCAGGCGTCCGCCGTGCACGATGAGTGCCGCGATGCCCGTCGGGATCGCCCACAGGGCCAGGTCGATCGGTTCGAGCGACAGCCCGTAGGTCGAGTCGACGAACGTCGTGATGAGCAGGATCGAGCCGACGGCGACGAAGACGTCCTCGCCGAAGAACACGCCGACGGTGTCAGATGACGCCGAGTAGCCCTTGATCTTCTCGCGCATGCGGTCGTCGATCCGCCCGTACTTCTTGGTCGCCGCACCCTCGGCCATCGGGTAGACCAGCGGGCGCACGGTCTGCGCCGGGCCACCGATGCTCGTCAGGCCGACCGCCGCGGTGACCTGCCGGATCACCAGGTAGCCGGCGAGCAGACGACCGGTCGTGAGCTTGTCGAGCTTCGCGATCAGGCGCTTCGCCTGGTCCTGCAGGCCGTAGCGCTCGATCAGACCGATGACGGGCAGGACGAGCGCGAAGGTCGTGACGGACCGGCTCGAGGCGAACCCGTTGCCGAACGCGTCGAGGATGCCGACGGGACCGATCCCGCCGATGGCCGCGGTCACGATGCCCGCGACCGTGACGACGAGGAGCGCATTGATGCGCAATGCGAAGCCGACGATGACGACGGCGACGCCGATGAGGACGAACATGCGGGACAGTCTGGACCGCATTGTTCAACAATCGCAAGAGCCGGTTCTGCTCTGTAACACGCCCTTCACAAACGCCACCCGTGCCAGGATCGGTGCCATGACCCGAACCGTCGGCGGCGCTGACTCCACGGCCACGCGGTTGCGCACCATGATCGCGTCGGGTGGGTTCTCCCCCGGGGCGCAGCTGTCCGAGGAGCGGTTGAGCGACCAGCTCGGGGTCTCGCGGAACACCCTGCGCGAGGCCTTCCGGCTGCTCGCCCGCGACCGTCTGGTCGAGCACGTGTTCAACCGCGGGGTGTTCGTCCGACGCCTCTCCGCCGCCGACGTCACCGATCTCTACGCGGCTCGGCGGGTGCTCGAAGAGGCAGCCGTCCGTGCCTGCACCCCCGACGCACCGGCACTCGCCGAGGCCGCCGCAGCGGTCGCCGACGCCCGGGCAGCAGCGTCCGCGGGCGACTGGGGCGCGGTCGGCACCGCCGACATCCGATTCCACGCCGAGCTCGTGCGCGCGGTGCCGAGCGAGCGGATCCACGCCCTGATGGACGGCCTGCTCGCCGAGATGCGGCTCGCCTTCCTGACCACCGCGGACCCGGCCTCGTTCCACGCCGACTTCGTCGAACGCAACGACGCGATCGTGTCCGCGTTGCGCGGTGGTGACCAGGACGCGGCCTCGGCGCTGCTCGCCGACTACCTCGACGACGCGGAGCGGACGCTGCGGGTCGCCGCCGGCGCAGCCGACTGAGGGGCGGCCAGGAGGCCCGGTGCGGCCCCGTCCCGCACGCTCGGCCCCAGCGCCCTCACGCTGGTGCTCGCGGACCCTTCGGTCAGGACTTCCCGCCGAGCAGGGCGGCGACCGCGTCCACCACGACCTGGCGACGCCGCGGCGGCGTCACGGCCTGCACCAGCGGCTCGTACTCCGGAGCGGTCGCGCTCCAGAACGCAGCGGCGTGCAGGACGAGCCCGAGGAGCACCGCCGGACGGAACGCCCGCGGCAGGACCCCGGCGCGCTGCGCGTGCTCGACCTCGGCCACCGCGTCGGCGTAGCTCGTCGCGACGGACTCGAGCGGGACGTCGGCACGCTCCAGCCGGTGCCAGGTCGCGAGCCGCTGGGCCCAGGGGCGACGGACGTACGAGTCGTGCACCCGGCCGGCCCAGGCGGCGAGGTCGGCGGTGTCGAGTGGAGCCTCGGCGAACGTCTCGGTCACAGTGTCCGCGACGAGGGCGTCGAACAGCCCCTCCTTGCCGCCGAAGTAGTGGAAGACCTGCGCCTTGTTGCTCGACGCCGCGGCACCGATCCGTTCGACCCTGCCGGCGGCCAGTCCGACCGCGGCGAACTCGTCCCGCGCGGCGAGCAGGAGCCGGGCGCGCATCGCGTCAGCGGCGGGGGGCGTGAATCGGGCCATGGCCACCACCGTACCGATCACGCGGCCCGCAGCGCTGGAGTGCACCGCAGCAGCTTCAGGCCCGCTGTCTCCGCACAGCACTCCAGAGGACCAGCGCAAGCGTCAACAGGACGCCGGCGACCACGGCCCCCTGGACGAAGGCAGCAGAGCCGTCGAAGAAGACGAGTCCGACGAGCAGCCCTGCCCCGAGACCGGCTACTGCCCGGACAGGCGTGACGGGCATCCGCTGGTGCCGTGGTCCGCGACCACAGCCCGACGGGAGGCGCGGTGCGGCCCCGCACCGCGCCTCCCGTCCGTCACCCGAAGCGACCGTTGACGTAGTCGGCGGTGCGCGGATCCTGCGGTGTCTGGAACATCGCGTCGGTCGGGCCGTGCTCGACGATCGCACCGGGTGTCCCGGCCTCGGCCAGGAAGAACGCGCAGCGGTCGGAGACGCGCTGCGCCTGCTGCATGTTGTGCGTGACGATGACGATCGTCACGTCGGTGGCGAGCTCCGTGATCGTCTGCTCGATGCGCCGGGTCGACGTGGGGTCGAGGGCGGAGCACGGCTCGTCCATCAGGAGCACCCGCGGACGGACGGCGAGCGAACGGGCGATGCAGAGCCGCTGCTGCTGCCCACCGGACAGACCGCCGCCGGGTTGCCGAAGGCGGTCCTTGACCTCGTTCCACAGGCCCGCCTTGGTCAGGGTCTCCTCGACGAGCGCGGCCTTCGCGGCCTTGTCGAGCCGCACGCCCGTCAGGGCGAGTCCTGCGAGCACGTTGTCCTGGATGCTCATCGCGGGGAACGGGTTCGGCTTCTGGAAGACCATGCCGATCTGCCGCCGGGCCTCGGTGATGCGCCGGGACGCGTCGTAGATGTCGACGTCGTCGAGGAGCACCTCACCCGCGAGCGACGCCGTGGGGACGAGCTCGTGCATGCGGTTGAGCGTGCGGAGGAACGTGCTCTTGCCGCAGCCGGACGGTCCGATCAGGGCGGTGACCTGGCCGGCCGGCATGGTCAGCGAAACACGGTCGAGCACCTTGTGGTCGCCGAACCAGGCGGAGACGGATCGGGCGTCGAGCGTCGCGGGCAGGGTCGACGGATCCGGTGCCGGCGGCACGCGGTCGAACCAGCTGTCGAACTCGGCGAGGAGGGTTTCGGTTTCTGTTCCGGGCATCGTGGTCTCTTCGGTCACATCAGGTTGGGCAGGAGGACGGTGAGCTGGGACGCCGCGGAGAGCCCGACGGCGAGCACCACCGGGACGGCGACGACGAGTGTCTGCCGACGGCCCCAGAAGCGCATCCCGACCGCGAACAGCGCGACCATGCCGGCCAGGACGATCAGGCCGAGCACGAGGAACGGCCACACCGAGCCGTCACCGGCCATCGTCAGTTCGGCGGGGGCGAGTGCGGCGTAGCCGAACGACGGCGTCGGGGTGGGAGCGGCCTTCGAGACCAGTTCGGCGTCGACGCGGACGACGGAGTCGGGCAGGAACGGCAGCCCGGCGGCGGAGACCAGGGTGAGCCGACCGTCGCCGGCCTCGAGCGGTGCGGGGACGTGGTCGCCGGTGCGGCGGACGTCGATGACCCGGTACTTCGCGGTCCCCTGCCCGGTCGTCGCGGTGATGACGGCACCCTTGTCGAGCTGGTCGATGCGACCGAAGGGGCCGCCGTAGGCGGTCTGGCGCCCGTAGACGACGCTCGCGCCGACCTGACCGGGCAGCGGGGTGTCCCGACGGTGGCCGGGGCCGGAGCGGGTGGTCTCCGACGTGGTGCCCTGCAGCACGACCGTGTCGAGGCCGAGCGCCGGCACCCGGACGATCGCGACGGGGGTGCCCTCGGGGACCAGGCGGCCGTCGGTGCCGGTCTGGCCGACCGGGGCGGTGGCGTTGGCGAGCTCGTAGCGGAACGCATCACGGGCGAGCTGCTGGTCGCGCGAGTACGTGACCTGCGACACGGCGGTGAACTGCAGCGCGAAGCCGACGAGCAACAGCCCGACGACGACGATCGCCGACCCGCTGAACCGCCAGCGGTCGGGGGCGCCGAGGACCGGGATCGCCCGGGCGGCGGGGCCGGCGGACTCGTGGGACCAGCCACTGACCGGCCGGGTCGGACGCCGGGTGCGGGACGGACGGAGCGCTCGGATCGGCCGCCACGTCCGGACGGCGCGACGGCGGCCGCTCGCGTCCGGTTCGCCGGTGGGTCGCCGGCCCGGCAACCAGGAGGTGAAGCTCGTCATCGATCCGTCCGTCGGGGTGTTCGGGGTGTTCGGGGTGTGGTGTCTTCGGGGGTGGAGTCTTCGGGGTGGGGCACCCGGCCGGTC
>NZ_QKTA01000034.1:0-8110 GCF_003234395.1 Curtobacterium sp. MCLR17_051
GGGTCACGACTCACCGCCCACCCTGCCCCGCGCGGGCACGTCCCGTCGGCCGGACCCCGGCCAACCGACGATCCGCGACCACTCGAGGCCCGACAGACGGCACGTCCCGACCACTCACGGACCGCCGAGGTCGCACGAACTGCCGCTCGCAGCCCCACCGTGCGACAGTTCGTGCGACCTCGGCGGCACCCATACGGCGCGTCGTGCGACCTCGCCTCCCCCGCCTGGAGGCCCGCCCCGCGTCCGCCCGTCCCCACGCCCCCGCCGACCGGTCACGACTCACCGCTCGCCCCACCCGCGCGGTCACGTCCCGTCGGCCGAACCCCGGCCAACCGACGCCTTGCGACCACTCGACGCCCCGCACGCGGCACGTCCTGACCCCTCACGGACCGCCGAGGTCGCACGAACTGCCGCTCGCAGCCCCGCCGCACGACAGTTCGTGCGACCTCGGCGAAGCGCACGCGGTGCGTCCTGCGACCGAGACGATCTGGCGCACACGCCAACTGCCGCACCAGCCGCGCGAAGAGCCCTAGGACGCCTCGGCGTCGGCGCGCAACCGCATCCGCTGCCCGTCGATGTCGACGAGCTGCCGCTGGATCTCGGCGCGACGCTCGGCCTGCTCGTGCGGGTCGGCGCGCTGCAGCTGCCCGAGCAACGAGGCCTTGCGGGCGAGCAGGTCGCGCTCGACCAGGGCCACGACGATGCTCCGGCAGTAGGCCGCCAGGTCCTCGGCGTTTCGCGCGGGGATCGGTGCGAGGGCGAGTTCGTGCGTCAGGGTTCGCAGCGGCGCCGGCACGTCGGCGAGCAGCCGGTCGAGCCAGTCCCCCGCGCCGATGACGTCGACGTTGGCGACCACGGCGTCCCGCACCGCGGCGAGCATCGGCGTCGAGAACGTGGCCGACGCGGCGAGCCCGAGCATCGGTGCGCCGACGGACGTGGGCTGCTGCACCATCGCCATCACGGCGTCGCGCTCCATGCGGCTGATCGGGTCGTTCGGCAGCGAGCGGATGCCGGCGACGGGCTCGTCGGGGGTGTCGACCCCGTCGGTGCCGTTCCCGTTGCGGCCGTCGCGCCCTGCGCCTGCGGACCGGTCGTCCTGCCCGGCGGAGCCCGCACGGCGTCTGGCGGTCTCGACCGACCGACGGACCTCGTGGATCTCCATGCCGAGCCAGCCGGCGAGTTCGCGGACGTAGCCCTGGGTCAGCGAGCGGTCGCGGATGCCGGCGAGGACGGGCGCGGCCGCACGCAGGGCACCGACGCGCCCCTCGACGGTCTCGAGGTCGTGGCCGTCCAGGGTGCGGCGGATCATGAACTCGAACATCGGGCGCTTGTTCGTGACCAGGCGGCGGATGGCGTCGTCGCCACGGGCGAGCCGGAGGTCGCACGGGTCGAGCCCGCCGGGCGCCACGGCGACGTAGGTCTGCGCCGCGAAGCGCTGTTCTTCCGCGAAGGCACGCGAGGCGGCACGCTGCCCGGCCTCGTCGGGGTCGAACGTGAACACGACCTCGCCGTTGGCGTTCGGGTCGGCGCCGGCCAGGTCACCGAGCATCGGGCGCAGCACCTTGATGTGGTCGACGCCGAACGACGTGCCGCAGGTGGCGACCGCGGTCGTGACGCCCGCGACGTGACACGCCATCACGTCGGTGTAGCCCTCGACGATGACGACCTGCTTCTGCTTCGAGATGTCGCGGCGGGCCAGGTCGAGCCCGTAGAGCACCTGGCTCTTGTGGTAGATCGGGGTCTCGGGCGTGTTGAGGTACTTGGGACCCTTGTCGTCCTCGAGCAGGCGGCGCGCCCCGAACCCGATGGTCGCCCCGGTGACGTCGCGGATCGGCCACATCAGCCGCCCGCGGAACCGGTCGTACGGCGAGCGGTCACCCTGGCTGACGAGGCCGGCGGACACGAGCTCTTCCATCGTGAAGCCACGCCCGCGCAGGTGGTCCTTGAGCATGTCGTAGGACTTCGGCGCGAAGCCGACGCCGAAGTGCTGGGCAGCCGAGGGGTCGAACCCGCGCTCCCCCAGGAACCGGCGGGCGGGGTCGGCGGCGCCCGTCGTGAGCTGCGCGGTGAAGTACTCGAGCGCGGCTTCGTTCGCGGCGATCAGCCGAGCACGAGTGTTGTAGTCGGTGCGCGGCCCGTCGCCCTCTTCGTAGTGCAGGGTGAAGCCGATCTTCGCGGCCATGCGCTCGACGGCCTCGGCGAAGGTGGTGTGGTCCTGCGCCATGATGAAGCTGAAGACGTCGCCGTCCTCGCCGCAGCCGAAGCAGTGGTAGCGGCCGACCTGGGGCCGGACGTGGAACGACGGGGAGCGCTCGTCGTGGAAGGGGCACAGGCCCTTCATCGACCCGACGCCCGCGTGCTTCAGCGTGACGTAGTCGCCCACGACGTCGGCGATGTTGACACGCGAGCGGACCTCGTCGATGTCGTTCCGCGCGATCCTGCCAGCCACCCCTCGATCCTAGTTCGTGGGACCGACGTCGGCGGACCGGTCAGACAGCGATGTGGACCGGGTCACGGTCACCCACCACCAGACGTCGGTGCCAGGCGAGTGCGCCCTGGTCGGTCAGGCTCGCGACCTGGTCGACGACGGCGCGCAGTCGGCCGGCGTCGTCGTCCGCGGCGTGCCAGTCGGCGGCGAAGCCCGGCTCGAGGTCGGACGCACCGGTCGCCGCCAGCGCGTCGAGCAGTTCGGTGAGCACGCGGCGCTGGTCCTCGTACACGGGCTGACGGTCGCCCTGGGTCATCACGAAGGCCGCGACGATGCCCTTGAGCACCGCGATCTCGCCGATGATCTCGGGCGGGGTGACGACCGACGCGGCGAACCGCACGAGCGACCCCGAGGCGTAGGACTCGCGGGTGGCCGCCGTTGCGGTGCGCGCGAAGCGTCCGATCAGCTGCGACGTCAGGTTCTTGAGGCGTGCGGCGTCACGGCGGGAGCCGTCGTACGCGGTCATCCAGAGCGGCAGCGCGCGCAGGCGGTCGAACGCCTCGAGCAGCTCGTCGCGGCTCAGGTCGTCGCCGACCCACGCGTGCATGGCGGTCACGATGTCGTTCTCACCGACGCGGTCGCCCAGGGCCGCGACGTCGATGAACCCGGCGACGACGGCGTCCTCGAAGTCGTGCACCGAGTACGCGATGTCGTCGGCGAGGTCCATCACCTGCGCCTCGATGCACCGCTGGCGGCGCGGCGCGCCGGCGCGGAGCCACTCGAAGGCGTCGTGGTCGTCGTCGTAGAAGCCGAACTTGGTGCGCCCGGACGACGACTCCGAGACCCCCTGCGCAGCGGGCCACGGGTACTTGCAGCTGGCGTCCAACGACGCACGGGTCAGGTTGAGCCCGAACGGACGGTCCACGTCAGCGCCGGGCCGGACGCCGTAGACCTTCGGCTCGAGCCGCGTCAGCAGCCGGAGCGTCTGCGCGTTGCCCTCGAAGCCACCGATGCCGGTCGCCCAGGCGTTCACGGCCGTCTCGCCGTTGTGCCCGAACGGCGGGTGCCCGATGTCGTGCGCCAGGCACGCGGTGTCGACCACGTCGGGGTCGAGTCCGAGCGAGTCGGCGAGCTCGCGGCCGACCTGCGCGACCTCGAGCGAGTGGGTCAGCCGGTTGCGGGCGAAGTCGAGCCCCGCGGTCGGGCTGAGCACCTGGGTCTTCGCGGCCAGACGCCGGAGCGCACTGGAGTGCAGCAGTCGGGCGCGGTCACGGGCGAAGTCCGAGCGGCGGTTGCCGTGCTCTTCGGGGAGCCAGCGCTCCGCGTCCGCCGGACCGTACGAGGCGGTGGCGCTCATCCGCCGCTGTGGTGCAGCTCGGCGGCGGCCAGGACCTTGCGGAACTCGGAGTCGACGTCGCGGCTCTCGAGCCAGCGGTCGGGCAGCGCGGTGCGCTTTGGGTGCCCGGCACGACCGCGCGGCCCCTCGGCGTCGGCACCCGGGTAGGGCGCGTCGTGGTCGAGCTGGCCGAGGAAGTCGTCGATCTCCTGCAGGCTCGACGCCATCGCCAGGCCGGCCCGGACGTCGCTGCCGATCGGGTACCCCTTGAAGTACCAGGCCACGTGCTTGCGGATGTCGCGGCAGGCGTGCTCTTCGTCGCCGAAGAACTCGACGAGCAGCTCGGCGTGCCGACGGAACCCGTCTGCGACCTCGCCCAGGGACGGCATGTACCGCAGCCCCTCGCCGCGGAACGCCGCGGCCAGGTCACCGAACAGCCACGGACGGCCCAGGCAGCCACGGCCGACGACCACGCCGTCGGCACCGGTCTCGTCGATCATCCGGAGCGCGTCGGCGGCCGACCAGATGTCGCCGTTGCCGAGGATCGGGATGTCGGTGACGGTCTCCTTCAGGGTGGCGATCGCGGACCAGTCGGCGTGCCCGGAGTAGTGCTCGTTCGCGGTGCGGGCGTGCAGCGACACCGCGGCGACACCGGCGTCGCGCGCGATGCGGGCGGCGTCGAGGTAGGTCAGGTGGTCCTCGTCGATGCCCTTGCGCATCTTCACCGTGACGGGGACGTCACCGGCGGCGCGCACGGTCTTGGTGACGAGTTCGCGGAACAGGTCGAGCTTCCAGGGCAGGGCCGCGCCGCCGCCCTTGCGGGTGACCTTGGGCACCGGGCACCCGAAGTTCAGGTCGATGTGGTCGGCGCGGTCCTCGCCCACCAGGATCGACGCCGCCTCGGCCACGGTGTTCGGCTCGACGCCGTACAGCTGGATCGACCGCGGGGTCTCGGACTCGTGGTGCTGGATGAGCTGCATCGACACGGGCGTCCGTTCGACCAGCGCGCGCGAGGTGATCATCTCGCACACGTAGAGCCCGGCACCGTACTCGCGGCACAGCCGGCGGTACGCCATGTTCGTGATCCCGGCCATCGGCGCGAGCACGACCGGCACGTCGACCTCGATCGGGCCGATGCGCAGGGGGCCGCCGACTCGCGAGGCGGGTGCTTGTGTGATCGTCATACCTGTCCCATCTTCCCACGTCGGTGCGCGCCGGTAGCGTTCTCCACATGACGAGCGACGCCAGCACCCGGTTCGACGCCGACGCCCAGGCCCGTGGCCTGCCGGTCGAGGTGGTCGAGCGCCCGGCCGCGGACTCCCTGCACGAGGCCGCCGGACTGCTCGGGATCGAGCCCGGCGACATCGTCAAGACCCTGGTGGTGAAGCGCCACGACGGCGGGTTCCTGCTCGCCCTGGTGCCCGGCGGCCGCAGCATCGCCTGGAAGAAGCTCCGCACGGTCGTCGGCGTCAACAAGCTCTCGATGCCCGACGCCGCCACCGCGCTCGGGGCGTCCGGCTACGAGCGCGGCACCATCACGCCGATCGGTGCCACGGGCGACCTGCCGGTGTACGCCGACGAGCGCATCGTCGGCCGCCGGGTCGCGCTGGGTGCGGGGCGGCACGGCGCGAGCGCCTTCGTCGACGCCGACGCGCTCGTCGCCGCCTACGGCGCGACCGTCGCCGACATCACCGACGAGCAACCGCAGCGCGACTGACGCAGCCGTCAGTCCGGCACCTCGGACCAGTCGCCCTCGGCCCCGGCGAACGAGCCGGCGTCGATCAGGCACGCATCGCCCTCGCAGACCGGCGCACCGCCGGGCGTGACGAGCGTCAGCAACGCGGGACGGGCCTCCAGGCCGGGAACGCCGGAAACGCCGGAAGCGGCGGAGAGGCCGCGGACGCCCGGCAGCCCCGTGAGCGCGTCCGGCACGGACGGTACCGACGTCACGGCCTGGAGGCGCACGGCGCCCTGGTCACTGATGGTCATGTCCGTCATCGGGTCGCCGCCACGTCCGCGCTCGCGTCGTCCGCAGCGCGCTCGGCCGCCGAGGCGACCTCCTCCGGCGTGGTCTCGCGGAGCGCGACCACCTGGCGGAGCACCTGCTCGAACGCCGTGGGGTCCTGGGCGCCGGAGACGCCGTACTTGCCGTCGATCACGAAGAACGGCACGCCGTTGATCCCGAACGCCTGTGCCTGGGCCTGGTCGGCGCGGACCGCGGCGAGCTGGGCGTCGTCGCGCAGGGTGCTGAGGACCTCGTCGCGGTCGAGACCGATCTCCGCCGCCAGGTCGGCGAGCGAGGACTCCTGTCCGACGTGCTCGCCGCGCTCGAAGTAAGCGGTGAACAGGCGCTCGACCATCTCGAGCTGCTTGCCGTGCTGCTTGGCGAGGTGGATGACCTGGTGGGCCTTCACGGTGTTGGTGTGGTGCATGGCCTCGAAGTCGTACTCGAGGCCGACGCCCGCGGCGATGGCGGTGACCTGGTCGAGCATCTGTTGCGCCTGGTCGACGGGCATGCCCTTGTGGCCCGACAGGAACTCGGCCTCGGTGCCCTCGAAGTCGACGGGGGTGTCCGGGCTCAGCTCGAAGGAGTGGTACTCGACCTCGACGGGAGGGCCCTCGGTCGAGGCGCCGAACGCGGCGACGCCGGCCTCGAACTTGCGCTTGCCGATGTAGCACCAGGGGCAGGCGATGTCCGACCAGACATCGACCTTCACGGAGTCGTTCATGCTGACCCCAACGCGCTCGTGCGGCGCGCATTCCCGTCACTGGCAGCAGAACACCGGTGTTCGCAGGTCGAACACCCGATTGCGAGTGTGCAACGCACGAACACCGGTGTCTTGCGGAGCCGCCGAACCCCCTACGCGCCGAGCAACCGCTGCGCGAGGTACCCCTGCAGCTGGTCGAGCGAGACGCGCTCCTGGCTCATCGTGTCGCGCTCGCGCACCGTGACGGCCTTGTCCTCGAGCGTGTCGAAGTCGACCGTGATGCAGAACGGCGTGCCGATCTCGTCGTGGCGACGGTAGCGACGGCCGATGGCACCGGCGTCGTCGAAGTCCACGTTCCAGTTCTTGCGCAGGTCGTCGGCCAGGCCGCGGGCGACGGGCGAGAGCTGCTCGTTGCGCGACAGCGGCAGGACGGCGGCCTTCACCGGGGCCAGGCGCGGGTCGAGGCGCAGGACGGTGCGCTTGTCGACGCCGCCCTTCGCGTTCGGCGCCTCGTCCTCGTGGTACGAGTCGAGCAGGAACGCCATGAGTGCACGGGTCAGCCCGAACGACGGCTCGATGACGTACGGCACGTACTTCTCGTTGGCTGCCTGGTCGAAGAACCGGAGGTCCTGGCCGGACGCCTCGATGTGGTTGTTCAGGTCGAAGTCGGTGCGGTTCGCGACGCCCATCAGCTCGCCCCACTCCGAGCCGGTGAAGCCGAAGCGGTACTCGATGTCGGCGGTCGCGTCGGAGTAGTGCGCACGCTCGCCGTCCGGCACGTCGAAGCGGCGCAGGTTCTCGGGGTCGATGCCGAGGTCGGTGTAGAACGCCACCGAGTCGGCGATCCACTGCTCGTAGTGCTCCTGGGCCGAGGCCGGCGGCACGAAGTACTCGATCTCCATCTGCTCGAACTCGCGCGTGCGGAAGATGAAGTTGCCGGGCGTGATCTCGTTGCGGAACGCCTTGCCGACCTGGCCGATGCCGAACGGGGGCTTCATGCGGCTCGTCGTGACGACCTGCGCGAAGTCGACGAAGATGCCCTGGGCGGTCTCGGGGCGCAGGAAGTTCAGGCCCTCTTCCGACTCGACCGGGCCGAGGTAGGTCTTGAGCATCCCGGAGAACTCGCGGGGCTCGGTCCACTCGCCGCGGGTGCCGCAGTTCGGGCAGGCGATCTCGGCCATGCGGCCTTCGGGGTCGCGGCCCTTCTTGGCGACGAACGCCTCGATCAGGTGGTCCTCGCGGAACCGGTGGTGGCAGTGCAGGCACTCCACCAGCGGGTCGGTGAAGGTCGCGACGTGGCCGGAGGCCTCCCACACCTTGCGGGGCAGGATCACCGCGGAGTCGAGGCCGACCATGTCCCCGCGACCGCGGACGAACCGCTGCCACCACTGGCGCTTGATGTTCTCCTTGAGCTCCACGCCGAGGGGCCCGTAGTCCCATGCGGAGCGGGAGCCTCCGTAGATCTCACCCGACTGGAAGACGAAGCCGCGGCGCTTGGCCAGGGCGATGACGCTGTCGAGACGGGAGGGCTGTGCCAAAGGGTGCTCCAGAGGTCGCCGAGCTGGGTGCTCGGTGCGGAAACGGTCCGGGCAAGACTACCGGCGATCCTGGCCCGGGAGGCCCGCCCCGGGTCCGCCC
>NZ_QKTA01000035.1:0-7881 GCF_003234395.1 Curtobacterium sp. MCLR17_051
GGCGCCGGCCCGAACACCTGGGACTGCTCCGGCCTCGTGATGATGGCCTACAGCTCGCAGGGCATCGCGACCGGCGGACACAACGTGGTCTGGCAGTACAACTACTTCAAGTCGATCGGCCGCCTCGTCCCGCTGTCCCAGCGCCAGCCCGGCGACATCCTGTTCTACTCGTCGAACGGCACGGCCTCGGGGGCGTACCACGACTCGATCGTGACGAGCTACGGCACCATGGTCGAGGCCGCGCGCCCCGGCGTCGGCGTCGTCGAGCGCGCGATCTGGCTGCCGAACCAGCTCATGCCGTACGTCGCCCGCCCGAGCGGTTCCCTGTAGCCCGCTCCCGGAGTGCCTGTTCTTTCCCAGAGCGGCTGCGGTACCAAGTGAGATCGGGCGTACCTGCACGGATCAACGCACCCGGTACGCCCGTTTCCACCCGGTACGCCCGTTTCCACCAGGCGCGCCCACGCACGCCGCGCCCCCGCACGCCACGCTCCGCCCGCACACGCGCCCCCGCACGCCCCGCCCGGCGCGACAGCCACCCCGCACGACACAGAACGGCGCCCGCCCTCCGGAAGGAGAGCGGGCGCCGTTCTTCGTCAGGGGATCGTCAGTGACCAGCGGGCACGTACGCGGCCTGACCGGCCTGCACGATGCGCTCGGCCTCGGCGGCGTCGCCCCAGCCCTCGGCCTTGACCCACTTGTTCGGCTCGAGGTCCTTGTAGCGCTCGAAGAAGTGCGCGATCTCGGCCTTCGTCTGCTCCGGCACGTCCGAGATGTCCTGGATGTGTGCCCAGCGCGGGTCCTTGGCGGGGACGACGAGGACCTTCTCGTCGTTGCCGGCCTCGTCGCTCATCTTGAAGACGCCGACGGGGCGGACCTTGACGCCGACGCCGGGGAACGTCGGGAACTCGAGCAGCAGCAGCGCGTCCACGGGGTCACCGTCGTCGGCCAGGGTCTTCTCGAAGAACCCGTAGTCGGTGGGGTAGACGAACGAGGTGAACAGCACGCGGTCGAGGTAGACGCGACCGGTCTCGTGGTCCACCTCGTACTTGTTGCGGCTGCCCTTGGGGATCTCGACGACGACGTCGTACGCGGCCATGTTGCGCTCCTGTGTCTGCTTCGGGGACTGTCGTGTGTTGCGAAAGCGCGGCTAACGTTACCGGGTGAACTCTCCGCGTCCCCGGCTCGACCCCGCCGTCGCCGAGACCCGCCTGGCGGTCCGCGACCTGCTCGCCGCAGCCGTCGACGACGGCGTGGTCGCCGCAGGCGACCTGGTGCTCGTCGCACTGAGCGGCGGACCGGACTCGCTCGCCCTGGCGGCGGCCACCGCGTTCGAAGCGGGCAAGCAGGGTCTGCGGGCCGGGGCAGTGGTCGTCGACCACGCGCTCCAGGCGGGCTCCGAGGCGGTCGCGAGCCGCGCCTCCCGGCAGGCATCCGAGCTGGGACTCGACCCGGTGACGGTCCGCAGGGTCACGGTCGGTTCCGACGGGGGCCCGGAAGGCGCCGCCCGGGAGGCCCGCCACGCGTCGATCGCCGAGGTCGCGGCCGCCACCGGGTCACCCCTGGTGCTGCTGGGCCACACCCTGGACGACCAGGCCGAGACCGTGCTGCTCGGCCTGCTGCGCGGCAGCGGGCCGGACAGCCTGTCCGGCATGCAGCCGCTCGCCCGCCGCGACGGCGGTCCGGCCTACGGCCGGCCGCTCCTGTCGGTCCGGCGCCACGCGACCCGGCAGGCGTGCGCCGCGGCGGGGCTGGCGCCGTGGCACGACCCGCAGAACGACGACCCCGCGTACGCACGGGTGCGGGTGCGGAACACCCTGCTGCCGGTGCTCGAACGGGAGCTCGGTGCCGGGGTGCCCGAGGCCCTGGCCCGGACGGCCGACCAGCTGCGCGAGGACTCCGCGGCGCTGGACCACTTCGCGGAGGAGATCGCGGAGGACATCGCCGAGCACTCCGAGGCGGGCATCTCGCTGTCGGTGCGGGCGCTCGGGGCGAACCCACCGGCGCTCCGGCAGCGACTCGTGCGCCTGGCGGTGGAGAGCGAGTTCGGGGTGACGCTGTCGCGCGTGCAGACGCTCGAGGTCTGCCGGCTCGTCACGGACTGGAGCGGACAAGGCCCGATCGACCTGCCGGGCGTCCGTGCCACGCGGACCGGCGACCGCATCGAGTTCAGCGCCGGTTAGGCTGGCGTGGTGGAACTCTCCGACGTCCAGGCAGACCTGTCCGAAGTGCTCTTCACCCCCGAGCAGATCGACGAGAAGCTCGCCGAGCTCGCGGCGGTCGTCGACGCCGACTACGCGGGCCGCGACCCGCTGCTCGTCGGGGTGCTCAAGGGTGCCGTCATGGTGATGGCGGACTTCTCGCGCCACCTCAAGATGCAGGCGCGGATGGACTGGATGGCGGTGTCGTCGTACGGCTCCGGCACGAAGTCGTCCGGTGTGGTGCGGATCCTCAAGGACCTCGACACCGACCTGCACGGCCGCGACGTCCTGATCGTCGAGGACATCATCGACTCCGGTCTGACCCTGTCGTGGCTCAAGCAGAACCTGCAGTCCCGTGGTGCCGCGAGCGTCGAGATCGTCGCCCTGCTGCGCAAGCCCGAGGCCGCCAAGGTCGAGGTCGACGTGAAGTACGTGGGCTTCGACATCCCCGACGCCTTCGTGGTCGGCTACGGCCTGGACTACGACGAGCGCTACCGCAACCTGCGCGGCGTCGGCGTCCTCGCTCCGCACGTCTACTCCTGACGGGCGGCCCGCCGCGCTCGGGTCGCACTCGGCCGACTCTGGCCCGGGGGTGAGTTCGCCCGCAGAGGACACCCATTCTCGCCACAGAATCGCGGCCGTATGCTGACCTGCACGCAACTTCGGCAGAGAAAGGTGTCGGGCACTCGCGCCCGGATCACATGAACTTCAAGCGCATCTTCCGCGGCCCGTACCTCTACGTGCTGATCGCGCTGGCGGGCATCTTCATCGGCTGGAGCGTCATCAGCCAGGGCAGCACGCAAGAGATCGACACCCAGAAGGGTCTCGAGCAGCTGTCCGATGACAAGGTCTCGTCCGTGACCATCAACTCCACCGAGCAGCGGGTCGACCTCGTCCTGAAGGACGGCGACAAGCAGGAGCAGTTCTACTACTCCACGCCGCGCGGCGAAGAGGTCGTGCAGGCGGTCAACGACTCCAACCTGCCGGACGGCTACAACGACCGCGTCGCCCAGGGCAACTGGTTCCTGTCGCTGCTCGGCATCCTGCTGCCGTTCCTGATCATCGGTGCCCTGTTCTGGTTCCTGCTCTCGAGCGCCCAGGGTGGCGGCTCGAAGGTCATGCAGTTCGGCAAGTCGAAGGCCAAGATCAACAACAAGGAGAACCCGCAGGTGTCGTTCGCCGACGTCGCGGGTGCCGACGAGGCGATCGAAGAACTCCACGAGATCAAGGAGTTCCTCAAGGAGCCCGCGAAGTTCCAGGCCGTCGGGGCGAAGATCCCGAAGGGCGTGCTGCTCTACGGCCCTCCCGGAACCGGCAAGACCCTGCTCGCCCGCGCCGTCGCGGGAGAAGCCGGCGTGCCGTTCTACTCGATCTCCGGTTCGGACTTCGTCGAGATGTTCGTCGGTGTCGGTGCGAGCCGTGTCCGTGACCTCTTCGAGCAGGCCAAGGCCAACTCGCCGGCCATCGTCTTCATCGACGAGATCGACGCCGTCGGTCGTCACCGTGGTGCCGGCATCGGCGGTGGCAACGACGAGCGCGAGCAGACGCTGAACCAGCTCCTCGTCGAGATGGACGGCTTCGACGGCAAGACCAACGTCATCCTCATCGCCGCGACGAACCGTCCCGACGTGCTCGACCCCGCGCTCCTGCGCCCCGGCCGTTTCGACCGCCAAATCGGCGTCGACGCCCCGGGCCTCGCCGGCCGCAAGCAGATCCTCGAGGTGCACGCGAAGGGCAAGCCGCTCGCCGCGAGCGTCGACCTCGAGCTGCTCGCCCGCAAGACGCCGGGCTTCACCGGTGCCGACCTGGCGAACGTCCTGAACGAGGCGGCCCTGCTGACCGCCCGCTCGAACGCGCAGCTCATCGACAACCGTGCCCTCGACGAGGCCGTCGACCGCGTGATGGCCGGCCCGCAGCGCCGCACCCGGATCATGTCCGACCAGGAACGCCTGATCACCGCGTACCACGAGGGCGGCCACGCCCTG
This sequence comes from Curtobacterium sp. MCLR17_051, assembly GCF_003234395.1. Classification (NCBI taxonomy): domain Bacteria; kingdom Bacillati; phylum Actinomycetota; class Actinomycetes; order Micrococcales; family Microbacteriaceae; genus Curtobacterium; species Curtobacterium sp. MCLR17_051. The sequence continues at coordinate 4,184 of NZ_QKTA01000035.1, forward strand.
GCGGCAGCGGCGATGCGGCACACCGACCCGGTCACGAAGATCACGATCCTGCCCCGCGGCCGTGCCCTCGGCTACACGATGGTGCTCCCGCTCGAGGACAAGTACTCGGTCACCCGCAACGAGCTCCTCGACCAGCTCACCTACGCCATGGGTGGTCGCGTCGCCGAGGAGATCGTCTTCCACGACCCGACCACGGGCGCCTCGAACGACATCGAGAAGGCCACCGGCACCGCCCGCAAGATGGTCACCGAGTACGGCATGAGCCAGGCTGTCGGGTCCGTCAAGCTCGGGTCCGGTTCGAGCGAGCCGTTCGTCGGCCGCGACATGAGCGGTGGCACCGGTCGCGACTACTCGGAGACCATCGCCCAGACGGTCGACGCCGAGACCCGCGCCCTGCTCGAGGCCGCGCACGACGAGGCCTACCAGGTGCTCAACGACAACCGGGACATCCTCGACCGCCTGGCCGGCGAGCTCCTCGAGAAGGAGACGCTCGACGCCCCGGAGCTCGTGGAGATCTTCAAGGACGTCCGCAAGCTGCCGGAGCGCCCGCAGTGGCTCTCCAGCGACAAGCGCCCGGTCAGCAACCTGCCCGCGATCGACGTGCCCGGCAAGGCCGCCTCGACCGCAGCGGACCCGTCGGACTCCGAGTCGACCTCGAAGACCCGTCGTCGCCCGTTCGGCAACCCGGGTATCGCCCCCGCGTAGGCCCGCATGACCGAGCTGCCGACGCGACGAGAGCGTCGACTCGCCGAGGTGAGTCGTGCCCGCGCCGCCGCCGCCGAACCGGCGACGGTCGCGATCGACCTCCGTGCACCCCAGCCGGTGCCGGAGGTCGTGACCGGCCGTCGCCGTGACCGCGGTGGTCCGGCCGAGGAGCGCACCCGGGTGCTCGGCATCCTCAACGTCACCCCCGACTCGTTCAGCGACGGCGGGCTGCACCAGGCCTACGAGGCCGCCGTGCAGCACGCACGTGACCTCGTCGCGGCCGGTGCGGACGTCATCGACGTCGGCGGGGAGTCCACCCGCCCCGGTTCCGAGCGCGTGCCCGTGCCGGTCGAGCAGGAACGGGTGCTGCCGGTCGTGCAGCAGCTCGTCGCCGAGGGCATCCCGGTCAGCGTCGACACCATGAACGCCGCGACGGCCGAGCGTGCCGTCGACCTCGGTGCCGCCATCGTCAACGACGTCTCGGGCGGGCTCGCCGACCCGGACATGGCCCGGGTCGTGGCGTCGACGGGGGTCGGCTTCGTCGTCATGCACTGGCGCGGCCACAGCGACCGGATGTACCGCAACGCCGAGTACACCCACGCGGTCGAGGAGGTCCGGCGCGAGGTCGAACTCCGGGTCGCCGAACTCATCGTGCTCGGCGTCCGGCAGGAGCAGGTCGTCATCGACCCGGGTCTCGGCTTCGCCAAGCACGGCGTGCAGAACTGGGAGATCCTGGCCGGCTACGAGCGCTTCGCCTCGATCGGCCTGCCGGTGCTCGTCGCCGCCTCACGCAAGCGGTTCCTCGACGGTGTCGGGAGCCCCGAGGGTGCCCCGCCCAGGGAGCGCGACCTCGCCACCGCCGCCATCAGCCTGCTCGCCGCCGAACGCGGCGCGTGGGGTGTGCGCGTGCACGACCCGGCACCGACCCGTGCCGTGCTCGACGTCTGGGACGCCTGGAGGGCAGCTCGATCGTGAACGACACCATCCGACTCACCGGGGTCCGCGCCCGCGGACACCACGGCGTCTTCGACCACGAGCGCGAGGACGGCCAGGACTTCGTCGTCGACGTCGCCGTGGAGCTCGACGCCCGCGCCGCCTCGGGCAGCGACGACCTCGACGCCACCGTGCACTACGGCGTCCTCGCCGAGCAGGTCGTCGCCGAGATCGAACGCGACCCGGTCGACCTGATCGAGACGCTGGCCGAACGCATCGCCGCGGCCGTGCTCACCCACCGTGCCGCATTGGCGACCGAGGTCACGGTGCACAAGCCGCAGGCCCCGATCACCGTGCCGTTCACCGACGTCTCGATCACCATCCGGCGCTCCCGCGGCGCCACGGTGCCGGACGAGGAAGAAGAATGACCCACCGGGTCGTCGTCGCCCTCGGAGCGAACCTCGGCGACCGGGGGAGCACGCTCCGCGCCGCCGCCGCCGCGATCGCCGCCCTGCCCGGGGTCGAGCCGGTGGCCTCGAGCCGCGAGGTCGAGTCCGTCGCCGTGACCCTCGACGGCCTCGACACGTCGAAGCCCCGCTACCGGAACGCCGTCGTGGTCGTCGACACCGACCTCGAGCCGCAGGCCCTCCTCGACGCCCTGCACGGCATCGAGGACGCCCACGGCCGCACGCGCGAGGTCCGGTGGGGCGACCGCACCCTCGACCTCGACGTCGTCGCGGTGGACGACCTGCGGATCGCCACCGACACCCTGGTCGTGCCCCACCCCCGGGCAGCGGAGCGCGCGTTCGTGCTCGCCCCGTGGCTCGACGCCGACCCCGAAGCCGTCCTGCCCGGTGCCGGGCCGGTGGCCGACCTGCTCACCGCCGTGGGGGACGACACCGAGCGCGTCGACGAGCCGCGCTTGTTCGCGGAGCCGGCACGGGCCTCCCGGCCTGCGGGGAGCGCGACCAGCGCATGAAGCCCACCCGCGCCTCCACGCTGATCAGCATCGCCGTCGTGACGGTGGTCGCCGGCTTCGCACTCGACGCCGTCCTGGCGTCGCGCCAGCTGCCCACGTTCCTGTTCTCGATCCCGCTCGGCGTCACACTCGCGTTCATCGGCGTCGCCGTCGTGCTCATGGCGCGCCCGGTGCGCCGGCACGCGCGGGACGGCGCCGGACGCCAGCGGCCGGTCGACCCGCTCTACGCGACCCGGGTCGTCGTGCTCGCGAAGGCGTCCAGCATCTGCGGCACGCTGCTCGGCGGGTTCGCCCTCGGCCTCGTGCTGTACCTGCTGACCCGTTCCGCGACGCCTTCGCTAGGCTCGACCCTGCCGAACGTGATCGCCGTCGGGGGCGGGATCGTCCTGACGGTCTGCGCACTCGTGGCGGAGCGGATGTGCATCGCACCCCCGGGTGACGACGACGACCGTGACGATCCCCGCAACGGTTCGACGACGGTGAACTGACCGAGCAACCCCAGGAGGCCCGCGATGCCGCGTGAACGACTCGACGAGCCCGGCCTCGGCCTCGGTGGGATCGCCTGGCAGCGGGTGTCCGCGAAGCTCGTGTGGACCGAACTCATCACCACGCTCGTGATCGGTGTCGTGCTCACCGCGGGCTGCGTGCTCATCGGGATCGTCACCGACGGCTTCGGTTCCGGGGCCGGCACGGTCTGGCTCTCCATCGGCATCGTGGTGGCGGTCACCACGGCGATCACCGCCGCGCTCACACCCCGACGGGTCCGGGCCATCGGCTACGCGCTCCGCGACGACGACCTGGTCGTGCGCCGCGGCCTCATGTGGCAGCGGTTCACGGCCGTGCCGTACGGCCGGATGCAGCTCGTCGACGTCGCGAGGGGCCCGCTCGACCGGGCGCTCGGCATGAGCGAGCTGAAGTTCGTCACCGCCGCCGCTGCGACGAACGTCCGGATCCCGGGTGTCCCGGCAGCGGACGCCGACGAGCTGCGCGACCGCCTCGTCGAGCTCGCCGAGTCCCGTCGCGCCGGGCTGTAGGGGTCGTCCGTGACCTTCCGACCGGGCACCCCGCCACCCGCTCCGCC
>NZ_QKTA01000036.1:0-7219 GCF_003234395.1 Curtobacterium sp. MCLR17_051
GTGCTCCCACAGGGTGACGCGGGGGGGGTGCTGGGGCGCTGGGGCCGGGGCGCGGCGCGTGGGTGCGGGCGCGGGTCGGCATCGGCGTCGCGCGGGTTTTCGTGCTGAGCGACAGTTCACGCGCGCGGCCGGCCGTGAGATGTCGCTGGGCGCGAAAGGTCGCAGCGCAGATCAGTCCGGACGACCCCCAAAGAGCCATTTGACGGTACCGGGTGCGGGGGCAACGATGGGCACATGTCCAGCCTCCAGTCCCTCCGGGCGACCGCCCACCCGATACGGCTCCGCCTGCTCTCGCTGGTGACGAGCTCCGCGATGAGCGCGGCCGAGGCCGCACGGGAACTCGGTCTCTCGCAGGCCACCGCGAGCTACCACCTGCGTGTCCTCGAACGGGCCGGGCTGGTCGCCGTCGTCGAGGTCGTCCGGCTCCGGGGCGGCGAGGCGAAGCGGTACCGGCACGAGTCGTCGTCGCGGGCGTTCGACCCCGACGCCCGATCCGGCAGTGGCGCCGAGGACGTCTCGGTCGAGGACCAGCTCGTGTACGTCGAGGCGCAGGTCGAGGAGCTCCGACGACGCGTTCGACAGCGGACCACGGGGCCCGGCGTCTCCACCGACGCCGAACTGTGGGTCGGCCCCGAGACGTGGCGTCGCGTGGTGCACCACGTCGGCCAGGCCTCCGCCCTGCTCCACGCCGCAGCGCAGCGACCCCGCACCCCGGGCACCGTTCCGGTGTCGATGACCGTCTCGATGTTCCCGATGCGGCGACCGTGAGCACGCCGACCACGGGCGTCCTCCGGCACGCGCCGTTCCGTTGGCTGCTCGCCGCCCGCACGGTGAGCATCCTCGGCAACGCCGTCGCCCCGATCGCGTTGGCGTTCGCCGTCCTCGACCTCACCGGCTCGCCCGTCGACCTCGGCCTCGTCGTGGCCGCACGTTCGGTCGCGAACGTCGCCGTCCTGCTGTTCGGCGGGGTCATCGCCGACCGTCTCCCCCGTGACGTCGTGCTCGTCGCCACGTCGCTCGGTGCTGCCCTGACGCAGGGCGCCGTCGCCGCGCTGGTCCTGACGGGCACCGCGACGGTCCCGCTCCTCGTCGTCCTGAGCATCCTGAACGGTGCCGTCGCCGCGGTGAGCCTGCCGACGACCGCAGCCATGGTCCCCGAGACCGTGCCCGAGTCACTGCTGCGCCCCGCGAACGCCGTGATCCGGTTGAGCATCAACGCCGGCACCATCGTCGGGGCCTCCGCAGGCGCCGGGATGGTGGCGCTCGTCGGCGCCGGGTGGGGGTTGGCGGTGGACGCCGCCGGTTTCGCCGTCGCTGCAGCCCTGTACGCACGGATCCGGCTGCCGCGTCGCCCGTCCGTCGCGCCGGCCGACCGCCCGTCGGTGATCGCGGACATCCGGGAGGGATGGGTCGAGTTCTCGGGACGACGCTGGGTCTGGACGGTGGTCGCCCAGTTCGCGGTGCTCAACGCCGCCTTCGTCGGTGCCACCACCGTGCTGGGTCCGGTGGTCGCGGACGGTTCGTTCGGCAGGGCGGGTTGGGGACTCGTCGTCGCCGCGCAGACCGTCGGTCTGGCGCTCGGAGCACTGATCGCGCTGCGGTGGCGGCCACGGCACGCCCTCGGCATCGGCGTCGCCCTGATGGCCGTGACCGCGCTCCCCGTCCTGGCGCTCGCCGGCGCCCCGGCCCTGCCGACCCTGCTCGTCGCGTTCGCCCTGGGCGGGGTGGCCATCGAGCTGTTCGCGATTGCCTGGGACCACGCGTTGCAGTCGAACGTGCCCCGGGCCGTGCTGTCGCGGGTCTACTCGTACGACATGGTCGGGTCGTTCGTCGCCGTCCCGCTCGGCGAGGCCCTGGTGGGACCGCTGGCGCACGCGGTCGGCACGCCCGCGACCCTGGTCGGTTGCGCCGTCGTCATCGTCGTCGCCACCGTGGTCGCCGCGTCCACCCGGAGTGTCCGGCGCGTGACCACCGAGGTGGCTCTGCCGGTCTGATCAGCCCGGGGAAGCGTCCGCGTCGACCTCGTACGCCTCGAACCTGGCATCGGCGAGGATCGCGTCGACGAGCGACCGCGACCCGACGACGATCGTCGAGTCCCAGTCGATCTCGGTGGCGAGCACCCACTCGTGCCCCTCGGGCCAGAGCATCTGCGGGGTGTGCCCGACATCGACGTAGGTGCCCACGCGGGCGTGGTCCGTCCAGGACGGGTCGCTGAGCTGCGGCAGGGACATGGCGAGCAGGAAGCACTCGCGGGCCGGCCACAGGAAGCGCGGACCCGCAAGCGACTGTCGGAGCGCAGCCTGCTCCCGCCGGTGCTGCGCCTGGGCCCGGGCCATGTGCGCCTGCATCTCCACGCGCTCGGCCGCCGTCGGCTCGCCGCTCCCCTGCCACCCGAAGCCCAACTTCGACGCGTTCAAGTCGCCCCATCCGTCCCAGACCGCCCCGACCAGGTCGTCCGGCGTCGACGTCGCCCCGGCGAGGAGCCCGGTCAGCGCGGCGAGTTGCTTCGGCTCGTACCAGCCCGTTTCGGGTGGATGGACGACCCAGCCGTCGTCGAAGGGCAGGTCCGACTCGTCGTCCCGACCGCTGAGCGTCTGCCACGACACGAGCGGGTCGATCGTCCGACGGGTGCGCTCGGCGACGTCGGCCCAGCGCCACTCGGCCGATTCGAGGACCGGGTGCTCGTCGTGCTCGTCCACGGTCGTCCGGTCTTCGCGATCCGCTCGGAGCGGGTGCAGGATCCGGACGTACGCCTCGAACCCGGTGCCCGCGACACCGCCGAACGAGGCGAACGAGCCGGCCCGGGCCAGCAACCAGTCGCCGCGCGAGACGTCCTTGATCAGTTCCACGTGCCGAGCCTAGGACTGACCGGGGCAGCCGTCAGGACGTCGTCCGGACCTCGAACGCCGGCAGGTCCGGCACCGGATCGGTCGCCAGCCGGGCGTGCGTCTCCACGTCGAACCGCTCCGAGCCGTACCGGAGCTTCTGCCGTTCGACGCCCTCCGCGCGGAACCCGGCGGTCGTGGCGACTCGACACGACGCGGGGTTGTTCGAGCGGTGTCCGAGTTCGAGGCGGAAGAGCCCGGCGTCGAACGCCCAGGTCGACGCACTCGTCAACGCACGAGTGGCGAACCCACGGCCGCGAGCATCGGACGCCAGCCAGTAATGCGCCCAGGCCGTGGCGTGCCGGAACTCGATCGCCGACAGCCCGACGTTCCCGACCGCGACTCCGTCTTCCACGATCGCCCAGTTCTTCGCCTGCTCGTCGAACCGCAGGGCGCCCCTGATGTGCGCGCGGGCCTGCTCCTCGTCATCGAGCCCGACGTCCGGGAACTGCGTCGCGAGGTCCGGGTTCGACCGGCTGGCGACGACGAGCGCAGCCGCGTCGTCGAGCGACCACGGGCGCAGTACGACGACCATGTGTGGTCTCCCCGACCGTCAACCGGCAGCGGGCCCGGCCTGCGGGCGGGGTGCACGGAGGCCGGGGAACTCGTCGTCGCGCCACTCCCCCTCGGCGCGCGTGCCGTTGCTCACCGACTGCTCCTCGCGCTCCCGGAGCTCCACGCGGCGGATCTTGCCCGAGATGGTCTTCGGGAGCTCCGCGAACTCGACCCGGCGGACGCGCGCATAGGCGGGGAGAGCCGTGCGTGCGTACTCCAGGACCTGCCTGGCGGTGTCGGCCGACGCCTCCCATCCGGTGGCCAACGTGACGTACGCCTTGACGACGTTGAGACGGGCGTCGTCGGGTGCCGGGACGACCGCGCTCTCCGCCACGGCCGGGTGCTGCAGCAGGGCGCTCTCCACCTCGAACGGCGACACCTTGTAGTCCGAGGACTTGAACACGTCGTCGGTGCGGCCGATGAAGGTCAGCTCGCCGTCGGCGTCACGGACGGCGATGTCGCCGGTGTGGAAGAAGCCGTCGCGCATCGACGAGGCGGTGCGGTCGGGGTCGCCGAGGTACTCGGCCATCAGGTTGACGGGCCGCTCGGTGAGGTCGAGGCAGACCTCGCCCTCGTCGCCCGGTTCGCCGGTCACGGGGTCGAGCAGCGTCACGGTCACACCGGGGAGCGGCTTGCCCATCGCGCCGGGCGTCACGGCCGCGCCCGGGGCGTTGCCGATGATCGCGGTGATCTCGGTCTGCCCGTAGCCGTCGCGGATGGTGAGCCCCCACGCTACCTCGACCCGGCCGATGACCTCGGGGTTGAGCGGCTCGCCGGCCGAGATGAGCTCACGGAGCGCGCGCGGCTTCACGCCGAGGTCGGACTGCAGCATCATCCGCCACGCGGTCGGCGGCGCGCAGAACGTGTTGACCTCGGCCCGCTCGAGCTGCGCGAGGAGTGCGGCCGGGTCGAAGCGCGCGGTGTTGTGGATGAACACGGTTGCCTCCGCGATCCACGGCGCGAAGAAGCAGCTCCAGGCGTGCTTGCCCCACCCGGGCGAGCTGATCGTCAGGTGCACGTCACCGGGGCGGACGCCGAGCCAGTACATCGTGCTGAGGTGCCCGACCGGGTACGACGTCTGGGTGTGCACGACCATCTTCGGCTTCGACGTCGTGCCGGACGTGAAGTACACCAGGCACGGGTCGGTCGTGCGGGTGACGACATGGGGACGGACCTCGTCGGCAGGAGCTGGCTCGCCCAGGTCGATCGGGTACTCCGTCCACCCGTCAGCGGGACCGCCGATGACGATGCGCGTGAAGGACCCGCGGACGTCGTCGTACTTGTGCGTCTCGCTCCGGTTCGTGACGACGTGCGCCACTGAGCCCCGGTCGACGCGGTCCTGCAGGTCGGCCGTGTCGAGCATGGTCGACGTCGGCAGGATGACCGCACCGAGCTTGATCACGGCGAGCATGGTCTCCCAGAGCTCGAGCTGGTTGCCGAGCATGACGAGGACGTGGTCGCCCTGCTGCACGCCGAAGCCGTGCAGGCGCGCGGCGAGCCGATCGGACCGTGCGGCCATCTCGGCGTAGCTGAACCGCTGCTCACGGCCGTCCTCCTCGACGATCCAGAGCGCGGTGCGGCTGTTGTCGGTCGCGATGACGTCGAACCAGTCGGTCGCCCAGTTGAACGTGTCGCCGACGTCCGGCCAGCGGAACCCGGCGCGTGCCGCCTCGGGAGAGTCCGCGGCGAGGAGCTGGTCGCGGGCGGCACGGTACGCGTCGGTCGGGTTCACAGAAGACACGGACCGATCATGCCGTATCCGGCTCGGAGCCGATCGATCAGCCGAGTCCCCGGAGCCAGCGGTCGAGCCAGGGGATGGTGCTCGAGAGGTCATCCGCATCGATCACGTCACTCGCGGCCGCGCGTGCCGTCGGACTCGCGTTGAGCGCCAACGCACTGGGGAGCGCCTGGAAGAGCGGGATGTCCGAGCGGCTGTCCCCGACGGCGCAGCAGCGTTCGATCGGTACATCGAGGTCACGAGCGAGCGCGAGCGCCCGGTCCCGCTTGTCGAACTCGTCGAAGTACTCGGCGACGGTGCCGTCGTGGACGCCGTCGTGCTCGCCGACTCGGGGCCCGCCGTTCGGGACGAACCCGAACCGCCGCGCGAGGGAACGGGTCACGGGTTGCCACGCGAGCGACGCGAGCACGGGTTCGACGTCGTGGGCACGGCACCACGCGACGACGGTCTCGGTTCCGGGCAACACCGGCAGGTCGTCGAGCCACCGGTCGACCGTCGCGACGGACGTGCCACGCCACCCGCGTGCGTCGACCTCACTGACCTGCTGGTTGGTGAGATCGCCGTCGGCGTAGCGGGCTTCTGCGTCGTCGAGCGTGCCCTGGTGCCCGAGCCGGGCGGCAAGGAAGCTGCTGCTGGAACCGGGGCTGACGAGGGTGCCGTCGACGTCGAAGAACACGATGCCGACGGTCACTGCCGGCCGCTCCCCCGCACGACCGCATCGAGCACCCGGATCGTCTCGTCGGTGTCGACGTGCAGGTGGGCCCCGATGCCGAGCGCACGTGCGGCCTCGATGTTCTCCGGCACGTCGTCCACGAAGAACACCTCGTCCGGGTCCGCCCCCAAGCGCTCGAGCGTGATCCGGAACGCCTCGGCGTCGGGCTTGTTCACGCCGATCTCGTGGGAGTAGCAGATCGGATCGAACACCGCCGAGAACCGGAAGCGCCGCTCCTCTTCCTCGCGAGCACCATCGCCAGAGTTCGACAGGATCGCGAGGCCGATCGTTCCGCGGAGTCCGGCGAGGAAGTCGTACAACGGCTGGTTCAGCGTTCCGCAGTACGCATCCCAGAAGTCGGCCCGCATGACGGCGAGCTGGTCGGCCCCCAGCCCGAGCGCCGTACCGATCGCACCCCAGTACCGGTCGACGACGCCGGTCTGACGGGAGGCGTCGGGCAGGTCCGCTGCGACGAGGCGTGCGGAGAAGTCGTCCGTCGTCATCCCGAGACGCTCGGCCCACCGCGCCCGGAAGCGTCCGGGCCAGGCGGCGTCGTCGACGAGCTCGAGGACGCCGCCCACGTCGGACAGCAGCCACCGCACGACGGGCCCGGCAGCCCCGGCAGCTTCGGCCGTCCCGCCGCTCACAGCGATCCCCGCAGCTGCCGGATCATCTCGACCTCGAGATCGCTCGGATCGAGCACGTACGCCTCGGTCGCACCCGTCGGCTCGTAGCCACGTCGGGCGTAGAAGGCCTGCGCGCGGGTGTTCCCCTCGTGCACGTGCAGCCGAAGGGCCGATCCGTGCGCCGCCGCCCACACCTCGATCTCGTCGAGCAACGCATCGGCGACACCGGCGGAACGGCCCCGGTGCGACGGAGCGACGTAGACGCCGACCAGGAGCGGCCCGACCCGGGGGCCGGGCACGAACACCCCCATCGTCCCGAGCCACCGGCCGTCGGCACCGATCGCGGCGAGGGTCGTCCCGCCGACGTCGTGCTCACGGCGGCCGCGTCGACGCCAGTCACGCTCCTGCAGCCGCTCCGCGTCGGCGAGCCGCTCCCCGTACGCCTTCGGGGTGTCCCGGAGCATCTCCAGTCGCAGTGCCCGCACGGACTCCCAGTCGTCCTCCGTGGTCGGTCGGATCGTCGTTCCCCGCATGACCCGAGCCTAGGGGTGGCAGGCCCGGAGAAATCGTTCCAATCCGACTGGCGGACGACGCCGAATCACCTGCAACGACCGGGAAACACCCGGAGCGCTCACCAGCCGCACATCGCTGGTTCTCCACCCCACCAAGGGTGTGTTCGGCGCGCACACAGCAACCGCGCCGA
>NZ_QKTA01000037.1:0-5960 GCF_003234395.1 Curtobacterium sp. MCLR17_051
ACCGAGGAGCGAGACGACGCGTCCGGGGAGCCGGAGGCGCCGGGGCCGGCTCCGGCTCCGTGGCGGGGTCGGCGTCGACCGGGGCCGCGGTGTCCGCGGGCGCGTCGGGCTCGACAGGTGCGCCACTGTCGACAGGTGACTCCTCCTCGCCCTCGCCCGGCGCCTCCGGCTCCACGGACGCGTCGGCTCGCTCCTCGGTCGGCGCGGGTGCCGTCGTGACGGTCGTCGCGGCGGCCATGTCCGGCACCGCCAACGGCGCGAACGCCAGCAGGAGGGCTGCGGCAGAGGTGGACTTGCTGAGCGGGGGCATTCGGGGCTCCGATCGAAGGGGTCGGTAGCCATCGTATGCAATATGTATTTCACATGCAATGCATTGGACGGATTCAGGGCCGTCCAGCGCATCCGGATCGCGCACACAGGCCAGATGCGGAAGTATGTGTCGGTGACGATCATGACGGAACGGCCGGTCGACCAGGCATCGAGCAGTGAACCGGAGCAGCCCGGCAACGCCACGGCGAAGCACCGGAACGTCTCGTTGCTCTCCGTGGCGACCACCACTGCGGAGCGTGTGACGACCTCGGCCGACATCGAGGCCAAGCTCCGCGGGGTCCTCCGTCGGCTCCGTCTGCCGATGGGACTGCTCGAGCGCGTCGCCGGGGTCATCGAGCGCCGCAACTGGGGCGAGGGCCAGACCTTCCAGGACGCCGCGATCGACGCCGGCCGTCGTGCCATGGCCGAAGCCGGTGTCCGTCCGGACGAGATCGGGCTGCTCATCAACACCTCGGTGACCCGTCCGCACCTCGAGCCGTCGGTGGCCGTCCGCCTGCACCACGGTCTCGGGCTGCCGTCGTCCGCCATCAACTTCGACATCGCGAACGCCTGCCTGGGGTTCGTCAACGCCATGAGCGTCGCCGCGGGCATGATCGACTCCGGGCAGATCAAGTACGCGCTCGTCGTCGACGGCGAGGACGCCGACCAGGTGCAGCTCAACACCATCGACCGCCTGAACCAGGGCGGCCGGAACCGCAAGGACTTCATGAGCGAGTTCGCCAGCCTGACCCTCGGGTCCGGCGCCGCGGCGGCCGTGCTCGGCCCGGCGGACCTGCACCCCGAAGGACACCGGATCGTCGGCGGCGTCACCCGTGCGGCGACCCAGTGGTACGACCTGTGCGTCGGCAGCGTCGACGGCATGTTCACGGACGCGAAGATGCTGCTCAAGGGCGGCATGGAGCTCGTCGTCGCCGCCTGGACCGAGGCCCGCGCCCACTTCGACTGGGCCGACATGGACCGCTACGTGCTGCACCAGGTCTCGGACGTGCACACCAACGCCTTCGTCGAGGCGATCGGCATCCCGCGCGACAAGGTTCCCACCACCTACCAGCGCTTCGGCAACGTCGGCCCCGCGTCGATCCCGATCACCCTCGCCGACGAGGTCGCTTCCGGCGGCATCCGGCGCGGTGACCGCGTGTTCCTGGGTGGCGTCGGTTCCGGCATCAACACGGCGATGATGGAACTCCACTGGTGACGTCCCGGCTGCCCCGCGTCGCCGCGAGCACGGCTCCGGCGACGCAGCCGCCCTCCCTGCCCGGCCTCGACCCGGCTTGGTCGCGTCTGGTCACGGTCCCCGCGTGGTCCGGAGATCGGACGGGAGGAACGGATCGCGCCGCGCGCACCTGGCACCTCCTCGACACGGCCGGGTCCCTGGCCGCGCTCGGCGTGGAACCGGTCGGCACGATCCTCTGCGTGCACGGCAACCCGACGTGGTCGTACCTGTGGCGGTCCGTGCTCCGCACCTCGCTCGAGGTCGCCCAGGCCGGCGGCCCGGCCTGGCGTGTGGTCGCCGTCGACCAGCTCGACATGGGCTTCTCGGAGCGCACCGGCGTCGAGCGGGGACTGGCACAGCGCGTCGCGGACCTCGGAGCCCTGACCGACGAACTCGGGCTGACCGGACCGGTCGCCACCCTCGGCCACGACTGGGGCGGTGTCGTGTCGCTCGGTTGGGCGGTCGACCACCCGGACGTCCTGGCCGCCGCGATGACGTGCAACACCGCCGTGCATCAACCCGACGACGCCCCGATCCCGGCACCGCTGCGGCTCGCCCTCGGTCCGGGGATGCTCGGCCGCGCGACGGTCGTGACCCCCGCGTTCCTCGAGACCACCCTGGCCATCGCGCACCCGAAGCTCGACCGTGCCACAGCCGACGGCTACCGGGCGCCCTACCGCGGTGCCGCCCGTCGCGGTGGCATCGGCGGGTTCGTCGCGGACATCCCCGTCGACGCCCGGCACCGGAGCGCACCCGAACTCGACCGCATCGCCGCCGGGGTCGCCGCGCTCGACGTGCCGGTGCTCCTGCTCTGGGGTCCGCGCGACCCGGTGTTCCTCGAGCGGTACCTGGACGACCTGACCGAACGCGTGCCGCACGCCGACGTCCACCGGTTCGAGGGCGCCGGGCACCTGCTGCCGGATGACGCCGACGTGGCGGGCGCGGTGTTCGACTGGCTCGGCGACCGTCTGCCGGACGGTGGCCGTCCTGCCCAGGCTGCCACGGGCCTCCAGGCCGACGCCGCGGACCCGGGCCAGCCCGCACCGGCGACCCCGCCGCTCTGGGCGCGGCTCGACGAACTGCGTGACAGTGACGAACCCGCGCTGGTCGAGATGGCCGCAGCCGGTGGCCCCCGCACGATCACGTGGCGGCTGCTCGCACGACGGGTCGACGAGATCGCCGCAGGACTCGACGACCTGGGCGTCCGGAGCGGCGACCGTGTCTCGCTCCTGGTGACCCCCGGTGCCGACCTGACCGCTGTCCTGTACGCCTGCGTGCGGATCGGCGCGGTCGTCGTCGTCGCGGACGCCGGACTCGGACTCGGCGGCCTGACCCGCGCGGTCCGCGGAGCCCGACCGGACTGGATCATCGGCGCGCTGCCCGGACTCGGTGCCGCGCGTGCCCTCGGCTGGCCGGGGCGACGCATCGCGACGCTCTCGCTGCCCGCGCCGGCCCGGAAGGCGCTGCGGGTGGAGCACACGCTCGTCGACGTCGCCCGACGTGGTGCGCGTCGTCTCGCGCACGGCGCCGCGCTGCCGGCGGCACCGTCGCCGGACGCACCCGCGGCCGTGCTCTTCACCTCGGGGTCGACCGGGCCGGCGAAGGGCGTCGTGTACACGCACGGGCAGCTCAGCGCCGTCCGGGACGCCCTGGCCACCCAGTACGACGTCGGGGTCGGCACCGGCCTCGTCGCCGGGTTCGCGCCGTTCGCGCTGCTCGGTCCGGCCCTCGGCGCCCGGTCGGTCGCGCCCGACATGGACGTCACCGCGCCGCGCACCCTGACGGCGAAGGCGGTCGCGGCCTCGGTCGCCGCGGCCGACGCCACCGTGGTGTTCCTGTCGCCCGCGGCCCTGGCGAACGTCGTCGCGACCGCGTCGGAGCTCACCGACGCCGACCGGCAGGCGCTGAAGGGCGTGCGGCTGTTCCTGTCGGCCGGGGCTCCCGTCTCGGCTGCGCTGCTCACCGCGGCGACCGAGCTGATGCCGAACGCCAGCGCCCACACCCCCTACGGCATGACCGAGGGGTTGCTCATGACCGACGTCGACCTCGACGGGGTCCGTGCCGCCGGCCGGTCCGACGACGAGGGGATCTGCGTCGGGGTGCCGGCAGCGAACGTCCGCGTCCGCATCGCGCCGCTCGACGGTTCCGGGCGCTCGACCGGAGCCCTGACGGACGAGCCCGGGATCACCGGGGAGATCGTCGTCGCGGCACCGCACGTGCGCGACCACTACGACCGGCTCTGGCGCACCGACCGGGTCTCGCGCCTCGGCGTCGACGACCCGCGCGGGCACCGCACCGGGGACGTCGGACACCTGGACGCCGCGGGACGGATCTGGGTCGAGGGCCGACTGCAGCACGTGCTGGTGACTCCGGACGGGGTCGTCACGCCGGTGGGGCCGGAGCAGCGGATCGAGGGCGTCGACGGTGTCGGACGCGCCGGCGTCGCGGGCATCGGGCCGGTCGGCACCCAGCAGGTGGTGGCCGTCGTCGAGACCGACCCTGCCGTGCGCCGGCCGGGGTTGGCGTCGCCGTCGCTCGCCGCAGCGGTCCGTGCCGCCGCCGGGGTTCCCCTCGCCGCGGTGCTCGTCGTGCCCGTGCTGCCGACCGACATCCGGCACAACTCCAAGGTCGACCGCACCCGGCTCTCACGCTGGGCCGGCTCGGTGCTGTCCGGCGGACGGATGGTCCGACCGTGATCGGCGCGTTCTCACGCGGTCACCGACACCTCACGGGCCGTCGGGGGCGTGAGGTGTCGGTGAGCACGAATCTCCGACCCGCCACGGTTCGAGACGGCGGCCGGATGGTCCGGCCGTGAAGGTCCTGGTCACCGGGGCCAGCGGGTTCCTCGGGCAGGCCACCGCCGCCGCCGTGCGGGACGCCGGCCACGAGGTCCGGACGTTCCAGCGCCGTCCTTCGGGTGTGCCCGGGGTGCAGGACGTCGCCGGGACGATGGCCGACGACGCCGCGATCGCCCGCGCGGTCGACGGGGTCGAGGCCGTCGTGCACCTGGCCGCGAAGGTGTCACTCGCCGGGGACCCGGCCGACTTCGCCCGGGTCAACATCGAGGGAACCCGCTCACTGCTGGCGGCCGCCCGTGCAGCCGGCGTCGGGCGCTTCGTCTTCGTGTCGTCGCCGTCGGTCGCGCACACCGGGTCGTCGCTCGTCGGGGCCGACGCCGGTCCGGCCGAGCCGTCCCGTGCCCGAGGCGACTACGCCCGCACCAAGGCCGCGGCGGAGCTGCTGGCACTCGACGCCGACGCCCCGGACTTCGCCGTCGTGGCGGTCCGGCCGCACCTGGTGTGGGGTCCGGGCGACACACAACTCGTCGGACGGATCGTCGAGCGTGCCCGCGCCGGACGGCTCCCGCTGCTCGACTCCGGCGCCGCGCTCATCGACACGCTCTACGTCGACAACGCCGCGACGGCCATGGTCGCGGCGCTCGAGCACGTCACGGACGACGGCGTCCACGGCAACGCCTACGTGGTCACGAACGGTGAGCCCCGACCGGTCGCCGACCTGCTCGCCGGCATCTGCACGGCGTCGGGCGTCCGACCGCCGCAGTGGCACGTGCCGGCCGCGGTCGCGCGGGCCGCGGGCTCCGTGGTCGAGGCCGTCTGGCGCGTCCGACCGGGCGAGGACGAGCCGCCGATGACCCGGTTCCTGGCCGAACAGCTCTCGACGGCGCACTGGTTCGACCAGCGAGGGACCCGGAGCGACCTGCGGTGGACCCCGTCGGTGTCGATCGACGAGGGACTCGAACGGCTGCGCGCTGCGGCTCAGGCCTCGTCGGCCGCCACGTAGACCCAGGCCGTCGAGCCCGAGGCCAGCGTGACCCGGATGCGCTGGTAGTCGGCGACCTCGTAGCCGTCGACCGCGCGGAGCTGCCACTCGTACCCGAGCGTCAGGGCCACACCCTCGACGACGTCGCCGGCGGAGCCGCGGCGGAGGATCGGGTGCCGGTCGGAGCCGCTCGTCCGGATGACGTCCGGGTCGGTGATCGTCACCCAGTCGAGCCGCCAGCCGGGCAGGGAGTCCGGGGTGGTGTGGACGTGGTCGCCGAACAGCGACTCCTGCACGAGCGGCTGCTGGAGCGTGCCGTACGAGAAGACCCGGTGCGTCTCGCCGGGGCGCGGCGTCGGACGCTTGACGGGACGCGGAGCGACCGCCGGGGTCGAGGTCCAGACGAGTGCACCGGCCAGGCCGGTCAGGCCGAGGTGCAGCAGCCCGATGACGCCGAGGGCGCTGCCCCAGCGGAAGCCGACCGCGAGCCCGATGACGCCGACGACGAGACAGACGAGCGCGAACGCGCCGAGACCGATGACCCAGCGCTGGCCGGGGGAGAGACGCTTCACGTCGCGAGGCTAGCGGACGGGCAGTGGGCTCCGGGACCACCCGGGTGGGCCGACCGGGTCGGGTG
>NZ_QKTA01000038.1:0-5548 GCF_003234395.1 Curtobacterium sp. MCLR17_051
AGTGCGTCTGGTCCTTGAGAACTCAACAGCGTGCACATTGTCAATGCCAATTTATTGATTGACCTCGTGCCTGGTCGGCTTGCTGACTGGGTCATGAAGCAATTCCTTTTGGATTGAAGATTGTCAGTAGACAGTCAACAGTCAGAATCAACTCGGTCTGATGCCTTCGGGTGTTGGGTCTGTATTTTTTTACGGAGAGTTTGATCCTGGCTCAGGACGAACGCTGGCGGCGTGCTTAACACATGCAAGTCGAACGATGATGCCCAGCTTGCTGGGTGGATTAGTGGCGAACGGGTGAGTAACACGTGAGTAACCTGCCCCTGACTCTGGGATAAGCGTTGGAAACGACGTCTAATACTGGATATGATCACTGGCCGCATGGTCTGGTGGTGGAAAGATTTTTTGGTTGGGGATGGACTCGCGGCCTATCAGCTTGTTGGTGAGGTAATGGCTCACCAAGGCGACGACGGGTAGCCGGCCTGAGAGGGTGACCGGCCACACTGGGACTGAGACACGGCCCAGACTCCTACGGGAGGCAGCAGTGGGGAATATTGCACAATGGGCGAAAGCCTGATGCAGCAACGCCGCGTGAGGGATGACGGCCTTCGGGTTGTAAACCTCTTTTAGTAGGGAAGAAGCGAAAGTGACGGTACCTGCAGAAAAAGCACCGGCTAACTACGTGCCAGCAGCCGCGGTAATACGTAGGGTGCAAGCGTTGTCCGGAATTATTGGGCGTAAAGAGCTCGTAGGCGGTTTGTCGCGTCTGCTGTGAAATCCCGAGGCTCAACCTCGGGCTTGCAGTGGGTACGGGCAGACTAGAGTGCGGTAGGGGAGATTGGAATTCCTGGTGTAGCGGTGGAATGCGCAGATATCAGGAGGAACACCGATGGCGAAGGCAGATCTCTGGGCCGTAACTGACGCTGAGGAGCGAAAGCATGGGGAGCGAACAGGATTAGATACCCTGGTAGTCCATGCCGTAAACGTTGGGCGCTAGATGTAGGGACCTTTCCACGGTTTCTGTGTCGTAGCTAACGCATTAAGCGCCCCGCCTGGGGAGTACGGCCGCAAGGCTAAAACTCAAAGGAATTGACGGGGGCCCGCACAAGCGGCGGAGCATGCGGATTAATTCGATGCAACGCGAAGAACCTTACCAAGGCTTGACATACACCGGAAACGGCCAGAGATGGTCGCCCCCTTGTGGTCGGTGTACAGGTGGTGCATGGTTGTCGTCAGCTCGTGTCGTGAGATGTTGGGTTAAGTCCCGCAACGAGCGCAACCCTCGTTCTATGTTGCCAGCGGGTTATGCCGGGGACTCATAGGAGACTGCCGGGGTCAACTCGGAGGAAGGTGGGGATGACGTCAAATCATCATGCCCCTTATGTCTTGGGCTTCACGCATGCTACAATGGCCGGTACAAAGGGCTGCGATACCGTAAGGTGGAGCGAATCCCAAAAAGCCGGTCTCAGTTCGGATTGAGGTCTGCAACTCGACCTCATGAAGTCGGAGTCGCTAGTAATCGCAGATCAGCAACGCTGCGGTGAATACGTTCCCGGGCCTTGTACACACCGCCCGTCAAGTCATGAAAGTCGGTAACACCCGAAGCCGGTGGCCTAACCCTTGTGGAAGGAGCCGTCGAAGGTGGGATCGGTGATTAGGACTAAGTCGTAACAAGGTAGCCGTACCGGAAGGTGCGGCTGGATCACCTCCTTTCTAAGGAGCATCTGGTCAGTGCTGGTCGCCCATTAGGGGTGGTTGGTTGCTGGTCCAGGCGCCTGTTTCGGACCGAACGTGTCCGACGGGTAGCTCATGGGTGGAACATTGACAGTGCAGTTGGGAGTGATGCTTCCGACCTTAGTACGCTCTGCTTGCAGGGTTGGGACGGGTCGTGGGTGGAGCTGCTGGCTGGTGCACGTTGTTGGGTCCTGAGGGACCAGGCTTCCTACTGTCACGTGAGTGGTGGTGGGGGTTGGGCCTACGGGTCCTTCGTCGGGCCAGGGTGAACCTACCGTTGTGGTGGGGGAGTGCTGGTGCCGATCGTATGTTGAGAACTACACAGTGGACGCGAGCATCTTTGATTCGCGTCATCCATGACCAGCCTTCGGGCTGCTGATTGGTGACGTTGGATCGCAATTTTAATCTTTGTGGTCAAGTTTCTAAGAGCAAACGGTGGATGCCTTGGCATCTGGAGCCGATGAAGGACGTAGAAATCTGCGATAAGCCTCGGGGAGCTGATAATCGAGCTTCGATCCGAGGATTTCCGAATGGGGAAACCCCGCCAGGCGTTTTGCGACCTGGTGACTCCCGCCTGAATATATAGGGCGGGTAGAGGGAACGTGGGGAAGTGAAACATCTCAGTACCCACAGGAAGAGAAAACAACATGTGATTCCGTGAGTAGTGGCGAGCGAAAGCGGATGAGGCTAAACCGATCATGTGTGATAGCCGGCGGGCGTTGCATGGTCGGGGTTGTGGGACACGTCACTCAGTTCTGCCGGACTGGGACGGTTACAGCGCATCATAGTCGAACCGGTTTGAAAGCCGGGCCGTAGTGGGTGCCAGCCCCGTAGACGAAATGGTGTTATGGCCGGATGTGTATCCCAAGTAGCACGGGGCCCGAGAAATCCCGTGTGAATCTGTCAGGACCACCTGATAAGCCTAAATACTCCCAGATGACCGATAGCGGACAAGTACCGTGAGGGAAAGGTGAAAAGTACCCCGGGAGGGGAGTGAAATAGTACCTGAAACCGTTTGCTTACAAACCGTCGGAGCCTCCTTAGTAGGGGTGACGGCGTGCCTTTTGAAGAATGAGCCTGCGAGTTAGTGATATGTGGCGAGGTTAACCCGTGAGGGGCAGCCGTAGCGAAAGCGAGTCTGAATAGGGCGTTTGAGTCGCATGTTCTAGACCCGAAGCGAAGTGATCTATCCATGGCCAGGTTGAAGCGACGGTAAGACGTCGTGGAGGACCGAACCCACTTCAGTTGAAAATGGAGGGGATGAGCTGTGGATAGGGGTGAAAGGCCAATCAAACTTCGTGATAGCTGGTTCTCTCCGAAATGCATTTAGGTGCAGCGTTGCGTGTTTCTCGCCGGAGGTAGAGCTACTGGATGGCCGATGGGCCTCAACAGGTTACTGACGTCAGCCAAACTCCGAATGCCGGTGAGTGAGAGCGCAGCAGTGAGACGGTGGGGGATAAGCTTCATCGTCGAGAGGGAAACAACCCAGACTACCAACTAAGGTCCCTAAGCGTGTGCTAAGTGGGAAAGGATGTGGAGTTGCACAGACAACCAGGAGGTTGGCTTAGAAGCAGCCACCCTTGAAAGAGTGCGTAATAGCTCACTGGTCAAGTGATTCCGCGCCGACAATGTAACGGGGCTCAAGCACACCACCGAAGTTGTAGATTTCGCACTATAGACAAGCCTTCGTGGTTCAGTCGTGCGGAGTGGTAGGAGAGCGTCGTGTGGCGAGTGAAGCGGCGGAGTGATCCAGCCGTGGACGCTACACGAGTGAGAATGCAGGCATGAGTAGCGAAAGACGGGTGAGAAACCCGTCCTCCGAAAGACCAAGGGTTCCAGGGCCAGGTTAATCCGCCCTGGGTAAGTCGGGACCTAAGGCGAGGCCGACAGGCGTAGTCGATGGACAACGGGTTGATATTCCCGTACCGGCGAACAACCGCCCAAGCTAATCCAGTGGTGCTAAGAGTCCTAACCCGGTACAACCGGATCCCTTCGGGGTGATGGTGGCCGGTCTAACGCTCGACCCCATGCTGGTGCGGTTAGCGTATGAACAGGTGTGACGCAGGAAGGTAGCTGAGCCAGGCGATGGTATCCGTAAGGTGAACCTGGTGTAAGGATGTAGGGCTGACGATAGGCAAATCCGTCGTCTGTATGCCTGAGATCCGACGCGTACCCGTAAGGGGAAATCAGTGATCCTATGCTGCCGAGAAAAGCATCGACGCGAGGTTGCAGCCGCCCGTACCCGAAACCGACTCAGGTGGTCAGGTAGAGAATACCAAGGAGATCGAGAGAATCGTGGTTAAGGAACTCGGCAAAATGCCCCCGTAACTTCGGGAGAAGGGGGGCCGGACACGTGACCGGATTTACTCCGTGAGCGTTGAAGGCCGCAGAGACCAGTGGGAAGCGACTGTTTACTAAAAACACAGGTCCGTGCGAAGTCGCAAGACGATGTATACGGACTGACGCCTGCCCGGTGCTGGAAGGTTAAGAGGAAGGGTTAGCCTTTGGGCGAAGCTCTGAATTTAAGCCCCAGTAAACGGCGGTGGTAACTATAACCATCCTAAGGTAGCGAAATTCCTTGTCGGGTAAGTTCCGACCTGCACGAATGGCGTAACGACTTCCCAGCTGTCTCAACCGCGAACTCGGCGAAATTGCACTACGAGTAAAGATGCTCGTTACGCGCAGCAGGACGGAAAGACCCCGTGACCTTTACTACAGTTTGGTATTGGTGTTCGGAGTGGCTTGTGTAGGATAGGTGGGAGACTGTGAAGCGGGCACGCTAGTGTTCGTGGAGTCATTGTTGAAATACCACTCTGGTCACTTTGGATGTCTAACGTAGGACCCTGATCGGGTTCATGGACAGTGCCTGATGGGTAGTTTAACTGGGGCGGTTGCCTCCCAAAGAGTAACGGAGGCGCCCAAAGGTTCCCTCAACCTGGTTGGCAATCAGGTGGCGAGTGTAAGTGCACAAGGGAGCTTGACTGTGAGACTGACAGGTCGAGCAGGGACGAAAGTCGGGACTAGTGATCCGGCAGTGGCTTGTGGAAGCGCTGTCGCTCAACGGATAAAAGGTACCTCGGGGATAACAGGCTGATCTTGCCCAAGAGTCCATATCGACGGCATGGTTTGGCACCTCGATGTCGGCTCGTCGCATCCTGGGGCTGGAGTAGGTCCCAAGGGTTGGGCTGTTCGCCCATTAAAGCGGTACGCGAGCTGGGTTTAGAACGTCGTGAGACAGTTCGGTCCCTATCCGCTGCGCGCGTTGGAAATTTGAGAAGATCTATCCCTAGTACGAGAGGACCGGGATGGACGAACCTCTGGTGTGTCAGTTGTTCTGCCAAGGGCACCGCTGATTAGCTACGTTCGGACCGGATAACCGCTGAAAGCATCTAAGCGGGAAGCCGTCTTCGAGATGAGATTTCCATGCACCTTGAGTGTGAGAGGCTCCCAGCAGACTACTGGGTTGATAGGCCGGATGTGGAAGCGGGGACTAACGACCCGTGGAGCTGACCGGTACTAATAAGCCGAAGACTTGATAACACACTGATTTCCGTGCACTTGTTGCACGGGCTCGCGTCCACTTTGTGGTTCCCGACAGACGATCGGGAATCGAAACTGAATACACCGCTCTGCCCTCTTCACGGAGGGCAGCAGCTGGAACAGCTTTGAGACCAGATCATGGTCGAAGGTGTTCCGGTGGTCATAGCGAGAGGGAAACGCCCGGTCACATTCCGAACCCGGAAGCTAAGCCTCTCAGCGCCGATGGTACTGCAAGGGGGACCTTGTGGGAGAGTAGGACGCCGCCGGACTTAACGTA
>NZ_QKTA01000039.1:0-5191 GCF_003234395.1 Curtobacterium sp. MCLR17_051
CGGTCGCGTCCGGTCCGTACCAGGTGCAGTCGAACACGCAGGGCTCGCAGGTCACGCTCGTGCGCAACGAGAACTGGAGCGCGAAGACCGACGAGGTCCGCACCGCCGGCCTGCTCGTCGACGACGGCGCCGGCCGCGTGCTCCTGCAGCACCGCGTCGAGTGGAGCCACCACGGCGGCACCTGGGGCATCCCCGGCGGCGCACGGCACCAGGGCGAAGCAGCGGTGACCGCCGCCCTCCGCGAGTCCGCCGAAGAAGCCGGCGTCCCCGACGACGCGATCGCCCTGCGCCACACCGCGCTGCTCGACCTGGGCTTCTGGACCTACACGACCGTCGTGGGGCGCGCCTCCCGACCCTTCGAACCCGTCATCGCCGACCGCGAGAGCCTCGCGCTGTCGTGGATCCCGATCGACCAGGTCGACGAGCTGCCCCTGCACCCCGGGTTCGGCAGGTCGTGGCCGGCACTCCGCGCCACGATCGCGACCACACCGCACGTCGTCGTCGACGCAGCGAACGTCGTCGGCAGCGTGCCCGACGGCTGGTGGAAGGACCGAGCCGGCGCCGCATCGCGCCTGCTGGAACAGGTGTCGGCGCTCGCCGCGGGCGGGGTTTCCTCATCGTTGCTCGACCTGCCGTTCGCGCGGTGGTGGCCGAGGTGGACCGTGGTGCTCGAGGGGGAGGCCCGGGCCGCTGCGGACGTGGGCGGTGCGGGTGGAGACGGCGGTGCGGACCGCGCTGTCGGCGCTGACCGCGGCGCCGCCACCGGCGCTGTCGACGTCGTCCGTTCTCCGGCTTCCGGCGACGACGCCATCGTCGAGTCCGCGCAGGCCGCGGTGCAGGCCGGCGACGGGCCGGTCGTCGTCGTGACGGCCGACCGCGAGCTCCGCGACCGCGTCGAGGCCCTCGGCGCGGTCGTCCACGGGCCGTCCTGGTTGCGCGACCAGCTGTAGCCGCCTGGACCGCCGTGTTCCGGATGGTGACCGAGCGGCCGTCGGTCGCTGCCGGTACGCTGGCCCTCCGTCAACGGAGACGCAACACGCAGGAGGTTCCCCTTGGAGCGCATCACCAGGGCCGACGACCGAGTCCACCGCCCCGCCGGGCCGTGGACCCCCACGGTGCACCGGCTGCTCGCCCACCTGCACGAGCAGGGGTTCGTCGCAGCCCCGGAACCGATCGCCCTCGGTGACACCCTCGAGACGGTCTCGTTCGTCCCCGGTGTCGCGGGCGAGTACCCCTGGACCGAGGACATCGCCAGCGAGGCCGCCCTCGTCACCAGCGCCCGCCTGCTCCGCCAGTTCCACGACGCCGCCGCGAGCTTCCCGCGCAGTGCCACCGACGACCTCTGGTCGCAGGCCGACCGTGCCCCCGTCGAGACGATCGTGCACGGCGACTTCGCCCCGTACAACTGCGTCTACGACGGCATCGCCGCCGTCGGCCTGATCGACTTCGACACCGCACACCCCGGCCCCCGCGTCTGGGACGTCGCGAGTGCCGTCTACCGGTTCGCACCGTTCACCACCGGCGCTGTCGAGGGATCGACCGCCCCCGACCTCGACGAGCGGCTCGCGCGCGCCGCCGAGTTCTGCCGCGCCTACGCCCTCGACGACCGCTCCCGGAGCGTCCTGGCCGAGACGATGATCGCGTCCCTCGTCGCCCTGGTCACGACGATCGAGCACGAGGCCGCCGCCGGCAACCCGAAGTTCGTCAGCGACCTGCAGCACGGCCACGCCGACCTGTACCGCGCCGACGTCGCCTACCTGGAGCAGCACGCCGACGCCGTCACCGCCGCCGTCGCGTGACCACCAGCCCCGCGCGGCTCCGGACGGCGCGGTTCGCGGCGCAGGGCATCGCGGCGCCCGGGCTGCGCCCCACCGAGGTCGTCGAGCGGATGCTGGCGGTGCAGGGGCAGGACCTCGGTCAGGTGCTCTGGGCCATCGGGGTCCGCGCTCCCGGATCGACGCGGGACGACGTCCGCGGTGCCTTCGACCGCGGAGAACTCGTCCGCTCGTGGCCGATGCGCGGCACGCTGCACGCCCTGCGCCCCGACGACTTGCGACTGCTGCTCTCGCTCACCGCCGAACGGATGCTCCGCACGAACGCCCGACGCGCCGCCGAGCTCGGCATCGACGACGCCCTGCTCGGTCGGGCCCGTGACGCGACGATCGCGGCCCTCGAGGGCGGCCGCTCGTTGGTCCGGGACGACCTGTTCGCCGCGTACCGCGCTGCCGGCATCGACCCGGCCGGAGGTCGCGGCTACCACCTGGTCCTGCAGCTCGCGCAGGAACGCCTCGTCGCCTGGGGTCCCACCGCCCGCGTCGGGCAGGGGCTCGTGCTGCTCGACGAGTGGGCACCCGCCACCGCTGACCCGCCGGACCGCGACGAAGCCCTCCGCCGGGTCCTGCTCGGGTACCTGCGCGGCCGTGGCCCCGCGACCGAGGCCGACGCCGCGAGCTGGACGAAGCTGCCGCTCGGTGACCTCCGCCGGGCCCGGGCCGCGGCGGGGGACGCGGTCGAGGACCTCGGCGACGGGCTCCTCGCCCTCGCCGACCGGCCGGCAGCCGCGCGCGTCCCCACCGGGCACCTGCTCCCCGGCTTCGACGAGTACCTGCTCGGGTACGCCGACCGGTCCGCGCAGCTCGACCCCGCCCACGCCGACCGCGTCGTCCCCGGAGCCAACGGCGTGTTCCTGCCGATGGCCGTCGTGCGGGGTCGCGTCGTCGGCACCTGGAAGCGCACCGAGCGCCGGGGCGAGCACCTCGTCACCGTCGCACCCTTCGGCACCCTCGACGCGTCGTCCGTCCGTGCACTCGAGGCTGCGGCCGCGCGGTACGCGGCGTTCCTCGGAGCGCCGGTCGTGACCACGGTGGTCTGACGCGACCACCTGCGGACCGTGTGCCGAGGCTGCCCGGCCGCACCGCTCCTCTCCCCACCGGCACGGACGCCCCGCCGCTGGCGCGTCGGTGCGGAACCGGCGGCGTGGGCCCAGACCGCACCCAGCAACCATGCGGCGGACTCCGACACTGCCTCCGGTAATGTCGCAGGGCCATGACGGACAGCCCGGCCGACGCCACCCCCTACGAAGTCCTCGGCGTCCCCGCGACGGCTGACGACGAAGCGCTCCGCCGCGCCTACCGGCGGGCCGCCCGCGAGACGCACCCCGACCTCGGCGGCGACGCCCAGCGCTTCCGCCAGGTCCAGCTCGCATGGGAGCGCATCGGCACGCCGGCGGCCCGGCGCGCGTACGACATCGGGTCCCGCGCGTACGGCGCGTCCGGGGCGACCGCCGGCAGGGGTGACACCGGTCGCGACGCCTACGCACCCCCGGCAGCGCGTCGCGACACCCGCCCCCGGGCCCGGTCCCACGGACACCCCGGCGGTCGGTCGCGCGAGGTCTTCCTGCAGGCCGAACGCGAGTGGGTCGGCCTCGGCGACCCCATCGAGGACCCGTACGACCCCACGCTCATCCGCTCCGCGCCCCGGCACATCCGGCGCCTGCTCGCCGAGGCCCTGGCCGAAGAAGCGACCGCCCTGATCGTCTCCGACATGGGGATCGGCGTCACGGTGTGGCACGACCTCGACGCCGGAGCCGAGGGCAAGCTCGACCACGCCGTCCTGACCCCGAGCGGACTCTGGGCCGTCGAGTCCATCGACTGGGGCGCTCCGGTCCGCGTCGAGCACGGCGAGATCGTCGGCGAGACGCTCGCGCCGGGGGAGCGACCCGTCAAGGAACTCGTCCGCGCCGCCCGTGCCGTGCAGAAGCAGACCCGGGTGCGGTTCTCCGGGCGGCTGCTCGTCGTGCCGGACGCCGCCGTCACCGAGGACGTGCAGCTCGTCGGCTCCCCGAAGAAGCCCACCGCGCTCGTCGTCCGCCGGAGTGCGCTCGCCCAGGTGCTGAACGGCGTCTGGTCGCCGGCCGGTTCCGTCGACGTGTTCGAGATCCGCGACCGCCTGCAGCAGACCGTCCGCTTCGTCTGATGTCCGCGTCGCACGTCGTGGTCGAGATCGGCGGTTTGGGAGCACCAGTGCTGCGGGCCGGCCGTCGAGATCGGTGACGTCGTCGAGTACGGCGTTGTGCCCGCTGACGGCGCGCGTCGGTTCGAGGAGGTCCGGCACGACACGGTGCGGACGCAGACCATCCGTGGTCGGGTGGTGGAGTTGTACGCCGTCGGGGTCGACGGTCGGGTCGCCGTCGAGCGGATACCGAGCGGCTCAGCGCTCTGCGGGTCCGACGAGGACGACGACGGGCACCTCGAAGCGCGCTGGACCGGCCAGCCGATCGCGGTCGAGTGGGCCGCCGACGAGGAGTTCGAGGTCGTCATCGACCCGTACGGCAAGCCGAAGCGTCAGTA
This sequence comes from Curtobacterium sp. MCLR17_051, assembly GCF_003234395.1. Taxonomy (NCBI): domain Bacteria; kingdom Bacillati; phylum Actinomycetota; class Actinomycetes; order Micrococcales; family Microbacteriaceae; genus Curtobacterium; species Curtobacterium sp. MCLR17_051. The sequence goes on from NZ_QKTA01000039.1 coordinate 4,350, forward strand.
GCCGCGGAGCTTCTCGAGGTCGCGGCGCTCCCGCTTGCTCGGCCGTCCGGCGCCGCGATCGCGCATCGGGACGAAGCCGGCCTCTTCCTTCGACAGCCGCGGCGGGGTCTTGTCCTCGAAGTGCTTCGCCGCCTCGGGGGCGCTCGTCCGCTTCAGGATGATGCCGGTGACCATGACGATGCGGTCGAAGCCGTTCTGCCGCACCCGCACCTCGTCGCCGGGGCCGATCGGCTGCGCCGGCTTCGCGCGCTCCCCGTTCACCCGGACGTGACCGGCCTTGCACGCGGCAGTCGCGGCCGACCGGGTCTTGGTGATCCGGACGGCCCAGATCCAGCTGTCGACCCGGGCCTTCTCCATGCCGACACTCTAGGCGGCCCGTACCCTGGGGCGGTGCATGCGGACGAACAGGCGGCGATCGCCCGGGCCCGTGCCCTCGGGGTGCTGCAGGACGCCGCGATCGGGGACCGCCTGGTGGTCCGGGCGCACCACGGTGACGGCGCGCAGGACGCCCTCGGTGACCTGATCGCCCGGACGCCCGACGCCGTGACGATCGCCACCCGCCGCGGCCCGGTCGAGGTCCGGCTCGCCGACGTCGTCGCCGCGAAGCCCGTCCCGCCGCCCCCGCCCGCGCGGCCTGCTCGGCGCTGACGCGCTCGGCTCGCACCGTGCGGACTTGTCGTGCTGTCGAGCCGGGGTCGCACGGTGCGGACTTCGTCGGCGGGTGCGCCGTCGGAGGCTCGGTGCGGGGTTGTGGTGCCGCACGGAGCCACCAACCCCGCTCCGGCTGACGAACCTCGCACCGTGCGAACCCAGCGCGCCGCCCCGCCCCGCCGCACCCCGCC
>NZ_QKTA01000004.1:0-196341 GCF_003234395.1 Curtobacterium sp. MCLR17_051
TCGCGGGGGGGGGTGCTGGTTCGTGGAGTGGGGACCGGCCGCGCCGTCGCGCGGATCAGGGGTGCGGCGACGCGACCGGCCGTTCGGGGAGCGCCCGGGTCAGGCGGCGGGGGTGGCCGGTGCTTCGGCGACCGGGGCCTCGGTGGCAGCCGGCGCGGCCTCGGTCCGACTGACTCCGACGCCGCGGATCAGCCCGACCTTGCCGGCGACCACGTAGAGCACGAAGGCGATGACCACGGAGTTGATCGACGGGATGCCGACGGCGACGAAGTACCCGATGAGCGAGGCGACCGCCCAGATGACCAGGGTGGCCGGCACCCAGGTGGGCGAGGTCGCCGGGATGTTCTCGGCGTCGCTCAGCTCGCGGCGCCAGCGCTTCACGACGAAGTACTCCGCCACCATGATCCCGGCGATCGGCGGGAAGACGACCCCGAGCACGGACAGGAACGGTGTGAGGGCCCCGAGGAACCCGACCGCGGCGAGCACCGAGCCGACGACGCCCATCACGAGCGTCACGAGCCCGCGGTTCACCTGCTTGCCGAACACCGCGTCGATGAAGTTCGTGACGCCGAGGCTCGAGCTGTAGATGTTCCAGTCGTTGATCTTGAACGTGCCGAGCAGGATCACGAGGATGCCGACCCAGCCGACGCTCGACGTGATCACGCGGGTGATGTCCGCGGAGCCGACGGCGTGTGCGAGCAGGACACCGGCCAGGCCGATGACGTACTCGCCGAGCGTCACGCCGAGCAGCGTCTGCTTCACGACGTCGCCGACCGAGCGGTTGAAGCGCGTCATGTCCGGCGTGATCACCGCACCGACGATGAACCCACCCGCCACCAGGGTGGTGCCGGCCACGAAGCTCAGCTCCGGACCGGCCGGGGCACGCGCGGCGAGCTCGGCGATCGAGTGCCGGCTCAGCTCGACGATGACCGCCCAGCCGACGAGCACCAGGAACAGCGGCACGGTCACGTTCGCCAGCCACTGCATCGAGTGGAACCCGCGCAGGACGATCGCGGTGACGAGCAGCCCGAACACGAGCGACCACGCCCAGGCGGGCAGGATCGGCAGGATCGAGACGAGGCCGGCCGCCGAGACGCCCGACTGGATGCCGAACCAGCCGATCAGGCTCAGCCCGATCGCCAGCCCGACCAACGCCGAGCCGGCCTTGCCGAACCCCGTCCAGCGGGCGATGACCGAGGTGTTCAGGCCCTCCTTGACGCCGATGACGCCGACGAGCACCGAGACGATCTCCAGGATCACGGCGCCCAGGGTGATCGCCCAGAAGGCGTCCCAGAAGCTCATGCCGAAGCCGAGCGTCGCACCGAGCAGGAACTGGGACAGGGCCGAGATCTGCCCGAAGCGCTGCACGGCGACCTGGAACCAGCCGTAGCGCGCGGACATCGGGACTCGGCTGAGCGAGTAGTCGTCGACGGCGACCGACTCGGAACGGGGGGTTCGTGGTGCTGACACTGCTGTCTCGCTGGCCATCGTGGCTCCTCGGGGAGGGGTGTCGGCGTGGGCCGATCGGGGTGTCAGCCACGGTAGGACGGCTTCGGATTGCGGTACATGTGCAGAACGTCGTTACGGGCATGTGAATCCGTGCCCTCTGCACAGGTGCGTCTTCGCGCTCCCAACTGCGAATTGCCTCTTGTGGAAGTGATGTATCAGGTCCAGAGTTTCAGCATCTGGCAACGACGCTCGACAGGAGAACCCATGAAGCTCAGCACCGTCAACCCCGTCCGCACCGCCCTGGTCGCGATCTCAGCCGCAGCGGTCTGCGCCTCGGCACTGGTCGGCAGCCCCGCCAACGCAGTGGAAGCCGATCCGGACGCGTCGACCTTCTTCTCCGCCACGGATCTCGATGAACTGGCTCCGAACGGCAGCGCAGCACTCGATCCGGCCGTCTTCCTCGAAGGGCTCGAGGAGCTCGAAGCATCGTCCGTGCGCCGCCAGGCGGTCACCGAAGCCGGCCTGACCTCGTACCGGTACATCGTCGACGAAGGAACGCTCACGCTCCCGAGTGCCGCCGACGTCAGGGCGGCCATCGAGGAGGCAGACGAGACCGGATCCGCCGGAACGATCTCGCCGTTCCTCGAGGCCCGCTTTTCGGGGATCAAGACAGCGATCGGGTTCAACACCGTCGACCAACAGGCTCTCGCCGCGGGTGGCGGCGCAGCCATCGGTGCCGCCATCTGCCTCATCCCGGGCGTCGGCTGGGCAGCCTGCGCCGTGATCGGTGTCGTCGTCAGCGTTGCGACCACATACGTGTTCCAGCACGGCATCTGCAGCGGCGGGCGGAAACTGTGGTGGTACGACGTGAAGGGTGGCTCGACCGTCGGTTGCCGGTCATCGGCACCGTTCTGAGCGAGGACAGGGAAGGACGACACCATGCGGTCATGGCTCCTGTACATCGCGATCGTCATCGCTGCCCTCGTGGCACTCCTGGTGCTCGGCAACTGGATGCCAGCTGCTTCGTCGGCCGTGTTCTCCATCGGCACCCCCGTCATCGTGATCGGCGCTGGGCTGGGAGCGAAGTACGTGAAGGAACGGCTCAAGGGCCGACATGCGCACCAGCGATGACGAGACGGCGGCGGCGGCGAGCCCTCCGCCCGGTTAGGCTTCCGGGGTGCGTCTCGTCATCGCCCGGTGCTCCGTCGACTACGCGGGCCGGCTCTCAGCCCACCTGCCGCTCGCGACCCGCCTGCTCATGCTCAAGGCGGACGGCTCCCTGCTCGTGCACTCCGACGGCGGCAGCTACAAGCCGCTGAACTGGATGAGCCCGCCCTGCTCGATCGAGATCACCGAGCCGGACGAGGAGCAGTCGGTCGCCGGCATCACGCAGGTGTGGACGGTGACGCAGAAGAAGACGCAGGACAAGCTCATCGTCTCCCTGTACGAGGTGGTGTCCGACGAGACCCACGACCTGGGCGTCGACCCGGGCCTGGTGAAGGACGGGGTCGAGGCGCACCTGCAGCAGCTCCTGGCCGAGCAGATCGAGCTCCTCGGTGACGGCCACACCCTGGTCCGTCGCGAGTACATGACGGCGATCGGGCCGGTCGACATCCTGGCCCGCGACGACGCAGGGGCGAGCGTCGCGGTCGAGATGAAGCGCAACGCCAACATCGACGCGGTCGAGCAGCTCACCCGGTACCTCGAGCTCATGAACCGCGATCCGCACCTGCGCCCGGTGCAGGGCGTGCTCGCCGCGCAGACGGTGGCACCGCAGGCACGCACCCTCGCCGAGGACCGCGGCATCCGCGTCCTCGTGCTCGACTACGACGCGATGCGCGGCATCGAGGGCGGCCACACCCGCCTGTTCTGACCCGCGTCGGGCCGTCCGGCCTGGAGGCACGGCCCACCCCCGCCCCGCCGCCGACGGATCCCGGATGGTCCCCGCCACGTCCCGGCTAGGGTGGGCAGGACATGACCAGCCCGTTCTCCGCCATCCTGTTCGACCTCGACGGCACCATCAGCGATTCAGCGCCGGGCATCCTCGAGAGCCTGACGCACACCTTCCGCACCGTCGGCGTCCCGGTGCCGGACCGCGACACCCTGATGTCGTTCGTGGGCCCGCCGATCATGGACACGTTCCGGATCGCGATGGGCATGGACGACGAACTGGCCGACCGCACCCTCGCCGTCTACCGCGAGCACTACTTCTCGCACGGGGCGCTCGACTCCGAGATGTTCCCGGACATCGACGTCGTGTTGCGCACCCTGCACCAGGCGGGGCTGCCGATCTCGACGGCGACGAGCAAGCCGGAGACCCCGGCGACCTACATCCTCGAGCACTACGGGCTCACCGGGGACATCGACATCATCACGGGCGCGAGCGACGACGAGGTGCGGTCGAGCAAGGCCGACGTCGTCGAAGAGGCACTGCGACGCCTCGAGGCCCACGGCTTCGACACCAGCCGCCCGGTGCTGATCGGCGACCGGAAGCACGACGTCGAGGGGGCGACCGTGCACGGCGTCCCGGTCGTCTTCGCCGAGTGGGGCTACGGCTCCCCCGACGAAGCCGAGGGCACCATCGCCCGCGCCGCCACCCCGCTCGACCTGCTGCCGATCCTGCTGCCGTCCGCGACGCCGTCCGCATGAACGACGTTGCACGCCGGGGCCTCCGCGGCGCCGCCTGGTTGCTGCCCGCGGCCATCGTCCTGATCGCCCTGAACTTCCGCGGCCCGATCGTCGCGACCGCCCCGGTCATCGGGGACGTCCGCGCCGACCTCGGCCTGACCGCGACGATCGCCGGGCTGCTGACGACGATCCCGGTGCTGTGCTTCGCCCTCGCGACGCCGTTCGCCAGCTGGGTCATCGCGAAGGCCGACCCCGAGCGCGCGGTGTCCCTGTCGCTCGTCATCGTGCTCGTCGGCACCGTCGTGCGCTCGATGCCCTCGTCGGCGGCGCTGCTGATCGGCACCGCGGTCATCGGCATCGGCATCACGATCGGCAACGTGGTGATCCCGGTGGTCATCCGGCGGGACACCTCGCCGGAACGCGTCGGCCTGGTCACCGGCGTCTACACGTCGGCGCTCAACGTCGGGTCGATGATCACGTCGCTCGGCACCGCTCCCCTGGCCGCCCTGTGGGGGTGGCCGGTCGCCATCGCGATCTGGGCGGTCTTCGCACTCATCGCCGCCGCGGCCTGGACCTACACGGTCGGTGCTCGTGCCGCCTGGCGACGCCCGCTGCCCTCCGAGCGGGACGAACCACTGCCCGTCACCGGCCCGATCGACCAGGTGCTCGACACCGGGGCGATCCGGACGGCCCGTGCCGCCGAGGCCGCACGGGTCGCCGCCGCCGAGCCCATCCGACCGGCACGACGGCTCATCACCTGGGGGCTGACGCTCGCCTTCGGCGGTCAGGCGTTCTCGTACTACGCCCTCACCGCGTGGATCCCGACGCTGCTGCACGACGAGATCGGGTTCTCGAAGGCGTCGTCGGGCGCGAGCTCGTCGGTGTTCCAGATCCTGGCCGTCGTCGGGGCACTCGGTGTCCCGCTGCTCGCGACCCGGTGGCGACCGGCGGCGATCATCGCCCTGGTCGGCACCCTGTGGCTGGCGATGCCCCTCGGGCTGCTGTTCGCCCCGCAGCTCTGGTTGCTGTGGTCGGTGCTCGGCGGTGCGGCCCAGGGCGGCGGCATCACCGTGATCTTCATCGTCATCGTGCGGATCGTCTCGAGCGACGCCGACGCCCGTCGGATGTCCGCGTTCGTGCAGGGCGGCGGGTACCTGCTCGGGTCGGCCGGGCCGCTCGTCGCCGGCGCGCTGCACGGTGCGACGGGGAACTGGACGGCACCGCTGCTCGTCGTGCTCGTCGCGGTGCTCACCCTCGGCGTCGTCGGGACGTTCGCCGCCCGACGGGTGTCCTGACCCCGAACCCGAACGCCGGCTGAGACCCCGCTCCGGCTCGACCCCCGAGGCGCTGACCGACGGGGGCCGCACCCGCACGACCCCTCAGCGCGCGGACCGGCTTCGCGGCCAGCTGGCGGCACGGTCCCGGCCGGTCGTCATCCCGGACGGCCAAGGTCCGGAGAGTGGACATCCGACGACCCGCCCGCTGGCGGGACCAGCCGCTCGCGGCACGGCTCACCCTGCTCGTGATCGCGGGCGGCACGACCGCGCTGCTCGCCTGGAACCTGGGCCGTGGCGGGGACTTCAGCTTCTACCAGGCGTCGGCGCGGTCGATGTCCGAGTCGTGGCCGGCGCTGTTCTCGGGCGCGTTCGACCCCTCGGCGACGGTGACGCTCGACAAGCTCAGCGGCTTCGCCGTCCCGCAGGCGCTGAGCCTCCGGCTGTTCGGGCACTCCACCGCCGCACTCGCGTTCCCGCAGGTCGTCGAGGGCCTCGTCACGCTGTGGGCCTGCTCCCTGGTCGGACTCCGCTGGGCCGGTGTCGGGACGGGCCTCGTCGCCGCCGCGGCAGCCGGGTCGACGCCGGTCTTCGTGTCGATGTTCGCGCACCCGATGGAGGACGGCATGGTCACCGCCGCGCTGGCGGTCGCCCTGCTGTGCTGGCAGCACGCGGCACTGACCGGGCGCTGGTGGCCGCTCGTCACTGCGGGCCTGGCGGTCGGCGTCGGGTTCCAGGCGAAGATGGTGCAGGCCTGGTTCGTCCTGCCGGCGCTGCTGCTCGGCACCCTGCTGGCCTCGGCCCGGTACGACGGCGGCTCCTTCCGCTTCGGCACCCGGGTGGTCCGCGCCGGGGTGCTCGGGATCGTCGCAGTCCTGGCGTCGGTGTCGTGGGTCACCGCGCTGGCGCTCACGCCGTCGGGTTCGCGGCCGTGGGCGGACGGCTCCACCGACGACAGTCCGCTCGCGATGGTGTTCGGGTACAACGGCATCGACCGGTTCCTGCCCGGCGCGGTGCCCGGGTCCGTCCGGTCGTTCACGGTGCCGTTCGGTCCGCACACCTGGCGCGGTGGTCCGGCCGGGTTCGGCAAGCTGCTCGGACCGCACCTGGCGTCGCAGGTGGCCTGGCTCCTGCCCGCGGCGGTGTTCGGCGTGGTGGTCGCGGCCGTGGTGCTCGTCCGCCGCCGTGCGGAGCGACCCGGTGCCCTCGGCTCCCCGTTCGGGCACGCGTTCGACACCCGCGCCGGATCCGCCACCCTGGCCGTCCTGGTGGTCTGGCTCGGCACCGCGGCGGCCGTGCTCTCGGTGGCCGCCGTGCCGCACACCGCCTACGTCGCCGCGATCGGCGTGCAGCTCGCCCTGCTCGCAGCGCTCGGGTGGCGCGGTGCGGTCGGGCTCGTCCGGGCGCAGGCTCGAGGGCTCCGGGCGCTCCCGGTCGTCCTCGCCGCGGCGCAGCTCGGCTGGGTGGTGTTCCTCGCGCGGGGCACCGCGATGCCGAGCGTGCTCGCCGTGCCCGCGATCGCCGTCTCGACGGTCGCCGTCGTCGCGACGCTGGTGGCGGTGTGGTGGCGACCCCGCTGGGAGGCGACGCGCGGGCCGGACCGGCACCGGGCCTCCAGGACGGTCATCGCGCTGGCAGCCGGGCTCGCGCTCGTCGCCGGCCCCGCCGCGTTCTCACTGCAGGCCCTCGACGCGACCCGCGACGGCAGCGGCGTCGACGCGTCGGTCGGGCCGTGGCCCGCACGCTGGCCGATCCCGGTCGGCAGTCCGGACGTCTTCCACGTGTCGCGCCCGGACCCGTGGGGCGGGTCGACGCCCTACCCGCGTGCCCTCAGCCGGCTCGTCGCGACCGCGCGACGCCTGGAGGGGTACCGGCACGACGAACCGCTCTTCATGACGGACACGTGGCACATCTCCGCACCCGTGATCGACGCGACCGGACTCCCCGTGCTGACAGACGGCGGGTTCTCGGGCACCGTGCCCGTCTTCACGACGCACCAGATCCGCCGGAGGATCGCCGACGGCCTGCGCGTCCTCGTCGTCGAGGCCCACGCGCCCCGCACGGACCCGGTCCTGCGCGCCGCACTGGTCGGGGGCTGCCGAGCACTCACCAGCGGCACCCGGCACGCACGCCTGCCGATGCAGCCGCGCCGGGCGGACGGCATCGCCTGGACCGTCTGGCACTGCGGGCTGCCCGGGCCGTCCGTCGGACCCGGTGCGCACCGCCACCACGGGTCAGCTCGCGGCGAGCACCTCGCGCAGGGACATCGGCGGACGCCCGGTGATGCGTTCGACGTCGCCGGACACGTGCGCGAGCGCCCCCTCGGCGATGGCCGTGTAGGTGCTCACCCAGGCGTCGGCCTGCCACGGCTCCGGGTTCCACTGCGCACGTGATGCGTACGCCTCGTCGAGGGTCTCCGGGTGGTAGCTGATCGTCCGGCCGCGGACCTCGGACACGATCGCCGCCGCCTGGGCCAGGGTGATCGCCTCGGGGCCGGTCAGCTCGTACGTCTGGTCTCGGTGCGCGTCCGGGTCGTGCAGCACCGCGGTCGCGACGCGGGCGACGTCGGCACGGGCCACCGCGGCCATCGCGCCGTCGCCGGCCGGGCCGCGGATGACGCCGTCCTCACCGACCAGGTCCTCGACGAAGTCCAAGTAGAAGCTGTCGCGCAGGAACGTGAACGCCATCCCGCTCTCGCGGATCGCCTGCTCCGTCGCCCAGTGGTCGCGTCCGAGCGTGAAGGTCGCGTCGGGAGCCGCGCCGAGGAACGACGTGTAGACCACGTGCCGCACGCCCGCGTCGGCCGCCGCGGCGACGAACGCCCGGTGCTGGTCGAGGCGGTCCTGGGCCTCGGCCGCCGAGACCATGAGCAGCACCTCGACGCCCTCGAGCGCCGCTCGGCTTGCGTCGGCGTCGGCGAAGGTCGCGACGGCGACCTCGGTGCCGGGCAGCTCCGGCGCACGCGAGGCGTCGCGCACGAGCATCCGGAACGGCACGGCGTCCGCGGCGAGCGCCGCGCTCACGGCGCCCCCGATGTTGCCGGTCGCTCCGGTGATGGCGATGGTCATTGTCGCTCCTCGTGTCGGTGTCGGTGTCGGTGTCGATTTCGGGTCGCGTCGGTCGGTGGTCACGTCCACACAGTCCTGGAGGCCCGGATCACCGTGGGCGCGACCCTGGCGGCGTTCACGCCGTCCACCTCCACCGCCCACGCCCGGGCGGCGTCGTGGTCGCGGCCGTGCCGCATGTGCCGTCCGACCAGGCGGTCGAGCCGCACGTCGTCGGCGACGGCGCAGAACCAGGTCTCGGTGAAGAGCGCCGGCAGCGCCGACCACGGTGCGGTGTCGTCGAGCAGGTAGTTACCCTCGGACACCACGAGGCGGGCGGCGCGGGGTACCGCGATGCTGCCGGCGACGGGTTCGTCCACGCGACGGTCGAAGTCCGGCGCCCACACCACGTCCTCGTCGACGGTGACGAGTCGGCGGACGAGCGCGACGTAGCCGTCGGCGTCGAAGGTGTCCGCCGCGCCCTTGCGGTCGTGCCGGCCGAGGGCGTCGAGCGCCGCGTTCGACAGGTGGAAGCCGTCCATCGGGACCTGCACCGCCGTGCCGGCACCCAGGCGGTCGTCGACGGCGGTGACGATGCGACGGGCGAGCGTGGACTTGCCAGCGCCCGGTGCTCCGGCGATCCCGAGCACCGTGCGGCGGCTCGAACGGGCCAGTTCGACGGCGCGCTCGACGGCCTGGTCGACGGCCGTGCCGGAGTCGCTCACGGCCTCATCCTCGCAGAGCGCACCGACGCCGGGCCGCGGTGGTTCACTTGCCGCATGGTCGATGCGACGAAGGCGTTCAGCGGGTTCTCGGTGCGCGACGTGCCCGAGGCGAAGGCGTTCTACGAGGACGTCCTGGGGGTCGAGGTCACCGAGGACCACGGCATGCTCTTCCTGCAGCTCGGCGGTGGACACCAGGTGCTCGTCTACCCGAAGGGCCCGGGTCACGAACCGGCGGCCTTCACGGTGCTGAACTTTCCGGTGCCGGACATCGACGCCGCGGTCGACGAGCTCACCGCGAAGGGCGTCGTGTTCCTGCAGTACGAGGGGATGACCGACGACCGGGGTGTGAACCGGAAGGGCGGGCCGCTCATCGCCTGGTTCACCGACCCGTCGGGCAACGTCCTCAGCGTCATCGAGGAGTGACGCCAGCGGTCAGCGGGACAGGGCGCCCGCCCAGCCGAGGGCGATCGGCACGAGCAGGCCGTGGCGGTGGTGCGGGAGCTCGGCGACGGGGATCCACCGCGACTCGTCGGTCGAGCCGTCGAGCTCGTGCCGCAGGGCTCCCCCGGTGATCGTCGCCCGGAACACCACCTGCACGGCCTTCATCGTGCGACCGTTGGCGTGGATGCGGCGCTCCGCGGGGACGATGTGGTGTCGGACCCCGAGCAGGGCACCGGCTTGGGCCTCGTACCCGGTCTCCTCGCGGATCTCGCGCACGACGGCCTGCTCGACGGTCTCGTCGAACTCGACCCCGCCGCCCGGTAACGTCCACGTGCCCGCGTCGGGGTGACGCAGCTTCGCCAGGAGCACGCGGTCACCGTCCGTGATCACGCCGTAGGCGGCGAGCCGGGTGTCGTAGTCCGTGTACTCCATGGGCCGACCATGCCAGGTGGGTGCACCGACGTCTGCCAGCCGCGCCGGGCCTCCAGGCCGTGGACCGGGGTGGTGCGGACGCTCCTCCAGCCCGCTAACCGGTCACGACCCCCCGCGGCCCGCACGCCGAGCGGTCACAGACCGTCGGCCCCGCCGCCCGCAAACGACGGAACGTGACCACGCGACGCAGCACGTGCGGTGTGTCGCGACCACTCCCCGGGCCGGCAGGCGCGAGTCGCCGCCGCCATGGGCCTCCCGGCCAACCGCACCCGACGTGGGCGCCCGACCCGGATCAGGCGTCGACGCGTGCCGCCGCCCAGCCCACGCGCATCCGAGCGACCGCCCGGTCGAAGGCGCTGAGCGGTTCCCCGTCGTCGCGGATCACGGACTGCAGCTGGAGCCCCTCGTACAGCGCCATGAGCTGCTCGGCTGCGTGCCGGGGCGATGCGCCGCGGGGTTCCCGGCCGGCGACGACGTCACGGACCAGGGCGAGGGTGACGTCCTCGAACGCTCGCGTGTACTGCGTGCGGAACCACCCGGCGGCGGGGTGGTCGGGGTTCGAGGCGGCGCTGAGCACGGCGACCCGGAGGCGCACGAGGGCGGGATCTTCCACGCCCGCCGCGAGCCGGGCACGCAGGTAGGCGACCGTGCCGTCCCGCTCCGCGATCGGCCAGAGCTCGAGTCGGCTGCCGTTGTTCCACTTGTCCATGACCGCGACCACCAGGAGTTCCCACATCGGGTACGCCCGGTGGAACTCGTCGGCCGTGACACCGGCGTGCTCGGCGACCTCGTCGGGCCCGACACGGTGGAAGTCCCCGGCTCGGTAGGCACTGATCGCCCCGGCGATGATGCGTGCGCGGAGGTCGACATCGGTCGTGGGCATGCTGACGATTGTGCGGGGCCGGTCAGCGGCCCGCGACCGCCAGTTCAGGGGGCGCGGCCACCGTCGCCGGCTCCCGGTCAGCCGCGGTCGAACGTCAGCGTCTCGTCGTCGGGGGCCCGGACCTCGCCGGTGCGGGCGAAGTCGGCCCAGATCGCCCGGAAGGCCCGACCGCGGCGCTCGACCTCGGGCCAGTCGCGTTCGGGGACGAACCGGGTGCCGGCCCAGGCCTCGCGGCCGCCGAGCAGCAGCGGCAGGTCGCTCATGTGCACGGCTCCGGTCGGGGCGCTCGTGACACCGCGGTGCAGTCGGTACGAGGTCGCCCGGCCGCCGGCGCGTCGGTGCCGCTCGGTGAACCGTCGGGCGTCGCGCCCGTAGATGACGTCGGACAGCGGACGCACGACCCACCACCGCAGGGCCGACCGCAGCACCCGTGACCGGGTGACCCGACGCAGGCCGGGCACGAGCGGCACGTACATGCCGGCCTCGTCGGAACCAGACCCGATCAGCACGTCGACGTCGGGGGCGACCCGGCTCCACGCGGCGTCGAGGTCACGCTCGGCGGGCAGCGGCGCGAAGCCGTACTGGGTGCCGAAGGGCATGCCGGCGGCGAGCCCGTACGGCGCGGCGGCCCGGGTTCCGAGTGCCTGACGGTCGAGCAGGTCCTCGAGCGGGGTGTCGGCGTGCACGGTGCCGACCGCCCGGACCATCGCGCGGTTCATCCGTGCCCGACGGCGGGACAGCCCGAGCGGAGCGCTCTGGATGATCGCGCGGCGGAAGAGCCCTTCGGCGCCGGCACTGATCATCAGGTGCGCGGCCGCGTCCCCGCCGGCCGACTGCCCGAAGACGGTGACCAGGTCGGGGTCGCCGCCGAACGAAGCGATGTTCGCGCGCACCCAGCGCAGCGACTCGACCAGGTCGAGGAGCCCGAGGTTCGCCGGGATCGTCTCGCCGTCACCGAGGAATCCGAGCACGCCGAGCCGGAACGTGACCGACACCACGATCACGCGCTGCTCGGTCACCAGGTCGCGGGCGTCGTAGATCGGCAGGTCGCCGCCGCCGATGACGTACGAGCCACCGTGGATCCAGACCATCACGGGCAGCTGCTCGCCTGGACGGACGTCGGCGGGCAGCGTGATCGAGAGCCGCTGGCAGTGCTCGTCGACCTCGATGCCCTGGATCGGGTTGAGCAGCAGGTCGACGAACTCCTCGTGCGGCTGCGGTGCCACCGGCGACGGGGTGGACGCGTGCAGCTCGCCCGCGAACGGTGGCATCGGCTGCGGCGGGGCGAACCGTTCGGCCTGCGCGTACGGGATCCCGAGCGCCCGCACCACGTCGCCGTCGACCGTCCCGATGATGCGGCCGGCGGGGGTGTCGAACGGGGCTGGGGCGGCGGCGAGCATGTGGATCACGCTATCGGGGCCGGCTGACGCAACCAGGCAGACGGACGGGAGGCCCGTGGCGGCGTCGCCACGGGCCTCCCGTCCCTCTTCTGGTCGCGGTGCGCGACGGGCGTTACCGCACCCGCTTGATGGGGATCACGACGAGTGCGCCGATGAGGGCGATCGCGCCGGCGGCCCAGCACATGAGCTCGTAGTTGTCGGCGGCACCGTCGGACCCGACCTTCAGGAAGAACAGGGCGATCGCCGGCGCGAGTGACTGCGGCAGCGCGTTCGCGATGTTGATGACACCGAGGTCCTTGCCGGGCCGGTCGGCGTTCGGCAGCACGTCGACGACGAGCGCCGTGTCGATGGCCGAGTAGATGCCGTAGGCGAAGCCCATGATGACCTCGGCGACGTAGAAGCCGGTGACCGTGTCGGCGTGCGCGAGCGCGACGAGCCCGACCGCGAACATCGCCGTCGACCCGCCGACGAACACCTTGCGGCGACCGAGCTTGTCCGACGCCCAACCGGACAGCGCCGCACTGACCAGCAGCGCGATCGTGTAGAGCAGGACGCCGAAGGCGACGGCGGCCGTGGCGTCCTTCGGCTTCTCGATGCCGATGTGCTCCTGCATGTAGAGCAGGCGGTACGTCGTGAACATGAACGTCGCGAGGATGATGAGGAAGCGCGACCACCACGCGAACGCGAAGTCCGGGTTCTTGACCGGGTTCGTCCAGAACGACGCGACGAGGTTCAGGAACGTGAACTTCTTGACCTTGTAGGTCGGCAGGTCGTCCCGCGCGACGACGGCGTACACGGCGACCAGGATGATCGCCAGGATGCCCGGCGCGATGAACAACACGGGCAGGTTCGCGACGAAGAAGACCGACAGGTAGGTGCCGGCGAGCACGGCGATGTTCTGCGCCAGCGCGATGATGCTCGAGGACCGGCCGCGCTGCAGCTGCGGCACGTTGTCGGCGAAGCTCGCGAGCAGGGTGGCGAGCGTGGCGTTCGCGGCGAGCTGGGCGAGCAGCCAGGCCAGCGTCAGGTTGAGGACGTCGGGCGAGTAGGCGATCCACGCGAGGGCGATCGCGAAGACCACGACACCGCTGAGCAGCCAGGGGCGACGACGGCCCCAGCGCGTGCGGGTGCGGTCGGACAGGGCACCCGCGAGGGGGTTCATGATGAGCGCACCGAACGCGCCGATCGGCAGCACCGAGCCGATGACGTTCGCAGCGTCGTCGCCGACCAGGGCCTGCGCCTTGAGCTGCATGCTCACGTAGACGGGCGCCATGAGCGCGACGAAGAGGCCGAACTGCCCGAGGAACAGGGCGATCTGGTAGCCGATGCCCACCTTCACCGTGCTGACGGGCTGGGTGATGCCCTCTTCCGGGTTGAGCAGTGCCGGGCTGCCGGGTTCGGGTGTGCTCATGACGCCTCCTTGAGTCGATGAAAACCTTGCCTGACAAGGTTTTTCCGACGCGAGCATACATCGACACGTGTTGTCTGCAACACCGACCGCTTCCCGGGCCGCGTCACACGGGGCAGCAAAAACTACACACCGGGTGGTTTTTGGGGTAGCGTCGTCATCGATCTCGCCGCGGAGCATCGCTCCTCGACGGGCCGCGACACCCAGACAGGATCGAAGGAGCCTCTGCAATGCCCACCACTTCTGTGCAGCTGTACTCGCTGCGCGACGCCATCGCCGAAGACCTCGACAAGGCCATCGCCCGTGTCGCCGAGATCGGGTACGAGAACGTCGAGCCCTACGCGTTCGTCGAGCGCGCCACCGACCTCGAGCGTGCGTTCGCGGCCACCGGCCTCAAGGCTCCGTCCGGCCACGTCGCCGTGATCGACGCCGAGGACACCGCGCCGATCTGGGACGCTGCCGAGCGCCTCGGCATCCGCACCGTCATCGACCCGTTCATCCCGACCAACCGCTGGCAGACCGCCGACGACGTCGCGAAGATCGCCGAGCGCGTCAACGAGCTGACCGCCGAGGCAGCCGGCCGTGGCCTGCAGTTCGGCTACCACAACCACCAGTGGGAGTTCACGAACAAGGTCGACGGCCGCACCGTCTACGACCTGTTCGTGTCGCAGCTGTCGCCGGAGACCGTCCTCGAGGTCGACACCTTCTGGGCGACCGTCGGTGGCGCCGACGCCCCCGCCGTGCTCAAGGGCCTGGGCGACCGCGTCGTCGCGATCCACGTCAAGGACGGCAAGGTCGACGGTGACATCCGCACCGCGCTGCCCTCGTCCGAGAGCGCCCTCATCGTGCCCGAGGCACTGCAGCGCGCCTTCGAGAACCAGACGCCGGCCGGTCAGGGCGACGTCGACGTGACCGCCATCCTCGCCGCCGCACCGCAGGCGATCCGCGTGGTCGAGTTCGACGCGTACAAGGGCGACGTCTTCGAGGGCATCACCGAGTCCCTCACCTGGCTCAAGGACAACGACAAGTGAGCCGTGTCGGGATCGGCATCATCGGTGCCGGCAACATCTCCACCCAGTACCTCGAGAACCTGACCAAGTTCGCCGACGTCGAGGTCCGCTTCGTCGCCGACGTGCTGCTCGACCGCGCTGCTGCCCAGGCGGCGGAGTACGGCGTCGCCTCGTCGGGATCGGTCGAGGAACTCCTCGCCCGCGACGACATCTCGATCGTGATCAACCTGACGATCCCGGCCGCACACGCCGAGGTCGACCAGCAGATCATCGACGCCGGCAAGCACGTCTGGAGCGAGAAGCCGATCGCGACCGACCACGCGTCGGCCGCCGCGGTGCTCGAGTCGGCGAAGGCCAAGGGCCTGCGCGTCGCGACCGCTCCGGACACCGTGCTCGGTGCGGGCATCCAGACGGCGCTCCGGGCCATCGCCCGCGGTGACATCGGCGAGCCGCTGTCCGCGACGACCCTGTTCCACGTGCCCGGACCCGAGGCGTGGCACCCGAACCCGGACTTCCTGTTCGCCACCGGCGCCGGCCCCCTGTTCGACATGGGCCCGTACTACGTGACGACCCTGGTGCACGCGTTCGGCACCGCCTCGCGCGTGCAGGCCGTCTCGTCGAAGTCGCTCGACCGTCGCACGATCGCGTCCGGCCCCCGCGCCGGCGAGACGTTCCCGGTCGAGGTCCCGACGCACCACGCGGCCCTGATCGAGTTCGCCGGCGGGCAGTCCGCCCAGTCGACGTTCTCGTTCCAGCACGCCCTGCCGCGCATGGGCTTCGTCGAGATCAACGGCACGCTCGGCACGATCTCGCTGCCGGACCCGAACACGTTCGAGGGCTCGTCGCAGCTCTGGCGCTACGGGCAGGACGAGCCCGAGACGCTCGAAGCGGTCGGCTCCACCTGGGGCCGTGGCACCGGTGTCGTCGAGCTCGCCCGCGCCATCGCGGAGGACCGCCCCGAGCGTGCCTCCGGCGCCGTCGCGCTGCACGTGCTCGACGTCCTGCTCGGCATCCGTGACGCGGCCGAGTCGGGTTCCGCCGTCGACATCACGTCGACCGTGGACGCGGTCCCGCCGCTGCCCGAGGACTTCGACCCCGCGGCAGCCGTGCTGACCGCGGGCGCGAACGCCTAGGAGCGCCGCGAGCACCACGCGCACCACTTCGTGAGCAGCAATGGTCGGGTCCCGAACGGGGACCCGACCATTGCTGCTCACCAAGCGAAGACCACGACGCGAGCGACGCGAACGACGCCCCCGCGCGCGACGCCCCCGCGCCCGTCAGACCAGCGCGGTGAAGGACGCGTCGCGCACGAGCAGCGTCGCCGCGTCGCCCACCACGGCCTGGTCGGGGTCGCTCGACAGCCCGAGGGACCAGCTGCCCCCACCCGGACGCTCCGGCAGCGTGAACTCCACCGTGGTGTCCGACGCGTTCAGCAGCACGGCCACGGTGTCGTCGCCCTGGTGGAGCACGAGCGTCACGGCCCGGTTGCCGCCGTCCGCCCAGTCGCCGTCCTCGAACCCGGCGGCGTCGGCACGGAGCACGGTCACCGTCGACTCCGAGTCACCCGGTGCGGTGCGGAACCACTCCGGACGCAGGGCCTGGTGCTGCCGACGGAACGCGATGGCCGCCGTGGTGAAGGCGAGCAGGTCCTGGTCGGCGGCGGCCCAGTCGAACCACGAGATCTCGTCGTCCTGGCAGTACGCGTTGTTGTTGCCGCCCTGCGACCGGGCGAGCTCGTCGCCACCCAGGATCATCGGCACGCCGGCGGAGAGCAGCAGGGTGCCGAGGAAGTTGCGGCGCTGCCGGTCGCGGTAGTCGTTCACCGCGCCGTCGTCGGTCGGGCCCTCGATGCCGCCGTTGAACGAGGTGTTGTCGCTCTCACCGTCGTTGTTGTCCTCGCCGTTCGCCTCGTTGTGCTTGTCGGCGTACATCGTCAGGTCGGCCAGGGTGAAACCGTCGTGGGCGGTCACGAAGTCGATCGAGCACAGCGGGGAGCGCCGTGAGCCCTCGTAGACGTCCGGGCTGCCCAGGACCCGCTGGACGGCGTCGCCGAGTGCGCCCTCGTCGCCGCGCCAGAAGGCCCGCAGGTCGTCGCGGTACTTGCCGTTCCACTCGGACCAGTCGGCCGGGAACCCGCCGACCTGGTAGCCGGCGGTGTCCCACGGCTCGGCGATCATCTTGACCTCACGCAGCACGGGGTCCTGGTGGATGATGTCGAGGAACGCGGAGTGCTTCTCGGCCTCGCCGTCCTGGCGGGTGAGCGTCGTGGCCAGGTCGAACCGGAAGCCGTCGACGTGCATCTCCTCGACCCAGTAGCGGAGCGAGTCCATGATGAGTCCGAGGGCCGCCGGGTGCCCGACGTTCAGGCTGTTGCCGGTGCCCGTGGTGTCGAAGTAGTTCGCCTCGTCACCCTCGACCAGCCGGTAGTACGA
This sequence comes from Curtobacterium sp. MCLR17_051, assembly GCF_003234395.1. NCBI lineage: Bacteria > Bacillati > Actinomycetota > Actinomycetes > Micrococcales > Microbacteriaceae > Curtobacterium > Curtobacterium sp. MCLR17_051. The sequence goes on from NZ_QKTA01000004.1 coordinate 17,127, forward strand.
CTGGTTGTCGATCCCCTTGAACGACAGCGTCGGGCCCATGTGGTTGCCCTCGGCGGTGTGGTTGTAGACGACGTCCATGATGACCTCGAGCCCCGCGGCGTGCAGGGCCTTCACCATCTCCTTGAACTCGGCGACCTGCTGCCCGGCGGTGCCGGCGGACGAGTACTCGTCGTGCGGCGCGAAGAAGCCGATGCTGTTGTAGCCCCAGTAGTTGCGGAGGCCCTTGTCGAGGAGCGTCGAGTCCTGCACGAACTGGTGCGTCGGCAGCAGCTCCACCGCGGTGACGCCGAGGTCGGTGAGGTGCTTGATCGCTGCCGGGTGGGCCATGCCGGCGTAGGTGCCGCGGATCTCCTCGGGGACGTCCGGGTGCTGCTTCGTGAAGCCCTTGACGTGCACCTCGTACACGACGGTGTCGGCGAGCGGGGTCCGCAGCAGGGTGTCACCGTCCCAGTCGAAGGACCGGTCGGCGACGACGGACTTGGGCATCGCGGTGGCCGAGTCGGTCTCGTCGATCTGCTCGGGCTCGTTCATGTCGTGACCGAAGAGCGCCTGGCCCCACTCGTAGGTGCCGTCGATCGCGGTGGCGTAGGGGTCGAGCAGGAGCTTCGCGCCGTTGTGGCGCAGGCCGTTCGCCGGGTCCCACGCGCCGTGCACGCGGAAGCCGTAGCGGGTGCCGACGGTCACGCCGGGGACGACGTCGTGGAAGGTGTAGCCGGTGCGGTTGCGGAGCTCGGTGCGGTGCTCGGTGCCGTCGTCGTCGAAGGTGCAGAACTCGACCCGCTCGGCGGTGCTCGAGAACAGGGCGACGTTGGCGCCCCCGTCGACGAGCGTGACGCCGAGCGGGGTGCGCGTGGAAGTGGTCATGCTGCCCTTCTACCGGCCGGTCGCTGTGCCACCGGCGGTCTGGGCGTACCCCTGGCCGCTCAGCGCACCGGCGGGACGAGCTGCTCGAGCAGCCGCAGCACCCGCTCGCCGTCGACGGCGTCGGGGTCGAGCAGCCACTGGACCTGCAGCCCGTCGGATGCCGCGATGCTCAGGCTCGCCAGGTCGACCGGGTCCAGGTCGGCGCGGATCCGGCCGCTCGCCTGGTCCGCCTCGATCAGTTCGGCGAGTTCAGCACGCAGCCGGGCGAAGCGTTCGCGCATGAAGTCGCGCGTGGCCGGGTGGCCCTCCTGCACGGCGTCGGCCGCGAGGGTCGTGTACAGCTGCACCAGCCCCGGCACGGCCCGGTTGCGCGACGCGCTCTCGCGCATGTCGCCGATCGCCGACTTCATCCGGTCGGGCGCGCCCTGCTCGCGGACCTCGTGCTCCCGGTAGACGGCGAGCAGCAGTTCGTCACGGCTCGGGAAGTAGTGGCGCAGTGCCGCGTGCGTGATCCCGAGGGCCTCGGCCACCGAGCGGAGCGACGATGCGTCGACCCCCTGCTCGGCGACCATGCGGATCATCTCGTCGAGGATCTGCGTGCGCCGCTCGGCGCCCTTGCGGTACCCGCCGCGGCGCGGCTGGGCCGCGTCGGCGTCGTCCGCGGGGTGGGTCATGCACCCAACTTACCGCTGGAAGGTTTTCTCGCCACCGTCCGGACTGGAGGCCCGTGGCGGGCGCACCACGGGCCTCCAGTCCGTGTCGGGGTCGCGTCGCACCCGCCGGGTCGCGTCAGCCGGGCGCGCTCACGTCAGTCCTGGTCGTCGACCGTGTACTCGTCGACCGGCGCGGGCGTGCCCGCGGCGAGCGCGTCGACGATCTTCGTGAGCGAGTCGGCGAGGACGGCGTTGTCCGCGTCGGGGAGTTGCTCGAGCACCTCGACGACGGCCGCGTGGAAGCGCGCGTACGAGGCGTCGATCTTCTCGGCGGCCTGGTCGGTCGGGGCGAGCACCTGCGCACGACGGTCGGTGGGGTGCGCCGTGCGCGACAGCAGACCCTTCTGCACGAGCCCGTCGACGATCTTGGTGACCGAGGCGTTCGAGACGGCGAGCATCACGGCGAGGTCCTTCGGGCCCATCGTGCGGCCGTCCCGGTGTGCCTGGAGCATGTACCGGACGGCGAGGAACTCGTTCTTCGACAGGCCGCTCTCGATGCGGGCGGACTCGATCTGCTGGTCCTCGGCGTGCTGCAGGCGGAGCAGCGCGTCGACGGCGGTCTTCGCGACCCCGGACTCGGGTTCGCGGGCGTAGAGGTGGACGTGCTCTCGACGGACGACGGTCAACGGCATGGGGTCATGCGCTCCTTGCTAAACGGCAGGCGTGCTGAAGAAGTCCGCGTAGGACGGTTCGGAACGACCGGCGAGCAGCGAGGGGTCCTGGATGCGACGCTCGACGTACGCGTCGATGATCGCCGGGTCGGTGAGACCGACGCGGGTGTGGCTGCCACCGATCCGTGCCGTCCGAGGCATCCCGGAGTACGTGCTGTGCATGTCGTGTCCCGCCCTTCTTGCTTGCCGTGTGTCCCCTGCGGACGGCTGAACTCTTTCACAAAGTGAACGGTCAGTTCAACGAACCATTCGCACTGTGTACGTTTTGCGCGCCGAACGGTTCGGCGGCACGCGGCACGCGCCTCAGACCATCGCCGCGGACATCACCGCGACCGCGACCCCCATCGCCAGGGTCTCGACCAGCGGCAGCGGACGCGAACGTCGCCGGACGCCGTCACGGAGCATGTGGACGGTGAGCACCAGGTACCCGAGGGTCAACCCGCCGAGCACCACCTGCCACGTCACCGCGACCACCCCGAGGTGCTGGTGCATCCCCGCGGCGCCGGCGTCGTGCGCCATGCCGACACCCATCGCGCCCATCACGAGCAGGCCCAGGGCAGCGTGCAGTCGCCCGTACCGGCCGTGTGCGGAGGCCGCGCCCGGCGGCTGAGCCGACCCGCGCCTCCAGGCGGACGTGGACTGCAACCGGTGCACCCCGGCGACCACCACGGCGAGGAACGCCAGCACCAGGAACCACAGGACACCCGGCAGGACCCGGGGTCCGAACGCCCCGTCGACCATCGCCGCCACCATCGCGACCGCGGCGACCACGTCGACCGCACGGCCGGGGCGCCACGCCCCGACCGTGCAGCAGGCCCCGGCCGACGCCGGCACGATGGCCGCGAGCCCGAGCAGATCGGTCACGTCAGTGCCCGTCCCCGTGCCCGTGGTCGTGCCCGTGCCCGTGCCCGTGGTCGTGCTGGTGCTCGGCTGCGTCGTGTGCGGCCTCGACGGCGCCGGAGACGTGGTGCGAGCAGTGCGACCCGGCCGCCGCCCCGATCGACGCCGGCACGTTCAGGGCCGGGTTCCGCGGGAAGAACCCGTACGGCTTGAGCGTGAACTTGGCGTAGTCGACGGGCATGACGGGCCAGTCCTCGGGCCGGGGGAAGTGCGTGGGGCCGAAGGTGTGCCACAGCACGATGTCCTCGCCGTCGAGCGGACGGTCACCCTGCACGTACCGGGCGACACCGTCCCCGCCGGGGTTCTGGTGCACGAAGTCACCGGCGGCGAAGCGCTCGGCCGGGTCGTACTGCGTCACGTAGAGGTGCTTCCGTGCGAACTCGGCGCGGGCGGCCACCGACGACGAGTCGTCCGCGAGCAGCACCGGGGCGTCCTGCGGGTACAGCACGTACCCGGTCGGGCGGTCGAGGTGGTTGCGCTCCTCGGTGTTCGAGATGAACCAGGTCCGGGCCTTCGACGCGTCGGCGAGACGGCCGGAGGTCGACTCGGACGACAGCCGGGTGACCGACTTCGTGAACGCGTTGCCGTGCTCGTTGCCCGGGCCGACGGGGACCCGGACGGCGTCGACCTCGTCCACCGCGTTCGACAGCCCGTCGACCATCATGTCCAGCCGCGCCGAGAACAGGTGCTGGTGGTACGGGGCGCCGAGTCCGGGCGCGACCTCGGAGGCGTACGGGTAGTCCGCCCCGGACTCCGTCCGACCCGGGTACGACGAGGTGAAGAGGACACCGGTGAGCTTCGCCTCGCACTCGATCGTGCCGTCGAGGTACAGGTACCAGTAGAACCCGTAGTCGTAGTTGCCGACGGTGGTGAAGAACGAGATCACCAGCCGACGGGAGCGCCGGACCTCCTGCGACCCGGTGTAGATGTCCCCGTGCTTCCACAGCGTGCCGAAGTCCTCCTCGTGCATGCAGATGCCGTTGCGGATGGTCTGCGGGTTGCCGAGCTCGTCGGCCAGGACGGCGTCGAAGTACTTGATCTCGCCGACGCAGTCGCAGCCGAGCTCGAGCGAGTTGGTGAAGCGTCCGAACAGGTACTCGCCGGTGTCGAAGTAGTTCTGCCAGAACCGCACCGGCGACGGGTCGCCGTAGGGCACGAGCATCTCGTCGATCGAGGCCCGGTAGACGATCGGCCGCAGCCGCGCACCGTCCTGCCACGACAGCTGCCGGAGCACGAGCCCCTCGCGGGCGTCGAACCCGACCTGGAACCGCCAGTTCGCCCACTCGACGAACTCGCCGTCGACCGAGAACGACGGCCCCTCGGGCTGCGTGATGACGATCGGCTTGAGGTCGAGCGGTTCGCCCTGCACCGCCGGGTCGTCGAAGTTGCCGGACGTGGCGGGCACGGGCATCTCCGCGACGTCCACGATGCGGGTCACGGCGCGGTTGGCGGCGTCGACGTACACGGACAGGCCGTCCACGGGGTGCGCCCAGACGTGGTCGGCGGGGTGGTCCTGGCGGAAGGCGAGCACGCGGAGGATCCGGCGCCCCTCCTCCTCGGGGTAGTCGTAGTACCCGGCGGACAGCGGGACGCACTTCACCTCGTCCGGCGTCAGGCCGCGCTTCGCCAGGGCGGCGACCCAGCGCTCGTCCGCGTTCGCGATCTCGCCGACGGCGTCGAACTCCTCGATGAGGACGGGCAGCTGTCCACGGGACCCGTCGAGCACGTCGGTGGACAGGACGATCCGGTCGGTGATCGAGACGACGCCGTCGGTGGAGCGTCCGGTCGCCATGTCGAGGAGCATCACGCGGGCACGGCGGTCCGGCAGGGGACCGTCGCCGGCTTGCCAGGCCAGGACCTGCTGCTTGTGCGGCTCGTCGAGGCCGACGTAGACGAAGCGCGTGGTGTCGGTCCAGTCCGGCTGCGCCGTGACGACGTCGCGGACGGCGGTGAACTCGTCGGGGCTCAGGTTCGCGAGCGGGTGGGTGGTGGCGGTGACGGGATCGGTGAGCGTCATGCTGGTGGTTCCTTCGGTTCGGTCTGGAGGCGCGGGTCGGGTGGGTCGGTCAGCCGTCGCTGGCGAGACGGTCGAGCATCTGGTCGTAGCGGCGGCGGTCGCGCCGGCGCAGCACCACGGCCTGCAGCACGCCGACGGCGGGCACGACCACGACGAGGCCGGTGAGCACGGTGCTGACGACACCGAAGACGCTCGCTCCGGAACCGTCGACGTCACCGACGAGCGTCGGGAAGTTCGCCCAGATCAGGACGGCCGAGGCGACGAGCCCGACGAACCCCAGGACCGGGGCGATGACGGTGTTCCAGATGCGGCGGTCGGCGCGGTTCCGGCGGAAGTACACGATGACGGCGAGGCTCGTCGCGGCCATCAGGATCGCCACGCCCAGGGTGGCGACGCCGGCGAACCAGCTGAAGACCTGCAGGACCGGGTCGAGGCCGAGGACGGCGAACAGGACCATGAGCACGGCGGCGGTGACGGTCTGCACGACGCTCGAGGTGTGCGGCGACTCGTGCTTGCGGTGCACGGTGCCGAGACGACCGGGCAGGAGCGAGGCGTTCGCCATCGAGTGCTGGTACCGGGTGATGACGTTGTGGAAGGACAGGACGCAGGCGAACATGCTCGTGAGCAGCAGCACGTTCATGACGGCCTCGCCCGCGGTGCCGATGTACCGCGCCGCCGTGGTGAGGATGAGCGCGCCCGGGTCCTTCGCGGCCTCGGCGAGCACACCGTCCGGACCCCAGGCCATCACGAGTCCCCACGACGCCAGCGTGTAGAACACCCCGATGCCGATGACGGCGGTGTAGGTGGCCCGCGGGATCGTGCGCTCCGGGTCCTTCGCCTCGTCGCGGAAGATCGCGGTGGCCTCGAACCCGATGAACGCCGCGATGGCGAACATGAGGCCGACGCCGGGCGAGCCGGACATGACGTGGGTCGGTTCGAACGGCGCGAGCGAGAGCCCGTCGGCACCGCCCCGGAACACGATCGCGGCGACCAGGACGAGCACGATCCCGACCTCGCCGACGAGCAGGACGCCGAGGACCTTGCTCGACAGGTCGATGTGCCGGTAGCCGAGCACCCCGACGAGCGCCACGACGACCAGGGACCACACGTACCAGGGGATGTCCGGTCCGCCGAGGCCCGTGACGGTCACCCCGAGCAGGTACCCGATGTAGCCGTGCACGCTGACCTGGATCGTCGTGTAGGTCAGCAGCGCCAGGGTGGCCGCCCCCGCACCGGCCGGACGACCGAGCCCGTGGCCCACGAACGTGAAGAAGGCGCCGGGTCGTGGCAGGTGTCGGGTCATCGCCGCCAGTCCCACCGAGAACAGCAGCAGGATCACGGCGGACGCGGCGTAGAGCGACGGGAACCCGACGCCGTTGCCGAGCAGCATGCCCAGCGGGGCGGCACCGCCGACGACGGTGAGCGGGGCGGCGGCCGCGACGACCATGAACACGATCGCGGTGACGCCGAGCGAGCCGCGCATCGTCCGCTGGGGTGCGGGTACGGCTCCGAGTGACGCGGGGTCCTTCGTGATGCTGGACATCGTGGCCTTCCGGTTCGGGTGACTGGGTCGGGGTGGGACCACGGTCCCGCGCTGCCGTTGCGCCCCCGTTCCACGGGTGTGAAACCCGCACGCACCCGAATGGGACGGCCCGGGCGAGGCGTCTCATTTGCCCGAGACCACCGCGAAACACGACCGAGACACCGGGGCAACGCAGCGCCCGTACCGTTGCCGCATGACCGCGCTCGACCGTGCCATCGCCGACCCGCCACGGGTGCCGGGCATCGGCACGCGCTCCCCCGTCGACGGGCTGTCCCGGCGGAGCGTCGGCCCGGTCGACGTGCTGGCGCAGTCGGTGTCGGCGGTCGCACCGTCGGCGGCGGCCACCACGATCCCGGTGCTCGTCGCGACCGTCGCCGGGCAGGGCGCGACGTGGTCCCTGCTCGCGGCGATGGCGCTGTCGTTCCTGGTCGGACGCACCGTGAACCAGTTCGTCCGGCGCGTGGCGGGCACCGGCTCGCTCTACACCTACGTCTCGCTCGGCCTGGGGCCGGCGGCCGGTGTGGTCGCGGGCGCCGCACTGCTGCTCGGCTACGGGTTCATCGCGATGTTCTCGCTCACCGGCAGCGGCTACTACCTCGACTACCTGCTGTCCCGGTTCGTCCCGACGGCCGGCACCGGCTCCCTGGTCACGGTCGTGGTGATCACCGCCATGGGTGCAGCGGTGTTCGCCGTCATCGCCCTCGGGGTCCGGTTGTCGACGCGCCTCACCCTGCTCGTCGAGACCCTGTCCGTCGCCGTCATCGTCGTGCTGATCGTCGCCCTGGTCGCACGGCTGCACCCCGTCGACACGTCCGCCCTCGCGCTCGGTCCGACCGCACCGGCACCCTTCGCGGTGGGCACGGCGCTCGCGGTCACCGCCTTCGTCGGGTTCGAGAGCGCGTCGGTGCTCGGCGTGGAGGCCCGGCGTCCGTTCCAGGCGATCCCCCGCGCGATCTCGTGGACCGTCCTGGTCGCGGGCGTGCTCTACGTCGTGAGTGCTGCCGCCCAGCAGACCGGGTTCGCCGCGATCGGCACCGACCTCGCCACGAGCGCGTCGCCGGTCAACGAGCTCGCCACGGCCTTCGGCATGCAGTGGGTCGGGTGGGCGCTCGACCTCGGGATCGCCGCCTCGTTCGCCGCGTGCGCGATCGCCTCGACGACGGCGCTCGTCCGGGTGCTGTTCGCGATGGGCCGTGAAGGGGTGCTGCCGGCCGCGCTCGGGCGGGCGTCGCCACGGTTCCGGACACCCTTCGTCGCGGGCGTGCTGGCGTGCACGGTGCTGACCGCACTGCCGGTCCTCGGGCTCCTCACCGGCATCCCGACCTGGTCCCTGATGGAGGCCGAACTGGTCGTCGCAGCACTCGGGTACCTGACGGCGTACGCGATGACGTGCTTCGCGGCTCCGGTGTTCCTGCGACGCATCGGCGAGCTGACGACCGGGGTGGCGACCACCGCGGTGACGACCGGTGTCCTGCTCACCGCCGTGCTGCTCACCTACGCCGGGGTCGAGGCCGCATCGCCCCGGTGGCCGGCCGTCGTCCTCGCCGTCGGGGCGGTCACCGCGGTCGTCGTCGCGTTCCTGGTGGCGACCCGTCGGCGACCCTGGCGACGGGGTCGGAGCCGGGCGGTGTACGACGTGCCGGTCGAGGCGGACCTGCTGGGCGCCTCCCGGCCGTCCGCCGGATCCGGCCACGGGACGGGGGTGCGGTGAGCGAACCCGGTCTCCGCGCGCGGCAGCCGAAGGCGATCCAGAACGCCCTCGCGGTGCTCGAGGCGGTCGCGCACGCCGGGCCCGGCGTCACCGCCCAGCAGATCTCGGACGCGCTCGGGATGCCGCGGGCGACCACCTACCGGCTCATCACGCTGCTCGTGGAGGACGAGTACCTGGTGCGGCTGCCGGACCTGCGCGGCTTCGCACTGGGGCACAAGGTCTCGGAGCTCGCCGGCGTCGCCCCGGCCGCTGCCCCGTCGGTCCCACCGCTCCCCCGCGCCGTCCGGTCCGTGCTGTCCGACGTGCGCTCGACGGTCCGCGCCGGGGTGCACCTGGCCCGGTACGACGCCGACGGGATCTGCGACGTCGACGTCGACCCGGACTTCCCGCTCCTCGACGCGACCGCCCTGCGAGCGGCACCCGGGTCGAGCGCGATGGGGCGGCTGCACGCAGCCGGCGGTGCCTCGGCGTCGCAGGTCGGTGCCTTCGTGCGGGGCTTCGGGTGCCTGGCGCTGCCCGTCCGCGGCGAGCGCGGTGAGCTCGTGGCGGGGCTGACGTTGTCGGCGCCCGCGGCCCGGGTGGAGTCCCCTGGCCAGGCCCTGGTGCACCTGCGGACGGCGGTCGCGCGGCTCGAGCCCCTGCTCGGCTGAGTTCTCGGCGTCCTCCGAGCGATCTCTTGGCACTCACCAGGGTCGAGTGCTAAAACGGTGGCAGTTGAGTCGAGGGGACTCAACGAGAACCACGAAGGAGTTGATTTCGATGACGATGAACTTCGACCCGTTCCGCGAGCTCGACCGACTCGCGGGTTCGCTCCTCGGCACCGCCGCCGGCCCGCGCTCGATGCCGATGGACCTGTACCGCACCGGGGACCACTACGTCCTCGACGTCGACCTGCCCGGCATCGACCCGGGCTCCGTCGACATCGACGTGGACGGTTCCGTCCTGACCATCCGCGCCGAGCGCACCCTGGGCGCGCCCGAGGGCTCGCAGTGGCTCACCCGTGAGCGCCAGCCCGGCACGTTCGTCCGGCAGCTGACGCTCGGCGACGGTCTGGACGCCGAGCGCATCACCGCCGGGTACGACAACGGTGTGCTGAGCGTCACGATCCCCGTCAAGGAGTCCGCGAAGCCGCGCAAGATCGCCGTCACCGTCGGTGGCGCGTCCGAGCAGCTCGCGGTCGGTTCCGGCGCCGCCGGTTCCGGCACCGCGGAGTGAGGAGCTGAGCGATGACGTCCGTCCTGCTGAACGCGGTGGTCGCGGTCCTCGTCGTCACCGCGGCGCTCGCGCTGACGAGCCTGGACCGGCGCACCGCCCTGCTCCTCGGAGCCACCGGCAGCCTGACCGGCACGTTCCTGACCTGGGTCGCCGCGCCCCGGCTGTTCGAGCAGTCGCTCCTGGCGCCCTGGGTCGCGGCGGTCCTCGGCACGGCCCTGCTGATCGCGGGGTGGAGCGCGGTCCGCGCCTACTCGGGCATCTTCGAGGCACCACGTGACGAAGAACCCGAGACGGGGGCGCTGATGACCGTGGGCGGGTCCGCCCCGTCGGTGCGGTGACCACCTGACGGACAGGAGGCCCGGTGCACGTCGTGCGCCGGGCCTCCTGTCATCCGTCGGCCGCGTGGGCGACCGCCGGGACTACTCCTTGTTCAGCTTGTCCTGCACCAGGCCGGCCGTCTTCTCGACGACGTTCGGCAGCTCGGTGGTGCCGTAGAGCCGGACGTCGGGGTGCGTGGGCGGGGGCATCGGGACCGAGGTGGTCGGGCCGTCGTGGTACGAGTACTCGCCCTTGCCGTCGAACGAGGGGCCGCTCGCCCAGGGGCCGTTCTTCGCCTCGGCACCGTCGGAGAAGTTGAGGTACTGGTAGTTGACCTCCTGGTTCTCCTTCGACTGCGGGAAGTTGCTCGGCACGGGGAAGCCCTCGACGCCCTTCTCGCGCAGCTCGGCGGCAGCGGTCGCCCACATGTTCTGGTGCATGGTGTCGCGGGCGATGAGGAACGACAGCAGGTCCCGCACGCCGTGGTCGTCGGTCATGTGGTAGAGCCGGGCGGCCTGCACACGACCCTGCATCTCGGCGTTCTCGTTCGCCGTGAAGTCGGCGAGCAGGTTGCCGCTGGCGGTGATGTACGACCCCTGCCAGGGGTTGCCGTTGCTGTCCACCGGGCGGGCACCCGCACCGGCGACGATCGCGTGCTGGACGTCGGTGCCGCCGACGATCGCGGCGACCGTGGGGTCGTCCTGCAGCGCGTCCTCGGTGATGCCGAGCGGGGACTTCTCGAGCAGCTGCGCGATCATCGTCGCGAGCATCTCGACGTGGCCCATCTCCTCGGCGCCGATGCCGAACACCATGTCGCGGTACTTGCCGGGGATGTGCATGTTCCACGCCTGGAACTGGTACTGCATGGCGACGGAGATCTCTCCGTACTGGCCACCGAGCACCTCCTGCAGCTTGCGGGCGTAGATCGCGTCGGGCTTGTCGGGCGTTGCCTTGAACTGGAGTTCCTGCTTGTGGAAGTACAAAACGTGCTCCTTCGTCTCGATCGAGCGATTGCACGGCCGATGGTTCGCCGGGGGCACTGAGCGGCCGTCCAAGGTGGCCGGATCACGCAGAGGGTGTCTCGGATGCGCCGTTCCACGGATCCGGGTCAACCGTCGGCTTCACCCGGCAGGACGAGGCCCTTCGGTCGACCGCCCGATGCCCTCGGCCGTCCGGTTGCGCAGGCTTGGGAGCATGCAGACCTCGACCAAGCACACGATCGCCACCCTGCTGCTCTGCGCGGCGATCGTGGTCGCCACCGTCATCGCACTGATGGCCATGGCCCCGCCCGCGTGACGCCGGTACGGCATGGGAGGATCGCTCTCGTGACCGAACGGGGCAGGTTCCTCCGGCCGCTCGCCACCCGGTCGATCGTCATCGACGTGGCCTGGGCGGTCCTGGCGGCGTTCGTGTTCCTGCTGCCCATCGACCTCGAGCTCGAGCACGCGAGCCTCGCCGCGGTCCTGTCGGCCTCGGTGGCGATCGCCCTCCGTCGCATCTCCCCGTCCGCCGCGATGGCGATGGTCGTCGTCCTCGGGGTGATCCAGGTCGGCGGCGGCGAGCGCCCGTCGCTGGTGGACCTCGCGCTCTTCGTCGTGATCGGCACCGCCGCGGTCGTGGGCACCCGCACCGAGGTCGTCGTCTCGGGCGTGCTCGCGGTCGTCGCCGGAGCGGGTGCGACGGTCTACCTGGCGTCGACCGGCTTCCGGTTCCTCGTGCTCATCAACGGCCCGCGCGACCAGGCGTTCCTGGCGATGGCCGCCCCGGTGACCGCGCTGCTCGGGGTCTGGGCGGGCGGGGTCGCCGTCCGGGCCTTCCGCTCGCGCGACCGCGAGTCGGAGCGCCGTGCCGACGCCGAGGCCGCAGCATCACGTGCCGAAGCCGTCGCCACCGAGGCCGAGGCCACCGCCACCCGCGCGATCGACGTCGCCGAGTCCGAACGCATCCGCGCGGACATCGCCCGCGACGTGCACGACGTCGTCGGCCACTCGCTCGCGGTCATCATCGCGCAGGCCGACTCGGTGCCGTTCCTCGACGACGAGGCGCGCATCCGAGCGGTCAGCGCCACCATCGCGAGCACCGCCCGCAGCTCCCTGGTCGAGGTCCGACAGGTCCTCGGGCACATCGACGGCTCCGCCGAGGCGACCGGCCCGGGCTCGCTCGAGGAGATCGTGCAGGGCATCCGCGACGCCGGGGTCGACGTCGACCGCACGGTGCGCGGGGTCCCACTGGCCCTGCGCCCGGACACCGGCACCGCCGCCCGACGCGTGCTGCAGGAGATGCTCACGAACGCCCTGCGTCACGGCGCCCCCGGCAACCCGGTCGTCGTGCGGGAGACCTGGCGGAACGCCGACCTGGTGCTCGAGGTCGAGAACGTCGCCGGAGACGGCACCACCGCCGGCTCGGGCCGCGGGATCGACGGCATGGACTCGCGCCTCGGCGCCCTCGGTGGGTCGTTCGACGCCGCCGTGCTGGACGACGTGTTCACGGCACGCGCCCGCATCCCGTTCGACGTCCAAGGGGGACCCGTCCGATGACCGAACCGATCAGGATCCTGCTCACCGACGACCAGGCGCTGTTCCGCGCCGGGCTCCGGGTGGTGCTCGACGCCCAGGACGACATGCGCGTGGTCGGTGAGGCCTCCGACGGCGCCGAAGCGCTCGCGCTCATCCCCGAGGTGCGCCCCGACGTGGTGCTGCTCGACATGCGGATGGCCGGCATGGACGGCGTGGAGACCGTCCGGCAGCTCTACTCCGGTGCCGTCGCGGGCCCGCTCCCCCGCGTCGTCGTGCTCACCACCTTCGGGCTCGACCCGGCGGCGGCGACCGCGATCCGGCTCGGCGCCAGCGGGTTCCTGCTCAAGGACACCACGCCGCCGTTCCTGTTCGCCGCGGTGCGGGCCGTGCACGAGGGCAGCTCGGTCATCGCACCGAACGACCTCGCGCAGCTGTTCGGCACCGACGTCGCTCGTGCCCCGGCACCGCAGCCGCCGGAGTTCGCGACCCTGACCGAGCGGGAGCGCGTCGTGTTCGGGTGGGCGTCCCGTGGGCTCTCGAACGCCGAGATCGCCATGAAGGAGTACGTCACCGAGTCGACGGTGAAGACCCAGATCTCGAGCATCCTCGGCAAGTTGTCGCTGCGCGACCGGGTGCAGCTCGTCGTCTACGCCCACGACCACGGGCTGGCGGGCACCCGCGAGGGCTAGTCCGCGGCGATCCGGTCGAGCCACTCCGCGAGCATCGTCCGCTCGGCTGCCGACAGTCGATCGAGCCGGGGCGCTGCGGCACGCAGTGTGATCGCGGCGCTCGTCACGGCGTCAGTCCACCGACCGCGACCACCCGGGGCCGCGCCGCCGTCGTCCCTCGTCGGCCCGCTCGGCACGAGGATCCGCCCGAGCACGGCATCGAGGACGTCATCGGCGAGTGACGGGTCCCGCTCGTCCGCCGGAGCGGCCAGGATCGCGAGCACCGCACCGGTGCCGGCCGCGTGCACGAGCTCGACCGCGCGGTGTTCCGGCACGGCCAGTCGTCCGGCCTCGGCCACCCGCCGGATGCGTTCTGCGAGCAGCGCGGTACCGGCGCGGGCGGCCGCCGACCGACGGCCGCGCTCCGGGTCGCTCAACAACACGAACAGGTCGGGGTTCGCCAGCCCGAAGCCGATCGTCATCGACCACCCGGTGCGCAGGTCCTCGACGGGATCGGTCGCCTCGTCACGAGCAGCCCGGACGGCGTCGGCCTTCATCGCCGAGAACGTCGCCATCGCGTGCTCGGCGACCGCTTCGAGCAGACCGTCCTTGTCGCCGAACAGCCGGTAGATGGTCGGTGCCTGGACACCTGCGCCGTCCGCGACCGCCCGCGTGGTCACCGCCGCGGCACCGCGTTCACGCAGCATGGTGCCGGCGACCTCGACGATGCGTGAACGCGTCTCGTCGCGCTGGCTTCCCTGCTCGATCACGGAACAACGATAACGGATCTGTGCTATCACTGTGTTAGCAGCGCTACCGACGCGCTGTTTCCATCGATACGGAGAAGCCATGATCGTCATCACCGGGGCCACCGGAGCCCTCAACGGCGCGACCGCCGACCACCTGCTCGAGCACCTCGCGCCGTCCGACCTGGCGGTGGTGACCCGAGATCCGGCCCGAGCACAGCGGTTCGCCGACCGCGGCGTCGAGGTCCGCCGAGGCGACTACGCCGAACCGGAGACCCTGCCGGCAGCCTTCGCGGGCGCCGACCAGCTCCTGCTCGTCTCCTCGAGCGACCCAGCCGCCGACGCCGTCGCGCTGCACCGTGCTGCGGTCGACGCAGCCGTGGACGCCGGCGTCGGCCGGGTCCTGTACACGAGCCACCAGGGCGCCGCGCACGGTTCGCCCTTCGTGCCCGCCGCGCACCACGCCGCCACCGAGGACCTGCTCCGCGACTCCGGGCTGCCGTGGACGAGCCTGCGGAACGGCTTCTACGCGCACAGCGCCGCCTGGATGACGGGACCGTGGCAGGAGACCGGCACGGTGTCCGTCCCCGTCGACGGCCCGGTGTCGTGGACCGCCCGCGGGGACGCCGCCGAGGCAGCCGCCGCGATCCTGCTCGCCGATCAGCCGTTCGACGGGCCGGTGACGCTCACCGCTCCGGACGCGCCGACCTTCGCCGACCTGGCTCGGCAGGCGTCCGAGGTGTCCGGTCGGACGATCGGGTTCGAGGCCCTGGGCGAGGACGAGTGGCGTGCCCGTGCGCTGGCCGCGGGGCAGGACCCGCACATGGTCGGGTTCCTGCTCGGCATGTACCAGGCCGCCGAGCGGGGCCTGTTCGCCGGCACCGATCCGCTGCTCGGCGAACTGCTCGGTCGCGCCCCACGGCCGGTCCACGACCAGCTCAGCTGAGCGCCGCGACCTCGTCGAGGATCGCCTCGACCGCTGCGGGGTCGTGGGCGAACCGTCCGAGGAACAGCCCGCCGATCCGGCCCCGCCCCCGGGTGAGCAGGCCAGGTCCGGCACTGCCCCCGTAGAGGACGGTGCTGCCGCGCAGCTCGGGTCGCGTGGCGAGGTGCTGCTCGATCCCGGCGACCACCGCCACGATGTGCTCGTCCGGCGCGGGTGCCGGTGCGCCGATCGCCCACACCGGTTCGTAGGCGACGGTGAGGGGGCCCGCGAGCCCGTCCGCGACGGCGGTCGACACGGCCCGGTCGAGCTGCGCCGTCACCGCCGCCACGGCCTCGGTCGGATCGGAGGCCCGATCCGGCTCCCCGACGCAGACCAGCGGACGCAGGTGGTTGCGGAAGGCCGCGTGCACCTTCCCCGCGATCGTCCCGTCGTCCTCGTGGAACAGGGAACGCCGCTCGGCGTGCCCGATCTCGACCAGGTCGACACCGATCTCCCGCAGTTCGGCGCCGGAGACCTCGCCCGTGAACGCTCCCGCGTCGGCCCACGACAGGTCCTGCGCGGCGAGCTGCACACCGGTGCCGGTGAGCAGCTCACGCACCGGGACGAGGGCCGGGAACGTCGGCGCCACGAAGAGCGTCGCCGCTCCCGAGCGCACCGCGGGGTGTCGCCGGGCGATGTCCGCGACCTCGGCCGCCCACGACAGCGTCCGGGCGTGCGAGAAGTACGTCTTCAGCGACACCCCGACGGTGATCACGGGGCGACCGTCTCCACGACGAGGGCGAAGGACAGCGCACCGGGGTCCGCGGTGCCGACGGCCTGGTCGGCGTGCGTGCGCGCCCGGCCCATCTTCGGCACGAGAGACTCCGTGGCGTCCGCGGCTTCGCGGGCGGCACGGACGGCGTCGCCCCAGGCCTCGGCGAGCGCCGCCCCGGCGTCGAGCCGGGTGCGGAGCACCTCGTCGAACGGCACCAGCGCGTCCACCATCGTCTTGTCACCGACGGTGGCGCCGAACGCGAGCACGGCCTCGGTGGCCGCGCGGACCCCCTGCGCGACGGTGGCACCCGACGGACGCGAGTCGTCCCCGACCACGCGACCCAGTGCCTCCAGGGCGGCACCCCAGATCGCACCGGACGTGCCGCCGGCCTTGTCGGACCAGGCATCCGCGGCGACCAGCAGGACGGTGCCGGCACCGGCACCGCGGGTGACCGCGTCGGCGGCTGCGGCGTCGGCGGCGTGCGATCCCCGCTGCATCCCGATGCCGTGGTCACCGTCACCGGCCACGGCGTCGATGCGCCCGAGTTCGTCGGCGTGCTCGTCGAGGACGGCTCGGACCGCCGCGAACCCGGCGGCGACCTGCTCGGCGACCGCACGGGACTCGTCGGTCGCCGGGCCGATGCCGACGCCCTCGGCGTCCGCCGCCACGGTGGACGGGTCGACCCGCTGTTCGGCGACCGCACCGCCCTTGCGGTAGGCGGGCGTGTCCGCGGGTGCTGCCCAGAGTTCCTCGAGCTCGTCGTCGAGCCAGAAGAGCGTCAGGGAGACCCCGGCCATGTCGAAGCTCGTGACGAGTTCGCCGACCTCGGGCTCCACGATGACGACCCCGGCGTCCGCCAGGCGCCGCTGCACCGAGCGGTAGACGACGAAGAGCTCCTCGTACTTGACCGAGCCCAGACCGTTCAGGATCGGGACCACCCGCTGGCCCTCGAGTGCCACGCCGTCGGGCAGTTCGTCGAGCAGCCGGGTCACCAGCAGCTCGGCCAGCCCGTCGGCCGACGGCACCTCCGTCTCGTCGATGCCACGCTCACCGTGGATGCCCATGCCGACCGCCATCCGGCCCTCGGGCACCGTGAACAGGGGTTCCTCGGCGCCCGGCAGCGAGCACCCGGAGAACGCGACGCCGAAGCTGCGCGTCCGGTCGTTCGCCCGTTCGGCGACGGCGGTGACCGTGTCGAGGTCGTCCCCGCGCTCGGCGGCGGCGCCGGCGACCTTGAAGACGCAGAGGTCACCCGCGATGCCGCGGCGCTTCGCGCGGTCGTCGGCCGGGGCGCTCGTCACGTCGTCGGTGACGCGGACCGTCCGCACCGGGATGCCGTCGGCCTCGAGTGTGCGCGCCGCGGCGTCGAAGTTCAGGACGTCACCGGCGTAGTTGCCGTAGCTGAGCAGCACACCGCCACCGTGCTCCGCGGCCTTCGCGACCCCGGTGACCTGCTGGGCGCTGGGGCTGGCGAACAGGTTGCCCATCGCGGCACCGGCGGCCAGTCCGTGTCCGACCAGCCCGCCGAACGCGGGGTAGTGGCCCGAGCCCCCGCCGATCACGACGGCGACCGTGCCGTCGGGGCTCGTGGTGGCGCGGGCGACGCCGCCGTGCACCTTCCGCACCCACCGTTCGTTCGCGGCGACGAAGCCGTCGGTCGCCTCGTCGGCGAAGTCCGCCGGGTCGTTGAACAGTCTGGTCATCGCTTGCTGCCCTTCGGGTCGGTGGTGCGGACGTGCGAGGTGTCGAGCAGTTCGTCGGCCTTGGCCCCGCGGAAGAACTTGGTGCAGAAGATCATCACCGCGGCGACGAACGCCAGGACGCCGAGCGAGACGATGCCGAACGCACCGCTGTCGGTGGGCACCACCTCGTTGATCGCGGTGCGCATGATCGGGGCGACGAACCCGCCGAGGTTGCCGAGCGAGTTGATCAGGCCGATGCCCGCGGCGGCTGCGGCACCGGTCAGGAACGCCGTCGGGTACGCCCAGGTGATCGGGCCGACGGCCAGGAAGCTCGCGACGGCCAGGGTGATGAACAGGATGCCGAGCACGGGCTGCCCGTTCGCACCCGCCCACGCGGACCCGAGGATCGACAAACCGGTCGTGACGTAGAACAGGGTGCCCCAGCGACGACGGCGTCCGACGGAGTCTGCACGCGACCCGATCAGGTAGCAGGCGACGAGCCCGACGAGCCACGGGATCGCGGACACCAGACCGACCTGCCAACCGACGTCCTGCCCGAGCAGCGAGGACACCTGCTGCGGCAGGTAGAACGTCGTGCCGTAGACGGCGACCTGCAGGCAGAAGTAGATGATCGTGAAGTACCAGACGCGCCCGCTCGCCATTGCGCGCCAGATGCCCTTCGGGCCGTCCTCGCTGCGGGCGGTGTCCTCGCGCTCCATGGCCGCGGTGAGCGACGCCTTCTCGCCCGGTTCGAGCCACTTCGCCTGCTGCGGACTGTTCGTCAGGAACACCAGGGCCGCGATGCCCGCCAGCACCGCGAGGATCCCCTCGCCGGCGAACATGACCTGCCAGCCGTGGAACGGGGTGACCTGGTCACCGACGCTGATGAGGCCCCCGGACAGCGGGGCGCCGATCATCTGCGAGAACGGCTGCGCCAGGTAGAAGATCGCGAACATGCGCACGCGCACCTTGTTCGGGAACCACTCGGACAGGTACATGATCACGCCCGGGAACAACCCGGCCTCGGTCACGCCGAGGATGAACCGCAGGATGATGAACATCGTGTCGTTCGTCGTGAAGGCGAACAGTGCGGCGACGATGCCCCACGTGACGGCGATCCGGGCGAGCCAGAAGCGCGCACCGAACCGCTTGAGCAGCAGGTTCGACGGGATCTCGAAGATCGCGTAGCCGATGAAGAAGATGCCGGCGCCCAGGGCGAAGGCGGCGTCGGAGATGCCGCGGTCGACGCGCAGGGCCTCTTCGGCGAAGCCGACGTTCGTGCGGTCGAGGAACGCGACGAAGTACAGGATGACGAGCATCGGCATGAGGTGCTTCGTCGCCTTGCCGATGGCGGACTTCAGGCCGGGGTCGTTCGTCGACCCGAGCGCGGGGGCAGGGGGTAGTGACACGGGTTCGCTCCTTTGCGAGCACGGTGCGGTCGTTCTGGCGTCCGGCGGTCGGTTCGGTCGTCCGGACGGGAGGCACGGATCGCGTCGCCCGGTCGGCGCGCGTTCCGTGGGCGGCTGGCCCTAGTGCATGTACAGGCCGCCGTCGACGTTGAGCGTCTGGCCCGTGACGAACCCGGCGTCCTCGCTGATCAGGTACGCGATCGCGGCAGCGATGTCCCGCGGTGTGCCGATGCGCGGCAGGACGCCGTCGGCGGCCATCTCGGCCTTCCGTTCCTCGGAGAGGGTGCCGCCCATGATGTCGGTGTCGATCGGACCGGGGGCGATCGCGTTGACCGTGACGCCGCGCGGGCCGAGCTCGCGCGCAAGACCACGGGTCAGGCCGATCACGCCGGCCTTCGCCACCGTGTACGGGGTCTTGCTGAAGGTGCCGCCGCCGCGCTGGGCGGAGACCGACGACAGGTTCACGATGCGGCCGTAGCCGGACCGCACCATCGACTCCGCCGCCCGCAGGCTGGCGAAGTGCACGCCGTCGAGGTTGATCGACAGCACCCGGTGCCACTCCCCCTCGGGCAGGTCGAGGTAGGCGTGCACGGACGAGACCCCGGCCAGGTTCACGAGCGCGGTGATCGGCCGGAGTTCGGCCTCGATCGTGTCGAAGGCCGCACGGACGGCGGACTCGTCGGCGACGTTCGCACCGACACCGACGGCCCGCACGCCGTGCTGTTCGCGGATCTCGGCGGCGACCTGCTCGCTCGCCGTCTGGTCGAGGTCGATGACCCCGACGTCCCACCCGGCCGCGGCCAGGTGGTGGGCGGTGGCGCGACCGATGCCCCGCGGTGAGGCGGCCCCGGTGAGGACGACGGTGCGGTCCTGGTGCTGGCCGGCTGACTGGTTCTGCGTGCTCATCGTTCGTGCTCCGGGCTCAGTGGATCGGTGCCGGGCCGAGCTCGTCGAGGAGCTTCTGCATCGCCACGTACGCCTTGTTCCGGTAGGCCACGAGCTCGGGCGTGCGGTCGGCCGGCACCTCGAGGTACCCGGCGCCGGACTTCGTGCCGAGCTCACCGGCGTCGACGTGCTGCTGCAGTGACGGCGGGGTGGCGAAGCGCTCGGGCCAGCGGGTCTGCAGCGACTCGAAGCAGAACGCGTAGACGTCGAGCCCGGCCATGTCGGCGATCGCGAACGGGCCGAAGAACGGCAGGCGGAACCCGAACGTGGTCCGCACGATGGTGTCGATGTCGTCGGGGCTCGCGATGCCCTCGTCGGCGATCTTCGTGGCCTCCTCGAACAGCGCGTACTGCAGGCGGTTCAGGACGAACCCCGTGGAGTCCTTCACCCGCGCCGACTGCTTGCCGGTCGCGGCGACGACGGTCTCGCCGACCTCGATCGCGTGCTCGTTCGTGGTCGGGTGCGGGATGAGCTCGACGCCGGGGATGAACGGTGCCGGGTTCGAGAAGTGCACCCCGAGGAACCGCTCCGGGCCCACGACCGCCTCGGCCAGCGACTCGATCAGGATCGTCGAGGTGTTCGAGCCGATCACGGCGTCGGGGCGAGCGGCCTCGCTGATGCGGCGGAGCGTGGCGTGCTTGATCTCGAGCTTCTCGGGCACGGCCTCCTCGATGAAGTCCGCGTCGGCGACGGCGGCCTCGATCGACTCGGCAGCGCTCAGGTGTGCGCGGACCCGTTCGACGGCGTCCTCGGGGAACAGCCCGTCGGTGACGAACTGTGCGGTCTCGCCGAGCAGTCGCTCCAGGTTCTGCTGGGCGATCTCGGCCGAGACGTCGGCGATCCGGACGGTGTGGCCGGCGAGGGCGAGGACCTGGGCGATCCCGCCGCCCATGTAGCCGGACCCGACGACGGCGATGTCGAGGGTGCTCATCGGATTGCTCCTTCGGTGCTGGTTGCTGCAGTCGAGGTCGCCGTCGCGTCGAGTTTCGTTGTCGCGAGGACGGATCGGATGTACTGCTGGTTGGTGGCGCAGACGCCGAGGCTGTCCCCGCCGTACTGCTCGGTCATGACGATCCCGCGGAACCCGTCGGCGACGGCGTCGCGCAGGACCTGGCGGTAGTTGATGAGGCCCGTCTCCATGGTGCTCGGCGCACTCGTCGCCCAGCTGCCGTCGCCGGCCTCGTCACGCGTGTAGTTCTTCACGTGCAGGTAGTTCGTGTACGGCATGGTCTTCGCGAAGAGCTCCCGCCAGTCCTCGACCGGACGGTGCAGACGGATGAGGTTCGCGACGTCCGCGTTGAGCCCGACGTTGTCGAGCCCGATCTCCTCGACCAGGCGGACCGCGCTGTCGGCGGTGCCGAGGTAGGTGTCCTCGTACAGCTCGAGCGCCATCGGCAGCCCGACGCTCGCAGCGTGCTCGCCGAGCTCCCGCAGTCGCTTGACCGCAGCGGCCCAGACCTCCGGGTCATCCGGGTCCTTCGGGCCCGGCGCCGTCCAGAACCACAGCGCGCGCTTCTGGGCGTCCGTGAACGGCTGGTGCAGTCCGGTCGAGAAGACCTGCATGCCCCACTCGGCCGCCGCGTCGATGGTGCGGTGGGCGTAGGCGAGGTTCTCGTCCTCGTGCCCGGGCTGGATGACGCTCTTGCGCTGCAGGTGCACCGACGGGATCCCGATGCCGTGCGCCTTCGCGACGGCGAACAGCTCGTCGCGGCGCGAGGGTTCGAGGTCTGCGGGCCGGATGTGGCTGTCGGCGAGTTCGGCGAGTGAGAAGCCGACGGCTTCGATCTGCCCGAACACCTCGTCCCACACTTCGGCGGGGGCGTCGTGGAAGGCCGTCCCGACGCGGGTGACCTGCGCGAACCCGTGCAGGCACGCGGCGATCGGCCAGGTCTCCGACGTCCAGGTGGTGGGGTCCCAATCCTGGTCGACCCAGTCCTGTGGAGTGGTCACGGAATGCTCCCTTGCATGTCGTGGTGGTTCAGCCTTGAACCTCTTTCCTATAGGAAAGATACTCGCACGACGCCGGAACGCAACCCCTCTGCCTCAGCTCGTGTGGGACGCGTCCGCGCGCGAACGCAACCGGACGGCGTCGATGTGGAGCCGCATCGCGGCGACGGCCGACGTCGGGTCCGCAGCCAGCGCCTCCAGGATGGCCCGGTGTTCCTGGACCGCACGATCCGTGTCGTCCCCGCCACCCTCGACGATCTGCCGCATGCGGTGCACGCGCGTCGTGATGATCTCGGACATCTCCTCGAGGAACGGATTCCGTGTCGCGTCGAAGATCAGCTGGTGGAACTGCCAGTCGCTGCGGAAGAAGCGGGCCATCAGCTCCTCCGGCGCCTGCGCTGCCCCGACGGACGCGACCTCGGCGGCCACCGCAGCCTGCTCGTCGAGCGCTGCCGCCAGTCGCTCGCGCAGGCCGTCGACGTCGCCGCGGGCTGCGAGCTCGACGGCGCCGCTCTCGACGATGAGCCGGGCGTCGAACAGGGCCTCGAGCTGGTCGCCGGCCAGGGGCGGGGAGACCCGGTAGCCCTTGTTCGCTTCACGGGTGACGAGGCCGGTGCGTTCGAGTTGCACCAGGGCTTCGCGCACCGGGGTCGGGGACACCCCGAGACTGCGAGCGAGGCCGTCGATCGACAGTCGCATGCCCGGTTCGACGTCGTGGCCCATCAGGACCTCGAGCACCCGGTCGTAGACGCGGTCGCGCAGGCCGAGCTGCGTGATGCGCTCCGTCCCGAAGCCGGGCATGGTCGTGGACATGGGTCGATCCTAGAGAATCCACGACTCGGGCTCGGCGGGAAGACCCCGGTCCACGCTGCACCATCACGAGCTGTCACCTTCTTCGACGTCGCCCCGCCCTCGCGCTCATGTCGCCCATCGGCTTGCTCGATTGCCGCTCCTCGCGCGCCGATGTGGCGCTCTTATGTCACAACGGGACGTGGACTTGCGCGAGCAGGATGAGCGATCAAGCGAGAACACGACGGGCCGAGGAAAAGGGCACTCTATCTGCCACGAATCGTGGTGATGTCGGAGCGAGCTTGCATACTGTGCAGGTGAGCCTACTTGACGAAATCATTGACGGAGCTAGCGACGACTCAGTGTCGACCTCCAACCTTCTCCGGAAGGTCCAGGTTGCCGCCGCTCGCCTTGGCGCCGAGGACGTGGTTGCTTGGGTGAAGCACGAGCTCGGCGGTTACCCTTCGACGGACGGCCTCCCGGCCTATCGTGCAGCGCGAGACATGATCGTTCAGGGCGTATTTGTGGGCCCGATGCGGTCCTCCTTAACACACGACCTACCTCGCCCTTTGGTCGACGCTAATGATTGGGCTCGGTGGTACCGGTCAGCATTCACGCAACCGGTCGCTGAATTGGAGGCATTTGCCAACGAGGATGCAGATAGCCGATTCGAGTGGCCAACCTATATCGTGAAGCGATACGAGGAAACCCAGACTTTCCGATTTGAGTACCATGCGCTCTACAGCGCCCATCAAGTACTAACAAAGCAGATGTTGCGCGGGTTGGTCGACAGCATTCGCACCGCAGCTCTCGAGTTTGCTATCGCGCTACAACTGGCCAATCCCGATGCAGGCTCCGTCGGAGGGCCGACCATTAACTCAGACGCGAAAGTTGCTTCAGTAGTCTACAACGTCACGAATAACGTCACCGGGCACGGCACGAATATTGCTGCTGGCTCATCGATCAGCCAAAATTCCACAGTGTCGACCGGAGACCGAGACGCACTTCGCGCCGAGCTTGCCAAAGTGGGGTTATCAGCTCCCGACGCAGACGATTTCGCCGACGCACTTGACGCAGATCGCTCACTCGAGGGACCAAGGGTTCGCACTTTCCTCGATCGCGTCAAGTCGGGCGCAGTCAAAGTATCTACCGACGTAGGCGTTCGGATCGTAACTGGTCAACTGGCCGCTCTGGCCATGGAATATCTCGGATCCCTCGGCTAATCTGAGTTGTGGACTGCTCGGTGAGCAGACATCCCGGTAGACCTGAGCCGCGCTTACTCCGGCGAGTCGTTCGCCGACCGGCAGTACGAACAACTCTAAAAATCTAACGCGATCGAGGTAAGAATTAATGGTTGAACCTGGCGCGGTGGCAGGAGCGGTTGCTCGTGCGACGGACGAAGCAGCAGCCGAAGGTGCGAAGGTAGCCGGGAACCTTCTAACGCGACTACTAGGACCGAGCGCGGACGTGGTAGGCGCAGACTGGGCAGAGAAGCTCCGCCGACATAACTTGGAACGCCTTCTGAAGAAAACGCAGACGCACGCCGACAGGGACGGAGCAAGTGAGCCTGGGTTTGCTACGCCGCGTCTCGCTGCCTCAACATTTGAAGTTGCCCAATACGCGGACGAGGAAATAATTTCCGAGTATCTCAGCGGCGTACTTTCGTCCTCTCGGAATCCTACCGGCGGTAACGATTCAGGAATTCCCTGGTCGGCAATCATCTCGCGCATGTCCTCAGACCAGCTTAAGCTTCATTATCTGATCTACTCAAGTTGCCGAGAGGATCTTATCCAGCTCGGCAAAGACAAAGCAAACCAACTTCATCAGACTGACATCCTGCTCGCTACGGAAGATGTGTTTGCACGGCTCGAGCTCAACCGAGCTAATTTCTACCGACTTTCGGACGCAATCGACGGCCTCATGCGTGAAGGTCTGATTGACAGCACGTTTGGCTACGCGTTCGGACCAATCGCGGTCCTTGCCGAGCAACAGCGGAAATACGGCAACAGCCTCGCCGCGGACTTTGCTTCTGGCATCCGGCTCAGTATCTCAATTCATGGCATCAGATTGTTTCTGTGGGGACTCGGCCGAGGAGATGGTTTAGTGGATCAGTACATCGACAAGAACGTCGCCCTAGCACCCGCCGATGCTCAGCCTAATCTCTTGCCGGTTCGAGGCGGTGCATACGCCAACTACTGGACTTGACGTATCGGTAGCTTGATCGACACTCAATTTTGGTTAGGTAGCGATGACTGTGACCAGGTCGCGGTGTCGCAAAACCAGGCGGTAGCACCAGTCTCAGTCCCGTTGACACCGGCGTTCGCATAGGGGTCACGGCCGACGTATGGATCCGTCGGCTTCTGGATTCAGCCATGTGACGTTCTGGGGTATACCCCAATGCAACAGTCGAGGGAGTAGCGTTTCTGTGTTGTTTTGGAGTCCCTGTTGACACTTCTGCCACAGTTCTGTGCAAGGGTCTAGACCACTCAGAGCGGTGCGGAGCATCCCTCACGCTCGCTCCCCCAGATAGGGGGGGTCGAAAGTTGCAGGACGAAACCGATACGGTCCTGCGCCGCACGCCCTGCGGAGCAGGACGGTAGCGTGCCGCCATGCACTGGGGAGACACCGGACTCGAGGACGATCAGATCGCGTTCGTGCAGCAGACGCTTCCCGATGCCGTCGTCGTGGCTGATGAGTCGTGGGGGCTCCTCGACACGAGGGTCCTGCACGTCCGCGCCGGCGACGACGGCTTCACCGTGAAGGCCTCCGGCCCGACCAACACCCACTTCCCCCGCGAGCTCGACGCCCACTACACCGCCACCGCCGCACTCCGAGCCAGCGGGGACACCGGTGCCCTCGTCGCCGCGAACGAGGAGCACCGCGTCCTCGTGCTCGAACGCGTCCCCGGGCACCTCGCCCTCGGGACCCCGGACGAGCACGACATTGACGTCCACCGTCAGGCCGGAGCACTGCTCCGACGGCTGCACGACCAGGACACCCGCTACGACCCGACGTTCCTACTGCACGAGCAGGCGAAGGCACTGGCCGCGCTCGACGCACCGCATCGGATCCCCGACGAGGTGGTCGCCCGCGCACGAGCGGCACTGCGCGCACTCCCGACCGACCACACGACGCAGTCCCTCGTCCCGACCCATGGCGACTTCCACCCGCGCAACTGGATCGTGGACGACGGACGGCTCCGCGTCATCGACTTCGGCCGCTTCGGCTGGCGCCCCGTGTCCTTCGACCTCACCCGCCTCGCGGTGCTGCACTGGCAGCACGATCCCGCCCTCGAAGCGGCGTTCTTCGACGGGTACGGCGACGATCCGCGCACTCCGGACGCGTGGCGCTGGCTGCAACTCCGCGAAGCAGTGGGCACCGCGACCTGGGCCTACGCTGTCGGCGACGAGGGCTTCGAGGCCCAGGGCCACGACATGCTCCGCCGCGCCCTCGCCGCGTTCTGACCCGTCAGACCAGGACGCAGCTCACGGCACCCGCACGAACCGCGGCGCCCCACGGTCCCGCAGCCGGAACCCCAGGTGCTGGTACAGCCCGATCGCCCCGGTGTTCCCGGCGGCTGCGTGCATCAGCGGGGTCTCGCCCCGCTCCCGGATCCCGTGCGCGACGGCGAGCACCAACCGACGCCCGAACCCCTGCCCCCGGTACGCGTCGTCCGTGCACACCGCGCTGATCTCGGTCCACCCCGGCGGGTGCAACCGCTCCCCCGCCATGGCGACGAGCCGCCCGTCCCGCCGGATGCCCAGGTACGTGCCGAGCTCGATCGTGCGCGGCAGGAACGGCCCGGGCTTCGTCCGCTCCACCAGCGCGGTCATCTCCGGCACGTCGTCGGGCGTCAGCACGACGGCGTCGTCGTCCGGCGCACCCTCGATCGCCTCACCGGTCAGCTGCACGCCGCCGGCACCCTCGACGAGCTCCCACCCCTCGGGCAGGACGGCAGCCGCACCGACGCCGAGCATCCCGCCCGACCCGAGCAGCGCCCGGACGTCCTCCCAGTCCTGCGCGGTGGGCTGCTCGGGGATCCCCGTCCACACCGACACGTCGGTCTGGTAGCGGACGACGTCGCCGCGCCGCTCGGCGAACCGCGCATGGTGGCTGTTCAGTGCGGCCATGGCGGGTGCGTCGAGCATGCGCGTCGGGGTGCCGTCGTCGGCGATGGTCAGGTCGAGCGTCCGGAGCGCTTCGCCGCGGGCATCACCACCACGGAACCCGAGGTCCTCGATCCGCCGACGATCGCCGTCCGCCCACCCTGCGGTGTCCGCGACGACACCGGAGGCGTACTGGTTCGTGGCACGGTGGACGACCTGCTCGACCTCCGCTGCCGAGGCCACGAAGACCTCTCCCGGTCGGGGCAGCGCGGTCGAGGTCGGCGCAGTCGTCGTCATCCCACCATTCTCCGCCCGCGGCGAGCGCCGCCGGCGCATCGTTGCACCCGGTGACGCCGTGCCGCGGCTCGCACGGTGCGAGGGGCCCACGGCCCGTGCGAGGTTCCGTGCTCGGTGCGGGGGCACGTGCGCCGCACGGAGTACGGAACCTCGCACCAGACCGAGCGCCCCGCCCCGCCTCACCCCAGCCGCGCCGCCACGAACTCCACCATCCGCCGCACGAGCAGCGCCTGCGACGCCGCCCGCCGGTACTCGTGCCCCTCACCCTCGAGCTCCAGGTACTCCACGTCGTGCGCCCGCTCCCGCAACGCCGCGACGACCTGGTGCGCCTCACCGATCGGCACGTTCGTGTCGAGCTCACCGTGCACGACGAGCAGCGGCGCCGTGACGTCGTCGATCGCGCGCATCGGCGACAGTGCCGCGAGCAGGGCTTCATCCTCGACGGGGTGGCCGTACTTCGTGGCGGCAGCGGCCGCGATCCACGGTTCGGTGTCCCGGTAGAAGGTCGCGAAGTCGCTCATCCCGCACACCGCGACCCCGGCCGCGAACACGTCGGGCGTGAACGCCAACGACGCGAGGGTCGCGTACCCGCCGTACGAGCGTCCCTCGACTGCGACCCGGGACCGCTCGGCGTACCCGTTGGTCACCAGGAACCGTGCGCAGTCCACGACGTCGGCGAGCGCGTTCCACCGCAGCGCCAGGTCGTCGGCGTGCACGAACTCGTGGCCGTACCCGGAGGACCCGCGGATGTTCGGTGCGAACACGGTCACCCCGGCGGCGGCGAGCGCCTGGTGCTGCGGCGAGAACGTGGGTCGTTCCTGCGACTCCGGTCCGCCGTGCAGGTGGACGAGCGCTGCGCGGCCGGGAGGCCCGACATGCGTTCCGACGTCGGCTCCCGCCACCGACGCGGTCGGCTCCACGGCCCGGTACAGCCACCCGGTCAGCTCCAGTCCGTCGCGGGCGGCGAACCGCTCGAGCGTCGGCTCGACCAGCTGCACGTCCGGCAGCACCGGCACGTCGGTGACCCGGCTCCAGGTCAGCGCGTTCGTGTCGAGCCGCCACAGTTCGCGCGGCCGGGTCGGTCCCTCGACGGCGAGCAGCACGCTCCGGCCGTCACGGCTGAGCACGGGATCGGTGACGACGTACCCGGGCAGGTCCGGCACGGGGGTGCGCGACGCGTCGTGCGTGTTGATGAGGTCGAGTTCACTGCGACCGTCGACGTTCCAGACGAGCAGCAGGGTGCGGCCGGCGTCGTCGGCGTCCAGGTACTCGAGCTCGGCGTCGTCGCGCTCGACGATCCGCCGCGGTGTGCCGCGCCAGCCGTGCGGGCCGACCGGCTGCGCGACGAGTCCGCGGCGGGGCAGTCCGGCCTCGGTGGCGACGTAGGCGACGAGCGGACTGGTCTCGCTCGCGGGCGAGGGTCGCAGGAACGCGATCTCGGCGGACCCGTCGGGGTCGTCGGCGAACAGGGCGTGGCTCTCGTCGGTCAGCCGGTCGACGACCACGACGAACTCCTGGCCGCGCTGGCCGTCGCTCAGCACGACGAGCCGTTCCTCCACCGACAGGTCCAGGATGTGGATGAGCTCCCCCACGGCCAGGTCGTCGCGATCACCGGTGACCGGGTCGACCAGGTACGCACGGGCCGGCTGATCGGGCTCGGTCGACGGCAGGGTGATGACGACCCGGTGGCCGCTGCGGCTCCACGGTCCGAGTTCGGCGTGCTGGTACCGCGAGCCGGCGATCTGCGCGGCGTCGGAGCCGTCCGGCCGCACCACCCAGACCTGTTGCTTCACGCCGCCGTCGGTTGCGATGGCGACGGCGAGCCACTCCCCGTCGGAGGACCACGACACCCGGATCACCGGGTCGTCGGACAGCGCGATCCGCACCGGTTCCGGCAGCTCGCCGTCGACGACGACGTCCTGCACGAAGACCTCGGGGGTGCCGTGCCGGTCGCTCACGAACGCCACCCGCCGGGCGTTCCGGGTCATGGTCGGTCCCCACGACCCCCAGGCGGCGGTGAGCCGCGCACCCAGGTCGGCCGCGGCCCTGGTGGTGACCGACGGCTCGACGGCGGCCGACGACGCGACGCCCTGCGCGCCTCCAGTCCGGACGGAACCCACGGTCACCGCACCCCCTGCTGCTGCAGCCACATCTCGATCAGGCCGAGCTGCCAGAGCGCGTTCGCGCCGATCGCGGTCCTGGTGCTGTTCGGGTCCTGCAGCATCCGCTCGACGGTGGCGGGGTCGAAGAGCCCGCGCTCCCGCGCCTCGGGTGCGTGCAGCGCGTCGCGGACGCGCTCCAGGTACGGGCCCTCGAGCTGCCGGATGGCGGGGACCGGGAACGAGCCCTTGCTGCGGTCGATGACGGTGTCGGGCACGATCCCGCGCGAGGCGCGCTTCATCACGCCCTTGCCGCCGTCGGTGAGCTTCATCGACGGCGGGATCGCGGCGGCGAGCTCGACGAACTCGTGGTCCAAGAACGGCACGCGGGCCTCGAGCCCCCACGCCATCGTCATGTTGTCGACCCGCTTCACCGGGTCGTCGACGAGCATGATCGTGGTGTCGCTGCGGAGCGCGGCATCCACGCTCGTCTCCGCGCCCGGCCGTGCGAACTGGCGGTCCACGAAGGCCGCCGGGGTGTCGTCGTCGCTCTTCCACCGCTCCCCGAGCAGGCCCTGCAGCGCCGGCCAGCGGCGGTCCATGAACACGGAGCGGTAGGCCTCGGCCGCCTGGTCGCGCGGGACGTCGGCGAGCGGGGGGTACCAGTCGTAGCCGGCGAGCACCTCGTCGGCGCCCTGGCCGGACTGCACCACCTTGACGTGCTGCGAGACCTCCTGCGACAGCAGGTAGAAGGCGACGCAGTCATGGCTGACCATCGGTTCGCTCATCGCGGCGACCGCACCGTCGATGCCGTCGAGCAGACGCGACGAGGGGATGTGGATGCGGTGGTGGTCGGTGCCGAAGTGCGCAGCGACCTGGTCGGAGTACTCGAACTCGTCGCCGGACTCGCCGCCCGCCGCCTCGAACCCGATGCTGAACGTGGCGAGGTCCTGCTGCCCGGCCTCGGCGAGCAGCCCGACCACCAGGGACGAGTCGATCCCGCCGGAGAGCAGCACCCCGACCGGGACGTCGGCGACCATCCGGCGCTCGACGGCGGTGCGGAACGAGCCGATGAACGCCTGCTCCCAGTCCCGCTCGGACCAGTCGGACTTGGCTGGGTCGCGCTCGAAGCGGGGCTCCCAGTAGACAGTGTCGTGCGCGGTGCCGTCGGGGTCGATCACCCGGACGGTGGCGGGCGGGAGCTTGCCGACGCCGGCCAGGATCGTGCGGGGTGCGGGGACGATCGAGTGGAAGCTCATGTACGAGGCGAAGGCGACGGGGTCGATGGACGTGTCGACGCCGCCAGCGCCCGTGCCGCCGCCGGCGCCCGTGCCGCCGCTGCCGCTCGTCCCGCCGTTGCCGGCGTCGCCGGCCAGGATCGCCGGCAGGGAGCTCGCGAACCGGAGGCCGCCCGGGACGGGCGCGACGTAGAGCGGCTTGATGCCGAGCCGGTCCCGCGCCAGCACCAGTCGGCCGCTGCCGTGCTCCCAGATGGCGATGGCGAACATCCCGATCAGGTGGTCGACGAACGCGGTGCCCCACTCGGCGTACGCCAGGGCGATGACCTCGGTGTCCGACGTCGACGCGAACCGGTGCCCCTTGCCGTGCAGCTCGTCGCGGAGTTGCCGGTAGTTGTAGACCATCCCGTTGTAGGCGATCGTCAGCCCGGCCTCGGCCAGCACCATCGGCTGCGCGCCCGCGGTGGACAGGTCGACGATGGACAGCCGGCGGTGCCCGAGCGCGACCGGGCCGCGAGCCCACAGGCCGTCGCCGTCCGGGCCGCGGTGCGTCATGCAGCCGGTCATCCGGGCGACCGCCCCGACGTCCGGCGCTCGGCCGTCGAACCGGATCTCACCCGCGAGTCCACACATCAGCGCTCTCCCTCGGTGTCCGCCGGGGCGTTCCCGACGATCCACGTGTCCTTCGCGCCGCCGCCCTGCGACGAGTTGACGACCATGCTGCCCTCGGGCGCGACACGCGTCAGGGCGACGTCGGCCAGGTGCACGTCGTCCGGTCCGGTCCCCGTCGCGTACACGAAGGCCCGCAGGTCCACGTGCCGCGGGTCCAGCCCGGCCGGTCCGATCGTCGGGTGCGAGGACAGCTGCACCACCTCCTGCCCCACCCACCCGGCGGGGTCCGCGGCGATCTCGCGCCGTCGCTCGGCCACCTCGGGGGCGCTCGCGCTCGGTCCGATCAGGACCCCGCGGCCGCCCTCGCCGTCGACCGGCTTCGTGACGAGTTCCCCGACGCGGTCCAGGACCGACAGCCGTTCGACCTCGATGCTCGTGCGGTACGTCGGCACGGATGCCAGCAGGGGCTTCTCGTCCAGGTAGTACCAGATCAGGTCCGGCACGGTGACGTACATCGCCTTGTCGTCGACGAGCGCGTTGCCCGGCGCGTTCGCCAGGTAGACGCGTCCTGCCTCCGCCGCGTCGAGGATCCGCGCACCCAGGTCGGGAGCGTGCTCCGCCGTCAGCACGCTGACGTCACGGTCGATCCGCAGGTACAGCCCGTCGAGCACGTCACCCGTCGTCGCGTCGACCACGCGTCCGTCACGGACGTCCAGGTCCGACCCGGACAGGAGGCGCAACCCGGCCCCGTCGGCCAGCCTGCGGTGCTCGAACCACGCGCCGGCGGCGGGGCCGTCGCTGACCAGCGCGATCACGGGATCGGTCGCGCCCGTCACCGCGGTGGTGTTCGCGCAGAGGGTCCGGTGCAGCCGGTCGATCACGCCGTGCGGGTCGCGCAGGTGCGCCGGGCGCGGGGCGTCCGGCACGACGTCGTCCATCAGCTCGCGCAGGGCGATACCGTACGCGACGCCCGAGGGCGAGCGGACGTTGTCCTCGAGCACCCGCCAGCCGCCGAACTCGTTGCGCACCAGGTCGAACCCGAGCACCGGCGCACGGACGGCGGTCGCCGGCAGCCGGGTGGCATCCGGGTCCCAGCCCTTCGCGCCGACGAAGTGCTCCGCGTCCAGCACGCCGTCGGCCACGATCCGCCGGTCGCCGTACGCGTCACGCAGGAACAGCTCGATCGCGCGGGCACGCTGCCCCAGGCCACGCTCGAGCTGCGACCACTCGTACGCGCTGATCGTCCGGGGCACCAGGTCGCAGCCGAACGCCTGCGCCCCGCCGTCCACCACGAAGCCGACGTGGTGCTCGCGGGTCCAGACGTCGCGGGCGGTGCAGCGCTCGATCGCCGTCTCGGCGTCCCAGCCGTCGAAGAACGCCGCCAGGTCTCGGAACGCCGGACGAGGGCGTGCACCGGGGCCGACCGCCTCGTCGCCGGCGCGGACGCGGTACCCGGGGATCGGGACCACGGGGTCCTCGTCGCGTCCGGACGGGAGCCCCGCGGTGTCCTCCACCACCAGGGCGACGACGTCGTCCATCTCCCCGCGCTCGGCGTAGGCGGTGCGCTGCCGGTCGGTGGAGTTGCCACGTGCCAGGGTCGCGTCGAGGAGCTCCGTCACCGTACCCCAGTCGCCGAGCTCCTCGAGCTCCGGACGCAGCCGGGACACGAGCTGGCGCACCGCGACCTCGGCGGGCAGCCGTTCGGGGTGCTGCCCAAGGCCGACCAGTTCCCCGCTCAACCCGGAGCGGGCGGCCTGCCACATCGCCGCACGGTGCAGGGGTTCGCTGCGCGGGTGCCACTCGGCGCCCGACACGACCGACTTCTCGGCCTTGCGCACGGCGGCGCGGAAGAGTCCGGCGATGAGCACGGCGTCGTCCACCACCGGGGTCGCGTCGCAGACCCGGAGCTCGAGCGTCGGAGCGTGCGACGACGGCCGCACGTCGAAGTAGGCCATCTTCTTGTCGGCGATCACGCCCGAGGCGATCAGGTCGTCGAGCACCCGGTCGTACTCGGCGGCGTCCTCCACCGGCCCGAAGCTGCCGGCCGACGGCCACCGCTGCCAGATGATGCTGCGGAACGACGCGTACCCGGTGTCCTGCCCGTTCCAGAACGGACTCGACGCGCTCAGGGCGAGCAGCACCGGGAGCACCGGCGCCACCCGCTGGGCGATCAGCACCGCCAGGTCGCGGTCGCTCACCCCGACGTGCACCTGCAGGCCGCAGATGAGCTGTTCGTCGACGAGCATCCGGTACTGCTCCTGCATCCGGCCGTACCGACCGCCGGAGCTCAGCTCGAAGTCGGCGTACTCCGACCTCGGCGCGGTGCCGACGGCCGCGATGGTGACGCCGGCCGGGGCGATCGCGGCACTGAGCTCACTGCGCAGGTCGACGATCACCCGCCGCAGGTCGTCGAGGGTCCGCACCACCGGGGTGTTCGTCTCGATCGTCGTGCGCTGCAGCTCGGCGCCGAAGCGGTCGGTGGGCAGTTTGGGCAGAAGGCGCGGGGCCTTCGCGGAAAGTCGGCCGGACTCGAGGTCGATGAGGTGCAGCTCTTCCTCGGCGCCGAGCGTCAGCTCTGCACTCATGGCTGGAACCTACGCGCGGCGGCTGTGGTGCGCACTGCGGCACACCGCCTGACTCGTGCCCGTAACACGCACGTCCACCGAGCGTCACGAGCACTGAACTCCTGCCCGCACCGTGCGAGGCGCGCCACCCCGTGCGAGGTTCCACGCACCGTGCGCCGCTACAAGCACGCACCACGCGCGCAACCGCGCACCAGCCCGCGCACCCCGCCCCGTGCGACCCGCGCCAACCCCGCACCAGCCCGCGAAAGCCGCACCGTGCGGTGGACGCACCACCCGCACTCGGGAGGCACGGCGCCAGCCCACCACACGCCTCCCGTCCGCACCGTGCGCACCTCTTCACCCCGTGCGAGGTTCCACGCACCGTGCGCCGCCACGAGCGCGCACCACGCGGCCAACCCCGCACCAGCCCACGCACCCCGCACCGTGCGGTGGACGCACCACCCGCAGTCGGGAGGCACGGCGCCAGCCCGCCACGCGCCTCCCGTCCGCACCGTGCGCACCTCTTCACCCCGTGCGAAGTTCCAGGCACCGTGCGCCGCCACAAGCGCGCACCACGCGCGCAACCCCGCACCAGCCCACGCACCTCGCACCGTGCGCCCCGCGCCAACCGCGCACCAGCCCGCGAAAGCCGCACCGTGTTGTGGACGCACCACCCGCACTCGGGAGGCACGGCGCCAGCCCGCCACGCGCCTCCCGTCCGCACCGTGCGCACCTCTTCACCCCGTGCGAAGTTCCACGCACCGTGCGCCGCTACAAGCGCGCACCACGCGGCCAACCCCGCACCAGCCCACGCACCCCGCACCGTGCCGGTGCCAGCGCGCGCCGGCGCCTACCCCCGCGTCCGCGCCAACCGCCGGTTGAGCGCCCCGTTCAGCAGCGCGACGAGCAGCCCCACCGCGAACACGAGCGTCCCGAAGCACAGCACCTGCGGCGGCATCCCGGCCTTCGCGGCGCCGTACACGAACAGCGGGAAGGTGACCGCGGGCCCGGCGACGAACGAGGTGATCACGTAGTCGTCGATCGACATCGCCAGCGCCAGCAACCCGGCGGCGAGCATGCCCGGCGCCAGCAGCGGCAGGGTGACGAGCCGGAAGGCCTGGAACGGTGTCGCCCCGAGGTCACCCGCGGCCTCCTCGAGCGCCCGCGAGGTCCCCGCGATCCGGGCCCGCAGCACCACGACCACGTAGGCGACGTCGAACGCCACGTGCGTGATGAGCACGGTCAGGAACCCGGTGCCGAGCCCCACCGACAGGAAGAAGGAGAGCGAGGCGGACCCGACGACGATCGACGGCGCCGCGATGTCGGCGAACACGACGGTGTTCACGACGCCGCGACCCGGGAACCGGTACCGCTCCAGGGCCAGCGCGAGGGGCAACCCGATCGCGACGGAGATGACCGCGGCGAGGAACGCGACGAGCACCGAGGTGACGAACGCGGCCCCGAGCCCGGACACGTTCACCAGGTTCGCGTACCAGTAGGTCGTGAAACCGTTCCAGGCGAACGACAGCCGGTTGGTGGGGGCGTCGTTGAACGAGTACACGATCATGTAGACGATCGGCACCATGGTGATCGCGATCGTCACCCAGTACACGATGGCGAGCCAGGGCCCACGACGGTTCACCCCGTGACGACGCGGACGGCCGGCGACGGAACCGGTCACGGGCGAGGCCTGAGCGGCGGCGGATCGGGACGGTGCGACGGCGGTCATACGAGGTCCTCGAGGTCGTCGGTGCCGGAGACGCGGGCGTAGATGAACAGGATGATGCCGAGCACGACCATGAGCACGGTCGACAGGGCTGCGGCGACGTTGTACTGCTGGTTGCCGGAGTAGGCGTCCTGGATCGCCTGACCGATCGTGTACGTGTTCGTGCCGCCGAGCAGGGCCGAGTTCACCGGGTCGCCGACGCTGTCGATGAAGACGAGCAGGACCCCGGCGAAGATGCCCGAGCGGGACAGCGGCAGCGTGGTGTGCCAGAACGCCCGGAACTTGCCGGCGTACAGGTCGTTCGCGGCCTCGCCGAGTCGTGGGTCGATGCGCTCGAGGGCGGCGTAGATCGGCAGGACCATGAAGGCCAGGTCGTTGTAGGCGTCGCCGAAGATCACCGCGCCCCCGGTGCCGAGGATGTGGAAGTCCTTGCCGGCCAGTCCGAGCGCCTGCAGCGTCGTGACGACCGGCCCCTGCGACGCGAGCACGAACGCCCACATGTCGGTGCGGATGATGAACGACACCAGGAAGCTGATGAACACGAGCATGAGCAGCGGGTTCTTCCACCGCGGGGACACCCGGAACGCGATGAAGTACGCCACCGGGTACCCGACGGCGATGCAGGCGATCGTGGCGGCGGCGCCGTACCAGAGCGACCGGAGCAGGAACGTCAGGTAGGGCACCTGCGGGTCGACGAACAGCGAGCCGTAGATCCCGAAGTTCCAGGTGAACGTGTAGCCGTCGTCCGGGTTGCCGGTCATGAGCGAGACGATCAGCCCGGACACCAGCGGGATGACGAAGAACACGCAGAGGTACGCGGTGCCGACGAGCGCCAGGAAGAACGGTGTGCTCCGACGGCGCCCCCGGCCCACCGACGCGGAACCGGAAGGACCGGCAGGACCGGCGGAACCACCGGGACCACCGGGAACGAGCCCCGGCGCCACCCCGACCGCGCTCACGACTGCACCACCGCGTTGAAGATGCCGTTCCACTCCGAGTACTCGTCGTAGTTCTCGAACACCCGGAACTCGTGCGACTGCTCCAGCACGTCGGCAGAGGGGAACACGAGCGGGCTGTCCGCCACGGTGGCGTCGTCGAGTTCGTCCCGCACGTAGTCCTCGGCAGCGGGCACCGGGCAGACGTAGTTGACCCAGTCCTCGACGATCCCGGCGACCTTCGGCGTGTAGTAGAAGTTCATCCACTCGAGCGCCGACACCGGGTTCGCGGCCTGCCGTGGGATGAGCATGTTGTCGTGCCAGGTCATCTGCCCCTCTTCCGGCGTGATGAACTCCAGGTCGGGGAACCCGGACTGCTGCGCCTGGAACACGTCGCCCGACCACGCCTGGGTGATCCAGGTGTCGCCGTTCTCCAACCGGTTGATGTAGCTCTGGTCGTAGAAGCCGGTGACGCTCGGCCGCAGTTCGCGCAGCCAGGCCTGGGCCTTCCGCCAGTCGGCGGGCGTCGAGGTCTCCGGGTCGATGCCGAGCGCGAGCAGTCCGAGCGACCCGAGTTCGGTGTTGTCGCTCATCAGCCCGATGCGGCCCTTGAAGGCCGGGTCCTGCAGGTCCTTGAGCGAGGTGATCTTCCGCCCGGTGTACTTCGGGTTGTAGGCGAGCCCGGTGAACCCGGTCTGCCACACGACGGAGTGCTTGTTGCCCGGGTCGTAGATGGGGTCCTTCACGGAGTCCGAGGCGTTCGCGGCGAAGTTCGGCAGCCGCGAGTGGTCGAGCTCGCACACGAACCCGTTCTTGATCATCTGGGTCAGCTCGAACCCGTTCGTCATGACGACGAGGTCGTAGCCGGTCGCACCGTGCGCCCGCAGGATCGGTGAGACGGTCGCGTAGAAGGTCGCGTTGTCCTGGATCACCGCCTGGTAGTCGACCGCGATGCCCGTCTCCTTCTTGAACAGCGCCAGGGACTCGGACTTGCCGTGGTCGGAGTCGATGTACAGCGGCCAGTTCGCGAAGTTCAGGGTGCCGGTCGCCTTCGCGTCCTTCCAGAACGCTGCCCAGTCGACGGTGTCCTCGGCGCCGGCGGCGGCGGAGCCCTTGATGCTGCACCCGGTGAGCAGGGCGGCCAGCGCGGCGGCCCCGCCGCCGGCCAGCAGGCCGCGTCGGCTGACGCGCGCCGACGTCAGCCCGCGCAGCAGGTCCGGACCGGGCACCGCGCCGGTCACGCGAGCGATCCTGCCGTGGCGGGGACGGCCTGGAGGCCCGGGTCGTCCTGGGTGGTGACGGTCGCGTCGGACGCGGGGTGCGCCTCCAGGCCGAAACCGTGGTCGACGCCCCACGTGAGCCAGACCTCGGTACCGGTCGCGATCCGCGGCCCGCCCTTCGAGTTCTGCGCGAACACCGAGACGCGCCCGGCGCCCGGCACGTCGACGAGGTACTGGGTGCTGACGCCGGAGAACGAGACGTCCACGACCCGACCGGGGCCGAGGATGTTCCGTCCGGCCTCGGGGGTCGGTTCGGCGGTGCGGATCTTGAGCTTCTCCGGCCGGACGCCGACGACGACGCGCCCGGTCGTGGCGACGGCTCGGTCGGCCGGCACCGCGATGGAGCCGGCCGCGGTCGCGACGACGAGCAGGCCGGCATCCGTGCCGCGCACCTCGCCCTCGAGCAGGTTCGACTGGCCGAGGAAGTTCGCGACGAACGCCGTGCGCGGCAGCTCGTACAGGTCCTGCGGGCTGCCCATCTGCTCGATCCGGCCGCCGTTCATGACGGCGACCGTGTCGGCCATCGTCATCGCCTCTTCCTGGTCGTGGGTGACGTGCAGGAACGTGAGCCCGACCTCGGCCTGGATCGTCTTCAGCTCGAGCTGCATCTGGTGGCGGAGCTTCAGGTCGAGGGCGCCGAGGGGCTCGTCGAGCAGCAGCAGGGCCGGCCGGTTCACGATCGCTCGGGCCAGGGCGACGCGCTGCTGCATGCCGCCGGAGAGCTGGGCGGGCCGCTTCGACGCCGACCCCTCGAGCTCGACGAGCCGCAGCGCTTCCGTGGCCTTCGTCATCGGGTCCGGGATCCGGCGCCGCTTCAGCCCGAACGCGACGTTGTCGAGCACGCTCATGTGCGGGAAGAGCGCGTAGTTCTGGAACACCGTGTTGACGGGCCGCTGGTACGGCTTCGTGTCGGTGACGTCCTGGCCGCCGATGGTGATGGTGCCGCTCGTGGGTTCCTCGAGC
Organism: Curtobacterium sp. MCLR17_051; assembly: GCF_003234395.1. Classification (NCBI taxonomy): domain Bacteria; kingdom Bacillati; phylum Actinomycetota; class Actinomycetes; order Micrococcales; family Microbacteriaceae; genus Curtobacterium; species Curtobacterium sp. MCLR17_051. The sequence continues at coordinate 55,301 of NZ_QKTA01000004.1, forward strand.
CCGGCGACGAGCCGCAGGGTCGTCGTCTTGCCGCAGCCCGACGGGCCGAGCAACGCGAAGAACGAGCCGGCGGGCACCGTCAGGTCGAGGCTGTCCACCGCGGTGTGGCCGGGGAAGGACTTCGTGATCTGGTCGAGCCGGAGATCGGCTCCCGATTCGGCGAACGTTCCGGTCATTGCCATGGTGCCTCCAGGGGGTGGTCGGCCTCAGCCGATGTAGGACATGACGTGCTTGATGCGGGTGTAGTCGTCGAAGCCGTACTGGGACAGGTCCTTGCCGTAGCCGGAGTGCTTGAACCCGCCGTGCGGCATCTCGGCGACGATCGGGATGTGCGTGTTGATCCACACGCAGCCGAAGTCCAGGTCGCGGGCGAAGCGCATCGCCCGGGAGTGGTCGGTCGTCCACACCGAGCTGGCCAGGCCGTACTCGACACCGTTCGCCCACGTCAGGGCCTGCTGTTCCGTCGAGAACCGCTGCACGGTCTGCACGGGGCCGAAGATCTCCTGCTGCACAGCCCGGTCGTCCTGGCGCAGGCCGGCGACGATCGTGGCCTCGTGGAAGTACCCGCGGTCGCCCTGTCGTGCACCGCCGAGCTCGATCGTCGCGTGGTCGGGCAGCGTGTCCAGGAACGACTGCACGTGCGCGAGCTGGTTCGCGTTGTTGACGGGGCCGTAGTAACCGTCCGACCCGGTTCTCGCGTTGAGCCGTGCCTCTGCGGCGAGCGCCGCCACGAACTCGTCGTGGATGCCGTCCTGCACGAGCAGCCGGGTGGCCGCGGTGCAGTCCTGTCCGGCGTTGAAGAACCCGGCGGCGACGATCCCGGCCACCGCCGAGGGGATGTCCGCGTCGTCGAACACGATCACGGGTGCCTTGCCGCCGAGCTCCAGGTGGGTGCGCTTGAGGTCACCCGCGGCGGCACGGGCGACTTCCATGCCGGCGCGGACGGAGCCGGTGATGGACACGAGCTGCGGGGTGGGGTGGTCGATCATCGCTGCGCCGGTGGTGCGGTCCCCCACCACGACGTTCAGGACCCCCGGCGGCAGGAACTCGGCGGCGACCTCGGCGAGCAGCAGGGTCGACAGGGGCGTCGTGTCGCTCGGCTTGAGCACGGTGGTGTTCCCCGCGGCGAGCGCCGGCGCGAACTTCCACACCGCCATGTTGAGCGGGTAGTTCCACGGGGTGACCTGGGCGACGACACCGATGGGTTCACGCCGGACGAACGAGGTGTGGTCGGCCAGGTACTCGCCGGCGCTCCGGCCCTCGAGGTTCCGGGCGGCCCCGGCGAAGAAGCGGATCTGGTCGACGGAGAGCAGGATCTCGTCCTCGACCAGGGTGGCGCGGGGCTTCCCGGTGTCGAGCGACTCGAGGTCGGCGAACTCCGACGCCCGCTGCTCCATCGCGTCGGCGATCCGGAACAGGGCGAGCTGCCGTTCGCCGGGGGTGGTGCGGCGCCAGGTCTCGAACGCGGTCGCGGCCGCACCGAAGGCGGCGTCGACGTCGGCGGGGGTGGACACCGGGGACGTGCCGTAGACGTGCTCGTCGGTCGGGTCGACCAGGTCGAACGTGGTGTCGGCGGTCGACTCGACGGAGGCGCCCCCGACGAAGTTCCGCAGGACCCGGGTGTCGGTGTCCGCCGTCGCCGTGCTCTGTGGGTCCAGCATGGCGGTGATCCTGACACGGATTCCGGCGGTGCGGAAGACGGATCCGGAGGTTGTGGAGAACTGTAACAACGGAAATCGTCGCGAAACACGGAGTTCACAACGGAATCCCTTGCGCACCCCGAGCCTCGCTGCCATGCTGTCCGGCATGGCGGCAGCACCACGACGTCCGGGACCGATCGACGACACCTCGAAGCGGATCATCGAACAACTCCAGGCGGACGGGCGCCGCCCGTACGGCGAGATCGGCAAGGCCGTCGGTCTCAGTGAAGCGGCGGTCCGGCAGCGTGTGCAGAAGCTGACCGAGACCGGCGTCATGCAGATCGTCGCGGTCACCGACCCGATGCAACTGGGCTTCCACCGCCAGGCGATGATCGGCATCCGGGTCAGCGGCGACACCCGAACCGTCGCCGATGCCCTGGAGCAGCTGCCGGCGGTCGACTACCTCGTGATGACCGCCGGCAGCTTCGACCTGATGGTCGAGGTCGTGTGCGAGGACGACGACGACCTGATCGAACTGCTCAACGGCACCATCCGGGCCATCCCGGGCGTCGCCGGCACCGAGACCTTCGTCTACCTGCAACTCCGCAAACAGCTCTACGACTGGGGAACGCGATGACCATCTCCGAACAGGCCACAGGCCGGACCACGACGGGCCCGGCCGCCCGCCTCCACTCCTACGACCCGTTCGCACCGGTCGACGACGCCGACCTGCAGCGGAAGTCCCGGGACCACCTGTGGATGCACTTCGCCCGGCACGGTGCGAACCAGGCCGGCGCCGACGTGCCGATCATGGTGCGCGGCGAGGGCCACCACGTCTACGACAGCCACGGCAAGGAGTACATCGACGGGCTGTCCGGCCTGTTCGTCGTCGCCGCCGGGCACGGGCGGAAGCGCCTGGCCGAGATGGCCGCGAAGCAGGCGGAGACGCTGAGCTTCTTCCCGATCTGGTCGTACGCGCACCCCGCGGCGATCGAGCTCGCCGACCGGCTGGCCGAGCACGCCCCCGGTGACCTCAACAAGGTCTTCTACTCCACGGGCGGCGGCGAGGCGGTGGAGACCGCCTTCAAGCTCGCGAAGTACTACTGGAAGCTCCAGGGCAAGCCGATGAAGCACAAGGTGATCTCCCGCGCGGTCGCCTACCACGGCACCCCGCAGGGCGCCCTGGCGATCACCGGCATCCCGGCGATGAAGGAGATGTTCGAGCCCCTGACCCCCGGCGGCTTCCGGGTGCCGAACACGAACTCGTACCGCGCCGAGGAGATGGGCTTCCCCGGGGGTACCGAGGAGCAGTTCGGCTTCTGGGCGGCGGAACGGATCCGCGAGATGATCGAGTTCGAGGGCCCCGACACCGTCGCCGCGGTGTTCCTCGAGCCGGTGCAGAACTCCGGCGGCTGCTTCACCCCGCCGCCCGGGTACTTCCAGCGGGTGCGCGAGATCTGCGACGAGTACGACGTGCTGCTCGTCTCGGACGAGGTCATCTGCGCCTTCGGCCGGATCGGCACGATGTTCGCCTGCGACACCTACGGCTTCGTGCCGGACATGATCACGTGCGCCAAGGCGATGACCTCCGGGTACTCCCCGATCGGCGCGACGATCATCAGCGACCGGCTGTTCGAGCCGTTCTCCAAGGGGGACACGACCTTCTACCACGGCTACACGTTCGGCGGGCACCCGGTGTCGGCCGCCGTCGCGATGGAGAACCTCGACATCTTCGAGGAAGAGGGGCTGCTCGCCAACGTGCAGCAGAACGCCCCGCTCTTCCGCGCCGAGCTCGACACCCTGCTCGACCTGCCGATCGTCGGGGACGTCCGCGGCGACGGCTACTTCTACGGCATCGAGCTCGTCAAGGACAAGGCCACCAAGACGACCTTCGACGACGACGAGTCCGAGCGGCTGCTGCGCGGGTTCCTGTCGAAGGCGTTGTTCGACGCGGGGCTGTACTGCCGGGCCGACGACCGCGGTGACCCCGTCGTGCAGCTCGCACCGCCGCTGACGATCGGGCAGCCGGAGTTCCGCGAGATGACGTCGATCCTGCGGAGCGTCCTGTCCGAGGCCTGGACGAAGATCTGACCGTGAGCGGCTACCGGGGCGTCTCGTTCTGGCTCGACCAGCTCGCGTCCACCGGACGCGACGACCTGACGCCCCGGCCGCCGCTCGACGGCGACACGACGGCCGACGTCGCGATCGTGGGCGGTGGACTGACGGGTCTCTGGACCGCGTGGTACCTGCACCAGGCCGACCCGGGCCTCCAGATCGTCGTCCTGGAACGCGAGATCGCCGGCTTCGGCGCGTCCGGTCGGAACGGCGGCTGGTGCTCGGCGCTGTTCCCGCGGTCCGCCTCGGCGATCGCCGAGGAGCACGGGCGGGACGCCGCCCTCGCGCTCCGCGCAGCGATGCGCGACACCGTCGACGAGGTCGGCCGCGCAGCTGCCGAAGCCGAGGTCGACTGCGACTACGTGAAGGGCGGGACCGTCCTGTACGCACGCTCCGCCGTGCAGGAGCGCGCCGCCCACGACGAGGTCGCGTCCTCCGCGACATGGGGCGACGACGTGACGTGGCGGGCCGCTCGACCGGGTGACGCCGCCGGATCGGCGGGGGTCGCGTGGACCCCGGACTGCGCGCGCGTGCAGCCCGCCGCGTTGGTGCGTGGCCTCGCGGCCGCCCTGGAGGCCCGTGGCGTCCGGATCGCGGAGCACACGCCCGTCTCGTCCTGGGATCGCGGGCGTGTGGTCACGTCGCGCGGCACCGTCACGGCGGGCGCCGTGGTGATCGCGGTCGAGGGCTACGGCGCCCAGCTGGAGCAGACGAAGCGGCGGATCCTGCCGCTGTACTCGCTCATGATCGCGACGGCCCCGCTGCCGGCGTCCGCATGGGAGCGCATCGGGCTCGAGCACGGGCAGACGTTCTCCGACTACCGGCACCTGCTCGTGTACGGGCAGCGCACGGCCGACGACCGGCTGGCGTTCGGCGGCCGCGGAGCCCGCTACCACTGGGGATCCTCGATCACGCCCGGGTACGACCGGGTGCCGCGGGTGTTCGAGCACCTGCGGAGGGCCCTGGTCGACCTGTTCCCCGTCGTCGCGGACGCCCCGGTCACCCACACGTGGGGCGGCCCGCTCGGGGTGCCGCGCGACTGGTGCGCCTCGGTGACCTGGGACGGACACGTCGGCAGCGCCGGCGGGTACGTCGGGGACGGTCTGTCGACGACGAACCTGGCCGGCCGGACCCTCGCCGACCTCGTGCGCGGGGAGTCGACGGCACTGACCGCGCTACCGTGGGTGAACCACCGATCGCCCGACTGGGAGCCCGAGCCACTGCGGTTCCTCGGCGCGAACGCGGGACTCGTCGCGACCGACCTGGCCGACCGCGAAGAAGCGCTGACCGGGCGGCCGAGTCTGGCCGCTCGGCTGATGGCGCCACTGACCGGAGGGCACTGATGGCTGCCGGTCTCGACGCCGACGTCGTGGTCGTCGGGGCGGGGGTCGCCGGGCTCGCCGCCGCCCGGGCGCTCGCACTGGGCGGGCAGCGGGTCGTCGTGCTCGAGGCCCGCGACCGGATCGGCGGGCGCACCTGGACCGATTCGTCACTCGGGGTTCCGGTCGACCTCGGCGCCTCGTGGATCCACGGGGTCGACGGCAACCCGCTCTGGGCCCTGGCGCCGGCGTTCGGCATCGACACCGTGGAGTTCACGGTCGGCAGCTTCCAGTTCGACGGCCGGCCGATCGCCTGGCACGACCCGTCCGGCGCCGCTCTCTCCGCCGAGGACACGTCGGCGTTCGTCGCGGACCTCCACACCGTCGACGCGGCCCTCGACGCCGTCGTCGCGCACGCTCCCCCGCCCTCGACCTACGCGGCCGCCGTCGACACCGTGCTCCGTTCGCTGCGGTGGCAGGGCGACCGGGCCGCACGCGTCCGCGAGTACACGGCCCACCGCTCCGAGGACCTCTGCGGTGCCCCCGTGACCGTCCTCGACGCGCACGGACTCGACGAGGAGCACGTCCCCGGCGACGAGGTGGTGTTCCCCGGCGGCTACGCTCAGTACGCCCGCGCGCTGGCCGAGGGTCTCGACGTCCGGCTGTCGTCGGTCGTGCGGTCGGTGACCCAGGCCGGCGACTCCATGACCGTGGGGCTCGCCGACGGCACCACCGTCGTCGCGCCGCAGGTCGTCGTCACGGTGCCGCTCGGGGTGCTGCAGGCCGGCGACGTGGTCTTCGACCCGCCCCTGTCCGCGCCGGTGACCGGAGCGCTCGACCGGCTCGGGATGGGCACCTACGACAAGGTGTTCCTGCGGTTCCCCACACGGTTCTGGGGCGACTCGTGGGTGGTCCGGCAGCAGGGGTCCGCCGGCGTCGACTGGCACTCCTGGTACGACATGTCCCGGGTGACCGGTGCGCCGGTGCTCGCCGCCCTGGTCGGTGGCGCCGGAGCCCGTCGGCTCGAGACCCTGCCGGACGCCATGGTCGTCGACGAGGGGGTGGCGGCGCTGCGGAAGATGTTCGGCCCGTCCGTCCCCCAGCCCGAGGCGTTCCGGATCACCCGTTGGGCCGAGGACCCGTTCTCGCGGGGCTCGTACTCGTACCTCCACGTCGGGGCGTCACCCGACGACCACGACCTGCTCGGCACCCCGTCCGGCCGGGTGCAGCTCGCCGGCGAGGCCACGTGGAGCGACGACCCGGCGACGGTGCACGGTGCGCTGCTGTCCGGGCTGCGGGCAGCCGGGCGGTTGCTCGGCGCCCAGGTCGAACCGCTCTCGCTCGCCGACCCGCTGTCCAGGCCCTGAGCGCCACACCCCCGCTGGTGTCGGCCCGTGCGACACTCGCTCCGTGACCCCGACGAGGACCCGACCGCGCCACGAACACCGGGCACCGGTCGCCGTCGCGGTCCTGGTGAACCTGGCGCTGAGCCTGTTCCTGCCCGACGAGGTGCTGTTCTTCCCGTCGTGGGTGGTGCCCGTCCTGGGCGTCCTGCTGCTCACGCCGCTCATCGTCTTCAACCCGCGGCGTCTGACGCGCGAGACCGCCTGGTCACGGTGGCTGTCGTTCGCCCTGGCGGCCCTGCTCACCGTCGCCAGCCAGCTCACCGTCATCCGGACCATCACCGAGCTGCTCGGCGGCCACGCGGACGGTGCGGCCGTGCTGCTCACCGCGCTGCAGGTCTGGGTGAGCACGATCATCGTGTTCGCGCTCGTCTACTGGGAGCTCGACCGCGGGGGTCCGGTGGCGCGGCGGCGCCCCGAACTGTGGTCGACGGCCGAGGCGGACTTCCAGTTCCCCCAGGAGACCGACCCGAAGACCGCGGACTGGCGGCCGGTCTACCTCGACTACCTCTACGTGGCGATGACGAACATGATGGCGTTCAGCCCGACGGACACGATGCCGATGACCGTCCGGGCGAAGATGATCATGGCCTACCAGGCGCTCAGCGGGTTCATCCTGCTGGCGCTGGTCATCTCGCGCGCGGTCAACATCATCAGCTGAAGGTCTTGCGCTAGTTGACCATGCGATCAACAATGGCGCATGGACGTCGTCACCGCACCCTCGCTCCCGTCGCCGCTGCAGGCCGACACCAGCGCACCCCGCCGATCGCTCCGCGTCGCCCTCGTGCAGGTGCGGTGGCTCCCCGACCCGGACGAGCACCTGGCCCAGCTCGCCGACGGCATCGCGACCGCCGCAGCGCACGGTGCCACCGCGGTGTTCCTGCCCGAGCTCACGCTGCGCCGCTACCCGGGTGACACCCCGGCGAGCGGGACCCCGAAGGACCTCGCCGAGTCGCTGCAGGACGGTCCGACCGTCGCCTTCGCCCGTGCACAGGCGATCGAGCACGGGGTGTTCGTGCACGCCTCGCTGTACGAGCGGCCGGACGACGACGACCAGCCCGACGACCCCCGCGGCTACAACACCGCCGTCCTCGTCGCTCCCGACGGCACCCTGGTCGGCCGGACTCGGAAGACCCACATCCCGATCAGCGCCGGCTACCACGAGGACACGTACTTCCGCCCGGGGACCGACGACGATGCCTTCCCGGTGTACGAGCCCGCCGGACTCGACGCGCGCCTCGGGCTGCCGACCTGCTGGGACGAGTGGTTCCCCGAGGTGGCCCGGTCCTACGGCCTCGCCGGGTCCGAGGTGCTCGTGTACCCGACGGCCATCGGCTCCGAACCGACCTTCCCCGACTTCGACACCGCGCCGATCTGGCAGCGGGTGATCGTGGCGAACGGCATCACCGCCGGGCAGTTCATGGTCGTGCCGAACCGGTGGGGCGACGAGGGCGACATCACGTTCTACGGCTCGTCCTTCATCTCGGACCCGTTCGGCCGGGTGCTCGTCGAGGCGCCCCGTGACACGAGCGTGGTGCTCGTCGCCGACCTCGACCTCGACGCCCGGACGGAGTGGCTCCGGCTGTTCCCCTTCTACCTGACCCGGCGCCCCGACCTGTACGCCGGACTCGTCGACCCCGTCGACGAGGAACGCCACGCGTACGGCGCACGCGACGCGATCGACGCAGCCCTGGCCGTGGACCCGGCCACCACCGGACGCGAGGCGCGCGCATGACGTGGGTGATGCCTCCCGAGACGGCTCCGCAGGAACGCACCTGGATGGCGTTCCCGCGCCCCGGCCTGACGCTCGGCGACGACGCGGCGAGTGCCGAGGCCGCGCGGACGGCGTGGGCGACCACGGCCAACACGATCAGTGAGCACCAGCCGGTGACCGTCGTCGTGGACCCGGCCGCACGGGCGGATGCCGGTCGCCTGCTGTCGTCCGGCGTGGACGTGCTCGAGGCGCCGCTCGACGACTTCTGGATGCGCGACATCGGCCCGACGTTCGTCGTCGACGACGACACCGGGCGACTCGGCGCAGTCGACTGGGTCTTCAACGGCTGGGGCGCGAACCCGTGGTCGACCTGGACGCGTGACGCCGAGGTCGCCGCCACGGTCGCCGATGCTGCGGGAGCCAGGCGGATCCCGTCGTTGCTGGTCAACGAGGGCGGGGCGATCCACGTCGACGGCGCCGGCGCCGTGCTCGTGACGGAGACGGTGCAGCTCGACCCGCGCCGGAACCCGTACGCCGACCGGGAGCGCGTCGAGCTGGAGCTGGCGCGCACGATCGGCGCCACGCGGGTGGTCTGGCTGCCCCGTGGTCTGACGCGCGACTACGACGGCTTCGGCACCCGGGGCCACGTCGACATGGTGGCGACCTTCGCCGATCCGGGCACGGTCCTGCTGCACGCCCAGCCGGATGGCGGCCACCCGGACCACCTGGTGATGCCGCAGATCCGGCGAGCGCTCGAGCAGGCGACCGACGCGACGATCATCGAGTTGCCGGCCCCGTCGACGCTGTCGGACGACGGTGGACCGGTGGACTGGAACTACGTGAACCACGTCGTGGTGAACGACGCCGTGATCGCCTGCGCCTTCGGCGACCCGGTCGCTGACGACCGCGCCAGGGGCATCCTCGCCGAGGCGTACCCGGGCCGACGGGTCCGCTCGATCGACGCGAGACAGGTGTTCGCGCGGGGTGGTGGGCTGCACTGCATCACGCAGCAGCAACCGGTGGCCTGAACCACTGCCGCGGTGTACAGCGGGCCCCGATGACCTGTACACCGCGGCCGGTCCGCCCACTGCCGACCCGTCGGTATGGTGCTCCGAACTGATCCGGGCGACGCTGCCCGGCCCCGAAGAGCAGGGAAGTCACATGGCATCACCGATCGCGGTCACCGCGCCGGCAGCACCGGTGCGCGGCGGGTCGCTGAAGCGGAGCCTCGGGCTCTGGGCGATCGTCGGACTCGGCCTCGGCTACATGACCCCGACGGTCGTGTTCGACACCTTCGGGATCGTCTCCGAGCAGACCGACGGCGCGGTGCCGAGCGCGTACCTCATCGCCCTGGTCATCATGGCGCTCACCGCGATCAGCTACGGGAAGATGGTGCGCGTCTACCCCGCCGCCGGTTCCGCGTACACGTACGTCCGGGAGTCGATGCACCCGAACCTCGGCTTCATGGTGGGCTGGGCGTCACTGCTCGACTACCTGCTGCTGCCCATGGTGAACGCCCTGATCATCCGGCTCTACCTGGAGCAGGTGTTCCCGGGGCTGCCGCCGTGGGTGACCGTCGTCGTCTACTCGGTCTTCGTGACGACGGTGATCTGCCTGTCGATGCGCGGTACGTCGAACCTGAACATGGTGCTGCTCATCGGTGCGATCCTGGCGATGATCGCGTTCGTGGTCTTCACCGTCATCGAGCTCTCCCAGGGTGCCGGTGCGGGCACGATCGTCAGCGCCGAACCCTTCGTGCACGACGGCGTGACGATGTCGGCCCTGCTCACCGGGGCGACGGTGGTGTGCTTCTCGTTCATCGGCTTCGACGCCGTGACGATGTACACGGAAGAGGCGAAGTCGATCCGCATCATGCCGAAGGCGATCATGCTGACCGTCCTGCTCGGCGGCGCGATCTTCCTGGTCTCCGCCTACTTCGCCCAGCTCCGCTTCCCCACGAACGCACCGTTCGGTGAGTTCACCGACGACCCGCTCCCCCAGATCGGCCTGCTCGTCGGCGGTCCGGTGTTCCAGGCGGTCCTCGTGTCGGCCGGGTTCGTCGCCGCACTCGCCTCGGGTCTCGCGTCGCACGCCAGCGTCGCCCGCATGCTCATGGTGATGGGCCGGAACAACGTCCTGCCGAAGCGGGTCTTCGGCTACGTGCACCCCCGCACGCACACCCCGGTGTTCAACGTCGTCTTCGTCGGCGCGGTCACCCTGCTGGCGATGAGCTTCTCGCTCGACACGATCGCGGCCTACATCAACTTCGGCGCCCTCATCGCGTTCACCTTCGTCAACGCCACCGTGATCGTGCACTTCGCGATCCGGAACGGACGTCGTCACACGGCGGGCGACCGCTGGCGCTACATCGTGCTGCCGGGGGTCGCGATGCTCCTGACCGGGGTGCTCTGGTCGCAGCTCCATGCCGACGCCCTGATCGCAGGAGGAGTGTGGGCGGCGATCGGGTTCGTCTACCTGCTCGTCATCACGAAGGGCTTCCGGGTCGCACCGAAGGGCTTCGACGAGAACCAGCCCGTCACCGGTGTGAACAAGCAGCTGACCGACCAGGCCTGACCGGCCACCACGAGAGGACGCCATGTACGCCGTCACCGACCCCACCACGGGCACGACCCTCGAGACCTACCCGACCATCACGGACGCGGAGCTGCGCGACGCCATCGCAGCCGCCGACCGCACGCACACCGAGTGGTCACGGACGACGACGGTCGCCGACCGTGCAGCCCTGCTCCACCGGGTCGCGGACCTGTACCGGGAGCGGCACGCCGAGCTCGCCGCCACGATCGTGCGCGAGATGGCGAAGCCCATCGACCAGGCCGAGGGCGAGGTCGACTTCTGCGCCGACATCTACGACTACTACGCCGACCACGCCGAGGAGTTCCTGGCCGACCAGCCGATCACCCTTGCGGACGGGTCCGAGGGGTCCGCGTTCATCCGCAAGGCCTCCATCGGCGTCGTGCTCGGCATCATGCCGTGGAACTTCCCCGCGTACCAGATCGCCCGGTTCGCCGGCCCGAACCTGGTCATCGGCAACACCGTCCTGCTCAAGCACGCACCGCAGTGCCCGGAGTCCGCCCTGGCCATCGAGCGGATCTTCCACGACGCTGGCTTCCCGGCCGGGGCCTACACGAACGTGTTCGCGACGAACGACCAGGTCGCCGACGTCATCGCCGACCCGCGGGTGCAGGGCGTCTCGCTCACCGGTTCGGCACGCGCCGGTGCCGCGGTCGCCGAGATCGCCGGCCGGAACCTGACGAAGGTGGTGCTCGAACTCGGCGGCTCCGACCCCTTCATCGTGCTGTCCACCGACGACCTGGACGCCGTCGTCGAGTCCGCCGTCGCCACCCGGCTCGAGGGCAACGGTCAGGTCTGCAACGCCCCGAAGCGGTTCCTGGTGGTCGACGGCCTGTACGACGACTTCCTGGCGAAGTTCACCGCGGCGATGTCGGCGGTCGAACCGACCGATCCGAGCGTGCCCGGTGCCGAACTCGGTCCGTTGTCGTCCCCGGCCGCGGCCGATCGGCTGCAGGAACAGCTCGCGTCCGCCGTCGAGCAGGGTGCGACCGTCGTCACGGGCGGCGACCGCCAGGGCAACGCCTTCCTGCCGACGATCCTGACCGACGTCACGCCGGACAACGACGCCTACCGCGAGGAGTTCTTCGGCCCCGTCGCCGCCGTGTACCGCGTGGCCGACGAGGACGCGGCGATCGCCCTGGCGAACGACACCCCGTACGGCCTCGGCTCGTACCTCTTCACCACCGACGCCGACCAGGCACTCCGGGTCGCCGACCGGATCGAGGCCGGCATGGTCTACGTGAACATCGTCGGCGCGGACAGCCCGGAGCTGCCGTTCGGTGGCGTCAAGGGCAGCGGCTTCGGCCGCGAGCTCGGCCCCCTGGGGGCCGACGAGTTCGTGAACAAGAAGCTGATCCGCATCGGCTGACCGGCGCGGAGACGCCGGCGTCTCCGCCAGACGCCGCCGAATCCGCCGGCGTCTCGCCGACGGGACGGCGTCCGATCAAGACGCCGGTGTGTTGCAGCGGGCCCACGACGGACGGGAGGCGCGGTGCCAGCTGGCACCGCGCCTCCCGTCCGCTCGTCGGTCGCCGCTCCCACGTCGCCACCGGAAGACGCCGTCGTCACGCTTCGACGCCGCGGAACGCGCGAGACGCCGCCGGATCCGGCGGCGTCTCGCTGACGTGGAGGCGTCGAGCGAACACGCCGGCGTCTCACGCCGCCGCTCCGCTCGTGGGTCGCCGCTACTGCTGCGGGTCGGCGGGCTCGCCGCCGGAGTCCGTGTCGCTGTCCTGCTGCGGGTCCTCCGTCGCGTCGCCCGTGGGCGACCCGTCCGGCAGGTCCTCGGTGTACTGCTCCTGGTCCTTGGTGGGGTCGCTGGACCCGTTCGCTGCGTCACTCATGGCCCGGACGGTACGCGCGAGCGCCTGGGTACGTCAGTACCTGGACAGGTCATCCAGCCGTGACCCACCGAGGTGGTTACCGCGTCGCAGCGGCCTGCGGGACGACCGCCAGGATCTCCTCGGCGACCTCGCGGCCGATGCGCACGGCACCGTCGACGTGCTGGTAGCCCTGCCCGGCCAGGTCGCTCGAGGCGAAGCGGATCGGACCGACCGCGGCACGCTGGTCGGCGCCGTAGCGGACGAGCCCGCCCAGGTCGAAGCTCGCCGCGTAGGCGCCGCGCGTCCACTCCTCGGTGCCCCAGTCGCTCTCGTAGTAGACGACGGGCGACAGGGCCTCGTCACCGTAGTAGTGCGCCAGCGAGGCGAGCACCCGGGCCCGCCGTTCCTCGGTCGACAGCGCGAACAGGTCGTCGGCGTGCTGGTCGGAGACGAACCCGACCAGGGTCCCCTGCTCCGAACCGTGCGAGGTGTTGTCGTACGCCTCGTGCACGACCTCGTACGGGCTGAACGCGGTGCCGGACAGGCCCACCGCCCGCCAGAAGGGACGGTCGTAGACGGCGTGCACCTTGATCACGAAGCCCATCGACAGGTGCTGGTGCAGCTGGTGCTGGCGTCGGGGCAGCGGCGGCTCGTACGAGATCCGCGAGTACAGGGGCGGCGGGACCGCGACGAGTGCCTGTCGGGCGTGCACCTCGATCCCGCCGTCGGCGAGCGCGACGACCCCGTCGTCGCCCCACCGCAGCGTCCGGACCGGGGCGTTCAGGTGCACGTCGTCGCCGAGGCGCTCGGCGAGCCGCTCGGACACCTGCTGCATGCCGCCGACGACCCGCTTGTCCAGGATGAAGTCGGCGTCGACCAGGTTGGTGAAGCTCCCGGCGGACGCCGCCATCAGCAGGGCCTGCAGCGCCGAGAACGCGTGCGCGGGCTTCGTGAGCATCGCGCCGGCGATGAACAGCTCGACGTTGTCGGTCGCGACCCGGTCGGGGCTGAGGTCGTGCAGCCAGGCGCGGAACGAGACCTCGTCGAGGGCGGCCGCGTCCGGGGTCGCCCAGGGGCGCGCCGGGTCGACCTTCGCGACGTACTCGTCGACGACGGCGACGAGCCGTTCGATCTCGTTCGCCGTGGGCTCGGGCAGGGGGAAGATGTCGCCGGTGTACTCGGTCCGGGTGCCGTCGGCGTCGATGTAGACGCTGGAGCCCTCGCGGTACCGGTCGTACGTCTGCAGCCCGAGCTCGTCGAGGGTCTCGAGCAGTGCGGTCTGGTCGGGCGAGACCCACTGTCCGCCGATCTCCAGGGTCACCCCGTCGATGTCGTTCGTCCAGGTGCGGCCCCCCACGCGGTCGCGGGCCTCGAGCACGGCGACCCGCAGGCCGGCAGCCCGCAGGCGGTTCGCGGCGGTGAGACCGGCGACACCGGCTCCGATGACGACGACGTCCTTCTCGATCATCGAGCTGCTCCTTGTGCGGTCGTGGTGCTGTCGGTGTGCCGGAACGGGTCCGGGGTGAGCGTGTACATGGTCTCGAGGTACTCGGCGATGCCCTCGCCGCCGCCCTCGCGACCGAGGCCGGACTGCTTCACGCCGCCGAACGGTGCCGAGGCGTTCGACACGACCCCGGTGTTCAGCCCCAGCATGCCGGTCTCGAGCCGCTCCATCAGGCGCTGCCCGCGTGCCGGGTCCTCGGTGAACGCGTAGCCGACCAGACCGTACTCGGTGTCGTTCGCGGCGGCCACGGCCTCGTCCTCGGAGCGGAACGTGCGGATCGCGAGCACCGGCCCGAAGATCTCGTCGTCGAGGATCGCGCTGCCGGGCTGCACGTCGGTCAGGACGGTCGGCGCGTAGAACGTGCCGGGCCCGTCGACCGGGTGCCCGCCGGTCCGGACCGTCGCCCCGCGCTCGACCGCGTCGGTGACCAGGCGGTGCGCCTTGTCCACGGCGCGGGCGTCGATGAGCGGCCCGATGGCGACGCCGTCCTCGGTCCCCCGACCGACCCGCATCGCGGCGACCCGTTCGGTGACCCGGCGCGTGAACTCGTCGGCGACGTCCTCGTGCACCAGGAACCGATTCGCGGCGGTGCATGCCTGGCCGGTGTTCCGGAACTTCGCGGCGAGCGCGCCCTCCACCGCCAGGTCGAGGTCGGCGTCGGCGAACACCAGGAACGGGGCGTTGCCCCCGAGCTCCATGCTCGTCCGGAGCACGTTCTGCGCCGCCTGGCCGAGCAGTGTGCGTCCGACCGGCGTCGAACCGGTGAACGACAGCTTCCGCAGGCGGGGGTCGGCGATCACGGGCGCGGAGACGTCGGCGGCGTGCGTGGTCGGGACGACGTTGACCACCCCGGCGGGCACGCCGGCCTCGACGAGCAGGTCGGCGAACAGCAGGGTGGTCAGCGGCGTCAGTTCGGCAGGCTTCACGACGACGGTGCAGCCGGCGGCGAGCGCCGGAGCGATCTTGCGGGTCGCCATCGCCAACGGGAAGTTCCACGGCGTGATCAGGAACGCGGGCCCGACGGGCTTGTGCGCGACGGTGGCGCGGCCGGTCCCCTCGGGGTTGGTGCCGTACGAACCACCGATGCGGACCGCTTCCTCCGAGAACCAGCGGAGGAACTCGCCGCCGTACGTGACCTCGCCGCGGGCCTCGGCCAGGGGCTTGCCCATCTCCAGCGTCATCAGGAGCGCGAACTCCTCGCGTCGCTCCTGCAGCAGGTCGAACGCGCGGCGCAGCACCTCGGCGCGCTGCCGCGGGGGCGTGGTCGCCCAGCCGTGCCGTGCGGCGACGGCGGCGTCGAGCGCCTTCCGGCCGTCCTCGGGTGAGGCGTCGGCGATGTGCAGGAGTGTTTCGCCGGTCGCAGGGTCGACGACGGCGAAGGTCGCGTCGTCGGCTGCCGGCTGCCAGACACCGTCGACCAGGAGGCCCGTGGGGACGCGGTCGAGCACCGCCTGTTCGGCGGCTGGTCCGGTGGCGTCGGGGACGCTGGGCCAGGCTGTCGCGGGGATGGTCGCGCTCACGACGCGGCCAGCCCGTCGAGGACGACGGTCAGGCCGTCGCGGAGCAGGTCGTCGTCGATCGACAGCGGGGGCAGGAAGCGGACGACGTTGCCGTACGTGCCGGCCGTGAGGGCGATGACCCCGTGCTCGAACGCGTACCGCACCACCCGCCCGGTGAGCCCGGGGTCGGGATCACCGGTGGCGGGGTCGACGAGCTCCATCGCGACCATCGCACCGCGGCCGCGGACGTCGCCGATGCGGGGGTCGTCGGCCTGCGCGCTGCGCAGGGCGTCGAGCAGGACCGCACCGATCTCCCCGGCGCGCTCGACGAGTCCGTCGTGCTCGAAGGCGTCGATCGCCGCGAGGGCTGCGGCGCAGGCGATCGGGTTGCCGCCGTAGGTGCCGCCGAGGCCGCCGACGTGGGTGGAGTCCATGATCGCTGCACGCCCGGTCACGCCGGACAGCGGGAGTCCGCCGGCCATCCCCTTGGCGGTCGTGACGACGTCGGGCACGATCCCCTCGTGCTCGCTGGCGAACATCGCGCCGGTGCGAGCGAACCCGGTCTGCACCTCGTCGGCGATGAACACGACGCCGTTGGCGGTGGCCCACTCGGACAGGGCGGTGAGGAACCCCGGTGCCGGGACGACGAAGCCGCCCTCGCCCTGGATCGGTTCGATCAGGACCGCGGCGGTGTTCTCGGCGCCGACCTGCTTCTCGATCTGGCTGATCGCACGCTTCGCCGCTTCGGGCCCCGACAGCCCGTCGTGGAACGGGTACGACATCGGGACGCGGTAGACCTCGGGTGCGAACGGCCCGAAGCCGTTCTTGTAGGGCTGGTTCTTCGCGGTCAGCGCCATCGTCAGGTTCGTGCGGCCGTGGTACGCGTGGTCGAAGACGACGACGGCCTGCCGACCGGTGTGCTTCCGGGCGATCTTGACGGCGTTCTCGACGGCCTCGGCCCCGGAGTTGAACAGCGCCGTCCGCTTCTCGTGGTCGCCGGGGGTCAGCCGGTTGAGCGCCTCGGCCACGGCGACGTACCCGTCGTAGGCGGCGATGGTGAAGCAGGTGTGCGTGAAGGCGGCGACCTGCTCGGTGACGGCGGCGACCACGCCGGGGTGGGCGTTGCCGACCGACGTCACGGCGATCCCGGACCCGAGGTCGACGAACGAGTTGCCGTCGGCGTCGACCACCACGCCACCACCGGCCGCGACGACCGCGATGGGCACGGCGACGCCGACCCCGGCCGCGACGGCGCCGGCCTTCCGGGCGAGCAGCTCCTGCGATCGCGGACCCGGGACGGCGGTGACGAGCCGTCGTTCCTGGGGCAGCGACGGGCCGCCGGTGGTCGCTCGGTTCGCGGACGCTGCGGTGGAGGACATGCCGCGATGGTAGGAGCCACCACCGCACACTCGTACTGTCCACGGCGTACATCGACACCCGGGCGGATCGACCCGGTGGATAGGGTGACGGCATGCCCGCAACGCTGCGCTCCCTGCTGCACCGGGGTGGACTCCACCTGCGCCCGCTCACCGACGCGGACGAGCACGCCCTCGATGCCCCGCTGTCCTGGCTGCACAGCTCGGACCTCGAGGACCCGACCCCGTTCCTCGCCGAGGGACAGGGACTGCTCACGACCGGCACGCAGTTCGGTGCCGAGGCCGACGTCCGCGACGACGTCGCCGAGGCCTACGTCCGGCGGCTCGTGGACCGCGGT
This sequence comes from Curtobacterium sp. MCLR17_051, assembly GCF_003234395.1. Lineage (NCBI taxonomy): Bacteria > Bacillati > Actinomycetota > Actinomycetes > Micrococcales > Microbacteriaceae > Curtobacterium > Curtobacterium sp. MCLR17_051. The sequence goes on from NZ_QKTA01000004.1 coordinate 72,624, forward strand.
GTCGTGGCGCTCGGGTTCGGCACCGAGGTCGTCCGCGCCGGCACCCCCGACGTCCTGATCGCCGCCTGCACCCAGCACGGACTGCCGCTGTTCGAGGTGCCCTACGAGACCTCCTTCATCGCGGTCGCGCAGGCCAACGCCGAAGCGGTCGCACGGGACGCCAACGCACGCGGTGCCTGGGCCCTCGCCGCGCAGCGTGCCATCTCGCTCGCCGCGATGCGACCGGACGGACTCGGCGCGACCATCGCCGAGCTGTCCCGGCAGCTCGACGGGTGGGTCGGCCTGTTCGACGTCTCCGGGCGGCTCGACCGCGGACACCCCGCCGACGCGCTACCCGCTGCCGACCTCGACCTCCTGCGGACCGAGGCGCTGCGGCTGCTGCGCTCCGGGCAGCGGGCGAGCCTGCCGGTCGCCACGGACCGGGGCGTCGGGTACACCCTGCAGACGCTCGGCAGCGGCGGGCACCTGAGCGGCGTGCTCGCGATCGCGAACGGCGGAGCCCTCGACCGGGCCGGACGCGAGGTCGTCACGGCCGTGATCGCCCTGGCCGGCCTCGCCCTGCAGCAGAACCGGGAGCTCGCCCGTGCCCGGGGGCTCCTGCGCACCGGACTCCTCACGATGCTGTCCGTCGGCGAACCCGAGGTGGTGCAGGCGACGTCCCGCGAGGTGTGGGGGCCGCTGCCCGCCGAACCCGTCCGGATCGCGGCTGTCGACGTCCCCGACCGCGACCTCGACACCGTGGTGGACCTGCTCGAACTGTGGGTGCAGGAGCGTCCGGGGCACCTGTTCTTCGCGGTCGACGACGCCGTGTTCCTCTGCGTGAACGCGGACGACACCGGGATCGTCGCCGAACTCGTCGACCGCTTCGACCTGCGCGCCGGCCTGTCCGACGGCGCCGCGTACCGGTCGTTCGGACGCGCCCGCACCGAGGCCGTGCAGGCACTCGACCGACGCCGTGAAGGACGCCCGGGCACCACCGAGTTCGGCGACCTCGCCCGAGAAGGGGTGCTCGCCCACCTCGCCCACGTCGACGTGGACGCCGGTGCCGTCGCCCGCGCGTTCCTCGCCCCGCTGCTCGACCACGACCGCACGGCCGGCACCGAGCTCACGGGCACCGTCCGGACCTGGCTGCAGGAGAACTGCGAGTACGACCGCACCGCACGGGTCCTCGGCATCCACCGGCACACCGCCCGCGCCCGGGTCGAGCACGCGGGTCGGCTCCTCGACCGTGACCTCTCCGTCTTCTCGACCCGGGCCGATCTCTGGGCAGCCTTCGTGGTCGAGGGCGCGTGACGCGTGGATACGGTGGGACGATGCCGTCGACACCGGCCCGCCGGCGCCTGAGCCCGGCCGAACGCGGAGCCCAGATCACGGCGGCCGCCGTCGAACTGGCGCGTGCCGAGGGCCTCGCGGCGGTGACGCTCCGCGGGGTCGCCGCCGTGATCGGGGTCGCGCCCTCGCTCGTCGCCCACTACCGCCCGAGCATGGAGGACCTGGTCGGCGAGACGTTCCGCACCGTCGCGGACGCCGAGGTCGCCGAGGTCCGCGCGATCGTCACCGCTGCGCCCGACCCCGTCTCCGGCCTCCGCACCCTGCTCGGTTGCGTTGCCGACCCCGCCCGCGACGACGTCGCCACCCTGTGGGCGGACGCGTGGAGCATCGGCCGCACGAACGCGGCACTGGCGACCGCGGCACGGGACGTCATGGACGACTGGCAGCGCCTCGCCACCACGGTCGTCGCCGACGGGGTGCGCGCGGGTGTGCTCCACACCGACGACCCGGACGGCGTCGGACGCCTGCTCTTCGCGCTCGTCGACGCCATCAACGGGTACGCCCTGGTCGACTACCTCGACCGCAGGACCCGCGAGGCACTGGTCCGCACGACGATCGCACGAGCGGTGGGCCTGGACGGGTCAGCCCTGTCGGGGTGACACCCGCCGCAGTGCCTCTGACCGCATTGCCACCCACTGCAGCAGCATGATCGTCTTGCCGTCGGCGATCCGACCGTCCGCCACCATCGCGAGCGCCTCGTCGAGCTGCACCTCGAGCACCTCGATGTCCTCACCCTCGTCCTCGATGCCGCCGCCGGCCTCGACTCGGTCCGCCGGGGTGTACGCGCCGAGGTAGAAGTGGACCCGCTCGGTGACCGAACCGGGGCTCATGAACACGTCACCCAGGTGCTCGAGCGCGCCGAGCCGGATGCCGAGCTCCTCGGCGGCCTCACGCCGGACCGCGGTCTCGGGGTCGTCCTCGTCGAGCAGTCCCGCCGCGGCCTCGATCAGCATGCCGTCCGGGTGTCCGTTCACGTACGCCGGCCACCGGAACTGCCGCGTGAGCAGGACGGTGCCGCGCTCGGCGTCGTACGGCAGCACCGTCGCGCCGTTCCCGCGGTCGTAGGTCTCGCGCTGCTGCCGGTCCCACCGACCGTCACGGCGCCGGACGTCGAGGGTCGTGCGACGGAGCACGTGCCACCCGTTCGACACCACCTCGACGTCCCGCACGACGACGTCCGGGTTGCGGTCCAGGGCACGGCCCACGGCGTCGAGGCCCGTCCGACCGCGGTCGTCGGGGACGTCCACTCCGGGACGTTGGACGGTGGTGCGTTCGTCGGTCACCCGGTCACCGTAGCGGGGCGCCTCGGCAGGACCCCGTCCGCTCGGTACGCTCGACGTGCCGCACCAGGGAGCGGCAGAGGGCGGTGCAGCATGACCAGGACGTTCATCCTCCGACGACCGGACCGACCGCAGGTGGTCACCGTGTCCTTCGTGCTGTGGCTGGTGTGGGTGGCAGCCTGCGTCGCGGCCACGGTGCTCCAGTTCTTCGCGACGGACGCGGCGGTCGGCCAGGCGCCGGTCCTCGCCGGGATCGTCGCCCTGGTGCTCTGGGCCCTGGTGACGTGGGCGGTGTTCCGGATGGCCGCGGGCTCCCGCGTCGCGCGCATCGTGCTCGTCGTCGTCGCGGCCTTCCGCGCGCTCCTGAGCGTCACCGGCGGCGAACTCGCGGTCCTGACGATCGCGCTGTCGGTCGTCGCCGCGGTCCTGCTGTTCCTGCCCAGCGCGCGCCCGTTCTTCGCCCCGCAGCAGGCCCGGAGAGCCGACCACGGGTTCGACGGAACCGGCGTGTCGGGGCCGAGCCGTGCCTCCAGGCCGGATGCCGACCACACGACGGACGCCGACCGGGGCTGAGGCCGGACGCGTCGACGGCCGTCCCCGGCCCGGCCCGAGAAACAGGAAAGGCCCCGGATTCCTCCGGGGCCTTTCCTGTTTTCGCCTGGTGCGCGAGGGGGGACTTGAACCCCCACGCCGTTTCCAGCACACGGACCTGAACCGTGCGCGTCTACCAATTCCGCCACTCGCGCCAGCCCCGAAACACTACCACGCACAGACGGGTGTCAACGCCAACCACTACCATGCAGTGGTTGACGACCGACGACACGGGAGACGCATGGGCCTGCTGGACAACTTCGAGCGAGGGTTGGAACGCGCCGTCAACGGCGCGTTCGCGAAGACCTTCCGCTCCGGGGTGCAGCCCGTCGAGATCTCGAGCGCCCTGCGGCGCGAGCTCGACACGAAGGCCGCGGTGGTCTCCCGCGAGCGCATCCTCGTGCCGAACGAGTTCACCGTGCGCCTGGCGCCGCCCGACTTCACGCGCATGAACGACGTCGGTCGCCCGCTCATCGACGAACTGACCCAGATGGTGCACCAACACGCCGTCGCGCAGAACTACTCGTTCTCCGGCCCGGTCACCATCCGGCTCCAGCAGGACGGCACGCTCTCGACGGGCATCCTGCAGGTCGACTCCACCACCGTGCAGCGCGACGTCGCCTGGATCCCGGTGCTCGACATCGGCTCGCAGCGACACCGACTGCACCGCGGGCGCACGGTGATCGGGCGCGGCAGCGACGCGGACATCACCATCGCGGACACCGGGACGAGCCGGAAGCACGTCGAGGTGCTGTGGGACGGCAAGCACGCCCAGGCCACCGATCTCGGCTCCACGAACGGCTCGAAACTGAACGGTCAGCACTTCCAGCAGGCGATCGTTGAGCCGGACTCCACCATCGAGATCGGTCGTACCCGTATGGTGTTCCGGGTGATCCCGGAGAACGACGGAGGTGCTCGATGACCACAGGCCTGACCCTGCTCGTCCTGCGCTTCGCGTTCCTCGCGGTGCTCTGGCTGTTCGTCTTCGTGATCGTGTTCGCCCTGCGCAGCGATCTCTTCGGCCAGCGCGTCCGCACGATCCCGACCGATCCCAAGTCGGCGCCGTCCGGGCCCAGCACCCCCACCGTCCCCGCTGCGGCGGCCCCCGGGCCCGCCTCGAGCGGTGCCTTCACCGACGTGATCGGTCAACCGAGCAGTGGGCAACGGCCCGCCTCGCCGGCCGCGGCCCGACTCGTCATCACCGAGGGTGCGCGCGAGGGCATGGAGATGCCGCTGGGTGGCGGCCCCATCACGATCGGGCGTTCGAGCGAGTCGAACGTCGTGATCCGTGACGACTACACCTCGACCAACCACGCCCGCCTCGACCTCCGCGCCGACGGCTGGCTCCTCACCGACCTCGAGTCCACGAACGGCACCTTCGTCAACGGTCAGAAGGTGAGCGCTCCCGTCCTCGTGGCAGAGGGCACGCCCATCACGATCGGGACGACGACGTTCGAGCTGCGGCGGTAACCCGGCATGACCGCTCGCACGCTGAGCGCCGCTGTGTCCCACGTGGGGCGCATCCGCGCGAACAACCAGGACTCCGGCTACGCCGGGGCGCACCTGTTCGCGGTGGCGGACGGCATGGGCGGCCACGCCGGCGGTGACGTCGCCTCGGCGATCGCGATCCGACGCATCCGCGAGGTCGACCGCGAGTTCCCGTCGGCGCACGACGCCGAGTTCGCGCTGCAGTCGGCGCTCATCGCGGCGAACCAGCTGATCACCGAGACCGTGTTCGAGCACCAGGAGCTCACCGGCATGGGCACCACGGTGTCCGCGATGATCCGCGTCGGCGAGCAGATCGCGATCGCGCACATCGGCGACTCCCGCATCTACCGTCACCGCGACGGCGAGCTGCAGCAGATCACGTCGGACCACACCTTCGTCCAGCGGCTCGTCGACAGCGGCCGGATCACGCCGGAGGAAGCCGCGGTCCACCCGCGTCGCTCCGTGCTGATGCGCGTGCTCGGCGACGTCGACGCAGCACCCGAGGTCGACACGGCGATCATGGACATCCAGCCGGGCGACCGCTGGCTGCTCTGCTCCGACGGCCTGTCCTCGTACCTGGCCGAAGAGCGCATCCGCCACGCCCTGGCGTCGAACATGGACGCCAACCAGGTCACGCAGCGCCTGGTGAAGGAGACGCTCGACCACGGCGCCCCCGACAACGTCACCGTCGTGGTGATGGACGTCACGGACACCGAACCCGAGGACGACGACGACGCGGCCACCACGGTCGGTTCCGCCGCGGCACCGCTCACCTTCGAGGCGTCGACCGGCCGCAAGCCGATCCGCCTCCCCACGATCCTGCTGCACCCGCTCAAGGTCACCACCGCCCCCGAGGACTCGCACTTCGAGCCAGAGTCCGACCAGTTCTTCGCCGAGCTCATCGCCGAGGACCGCCGACGCCGCATCCGCCGTCGGGTGTCCTGGACCGTCGCGCTCGTGGTCGCCGTCGCCGTGCTCGTCGGCGCGGTGTTCGTCGGCTGGCGGATCACGCAGGACCACTACTACGTCGGCACCGACCGGGGCACCGTCGCGATCTACAAGGGCGTGCAGCAGTCGATCGGGCCGTTGGCGCTGTCGGACGTGTACGAGGACAGCGACATCACGGTCTCGTCGCTGCCGGACTACACCCGCGAGAACGTCCGCTCCACGATCAACGCGCAGTCGCTCTCCGACGCCCGTGACATCGTCGAGCGCCTGCGCAAGGCCGCTGCGACCGGCGAGGACCAGGCCGGCACCGGTGGGGACGGCGACGCCAGCTCGTCCCCGTCGCCCTCGCCGACCCGTTCGCCGTCGCCGAGCCCCACGCGGAGCCCGCGATGAGCAACGCCACGGCCGCCCAGTCCTTCACCCAGGCGATCACGATCAAGCTCCGGGAGCCCGCTCGCGCGCGGAACCTCGAGCTCTTCCTGCTCGTCATCGCGTGCGGCATCTGCGCGGGTGCGATGGTGCTCGTGCAGCTCGGCACCAAGGGCCGGCTGTTCGACCAGTCGGTGCTCTGGGTCGGCGGCGGCATCCTCGGCCTCGCGCTGGTCATGCACGTGGTGCTGCGCGTCGTGGCCAAGAACGCCGACCCGTTCATCCTGCCGATCGCGCTCGTCCTGAACGGCATCGGCATCGCCGAGATCTACCGCATCGACGTCCACAACGGCCTGTCCGGCTGGGACGCCATCGGCGTGAAGCAGATCGTCTGGACGATGCTCGCGATGGTCCTGGCGATCATCACGCTCGTCGCCGTCCGCAACCACCGGTTCCTGCAGCGGTACCGGTACATCTTCATGGCGCTGACGATCGTCCTGCTGCTCCTGCCGATGCTGCCCGGCATCGGCACGAACATCGGTGGCGCGCGGGTCTGGATCAAGATCGGCCCGTTCTCGTTCCAGCCCGGTGAGCTCGCGAAGATCACCATGGCGCTGTTCTTCGCCGGGTACCTCGTCACCGCCCGCGACTCGCTGTCGATCGTCGGCAAGAAGTTCCTCGGCATGACGTTCCCGCGTGCCCGTGACCTCGGCCCGATCCTGGTCATGTGGGGCGCCGCGATGGCCGTCCTCGTGTTCCAGCGCGACCTCGGCACCGCCCTGCTCTACTTCGGCCTGTTCCTCGTGATGATCTACGTGGCCACGGCACGGATCAGCTGGGTCGCGATCGGTCTCACGCTGTTCATCGGTGGCGCCCTCGTCGCGCAGAGCGTCCTGGAGTACGTCCGCGGCCGCTTCGAACAGTGGCTCGACCCGTTCAACCAAGAGGTCTTCAGCCGCGACACCCAGGCGAGCTACCAGCTCGTGCAGGGCTTGTTCGGCTTCGCGAACGGCGGGATCACCGGCACCGGGCTCGGGCAGGGCCGGCCGTACATCACGCCGGTCGCCAACGCCGACTACATCGTCGCGTCGCTCGGTGAAGAGCTCGGCCTGATCGGCGTCTTCGCGATCCTCGCCCTCTTCATCGTGTTCGCCTCGCGTGGCATCCGCGTCGGGTTCATGGCGCAGGACGACTTCGGCAAGCTGCTCGGTGTCGGCTTCGGCTTCATCATCGCCCTGCAGGTGTTCGTCGTCGTCGGTGGCATCACCCGGATCATCCCGGTGACCGGTCTGACGACGCCGTTCATGGCCGCCGGTGGTTCCTCGCTCATCGCCAACTGGATCATCGCCGCGATGCTGCTGCGACTCACCGATTCCATCCCAGCCGAACAACGCGTCCAGCAGGGCGCGATCCCCGCCGCGAGCGGGCGGTCTGCGCGCGCGACCAGGAAGGAGCGTCGTCGATGAACCGACAGCTCCGCGGTGTCTCGACCGTCATCGTGCTCATGTTCGTCGCACTCTTCGTGTCGACGACGTCGATCCAGTTCTTCGCGGCCGACTCGTTGCGCGCCGACTCCCGGAACTCCCGAACCATCTTGGACAGTTACTCCACCAAGCGTGGCGCGATCCTCGTCGACGGCAGCCCGATCGCCGAGTCGACCCCGGTGGACGACCAGTACCAGTACCAGCGCAAGTACACGAACGGCGACCTGTACTCCGCGGTCACCGGGTACTTCACGATCGGGCAGGGCAACACCGGCATCGAGAGCGCCGAGAACACCGTGCTCTCGGGCAACTCGGACGCCTCGTTCTTCCAGAACCTGAACTCGATCCTCACCGGCCAGGACGTCCAGGGCGACAACGTCAACCTGACCATCGACCCGGACGTGCAGCAGGCCGCGTACGACGCGCTCGGCACCAACAGCGGCGCCGTCGTCGCGATCCAGCCGAAGACCGGCAAGATCCTCGCGATGGTGTCGAAGCCGAGCTACGACCCGAACTCGCTCACCTCGCACGACACGGCCGAGGTCAAGCGGCAGTACGACGCGCTGCTCGGGGCCGACACCGCCCCGCTGCAGAACCGTGCCATCGGCGGCGACCTGTACACCCCCGGATCGGTGTTCAAGCTCGTGGTGGCCTCGGCGGCACTCGAGGGCGGCAAGTACAACCTCGACTCCACGTTCCCGAACCCGTCACGACTGCAGCTGCCCGGCACGAGCTCGTACATCAACAACGCCGAGGGCGGCACGTGCGGCGGCGGCGACAAGGTCAAGCTCCGCACGGCCATCCAGTACTCGTGCAACATCCCCTTCGCCGAACTCGGCCAGAAGCTCGGGTACGACGCGATCAAGAGCATGGCCGACAAGTACGGCTTCGGCGACGCGATCGAGATCCCGATGGCGGCGACCGCCAGCCAGTACCCCGACGTCGACTCGACGGCCCAGCTCATGCTGAGCGCCTTCGGCCAGGCGAGCGTCCGGGTCTCCCCGCTGCAGATGGCGATGGTGTCGGCCGGCATCGCGAACGGCGGCAAGGTCATGCAGCCCTCACTCGTCGACTCGATCACCACGAGCGACCTGAAGACGGTCGAGTCCTTCTCCCCGAAGCAGTACAGTGATCCGCTGTCGTCCTCCGAGTCCGCTGACCTCACCGAGGCCATGCAGAGCGTCGTGAGCGCGGGGACCGGTACCAATGCCAAGATCGACGGTGTCGACGTCGCCGGCAAGACCGGCACGGCCGAAGGTGGCACCGGCGATCCCTACACGCTCTGGTTCACGGGGTTCGCCCCCGCCAAGGACCCGGAGGTGGCCGTCGCGGTCGTCGTCGGCAACGGCGGCGGGCTCGGGCAGTCCGGAGTCGGCAACACGGTCGCGGCCCCGGTCGCGAAGAAAGTCATGGAGGCGGTGCTGAACAAATGAGACCCACCAGCGGACTCACCTTCGGTGGGCGGTACCAGCTCTCCTCCCGGGTCGCCATCGGCGGCATGGGCGAGGTGTGGCAGGCGACCGACCTCGTCATCGGCCGAACCGTCGCACTCAAGATCCTCAAGGACGAGTACCTCGGTGACCCCGGCTTCCTCGAGCGCTTCCGCGCCGAGGCCCGGCACGCCGCCCTCGTCAACCACGAGGGCATCGCCAACGTCTTCGACTACGGCGAGGAGGACGGCAGCGCCTACCTCGTGATGGAGCTCGTCCCCGGCGAGGCCCTGTCGACCATGATCGAGCGCGAGCACACGCTCCCGGTCGACAAGGTGCTCGACATCGTCGCGCAGACCGCGAACGCCCTGCAGGCCGCACACGCGGTCGGCCTGGTGCACCGCGACATCAAGCCCGGCAACCTGCTCATCACGCCCGACGGCCGCGTCAAGATCACCGACTTCGGCATCGCGCGCATCGCCGACCAGGTCCCGCTCACCGCGACCGGTCAGGTGATGGGCACGGTGCAGTACCTGTCGCCCGAGCAGGCGAGCGGCCACCCCGCCTCGCCGTCGACCGACATCTACTCGCTCGGCATCGTCGCGTACGAGGCCCTGGCGGGTCGTCGTCCGTTCACCGGTGAGTCGCAGGTCGCGATCGCGATGGCGCACATCAACGAGCAGCCGCCGCCGCTGCCCGGGGACATCCCCGAGCCCGTCTCGGCCCTGGTCATCTCGTGCATCGCGAAGAAGCCGGCCGACCGCCCCGCGACGGCCGCGAACCTCGCACGCGCCGCACAGGCGCTGCGTCGTGGTGACGTCGCCGCAGCCACCGTGGCCGTCCCCGCGATCGCGCAGAACGGCACCGTCGCGTTCAACCCGCCGCAGGGCCAGGGGAACGACGCCGCGACCGCACTCCTCGGCACCCAGGCCGGAGCGATGGCCGGCGGACCGGGCACCCCCCGCTCGCCGGTCTCCGACGAGCCCGAGGAACCGAAGAAGAAGCGCGCCTGGATCTGGTGGGTCGTCGGCATCATCGTCGTGCTCGCCATCGCCGCCGGCGCCGCGTACGCCCTGAACGCGAACAACGCCCCGGAACCCGAGCCCACGAAGTCCTCGAGCACTCCGAAGGCGACCCGCACGCCCACACAGACCCCGTCCCCCGAGCCGACCGAGACCCGCGTCACGGTCTCGGCGGCGGACTACCAGGGGCAGAACGCCGAGCAGGTCGCGAACCAGCTCCGCGCCCGGGGCCTGCAGGCCGAGGTCGTCGCCGGGTCGAACGCCACGTCGTCCGACCAGGTCGGGACCGTCGAGTCGCTCAGCCCCGAGGGCAGCCTGGCCCCCGGCACCCTCGTCACCGTCAAGGCGTTCGGCGACGTGCTGACCGCAGCGGCGCCCGAGCGTGCCACCGGCGGGACCGTCAGCGAGTCCGGTCGTGTGACCTTCAGCTGGCCCGCGTACACGAGCTGCCCCGCCGGGTACTCGGACGTCAGCTACACGTACACGATCGACAACGGCACCGTCCCCTCGAACGGCAGCAGCTCCGGCTCCACCTCCGGTACCGCGGTGACCGTCGCCGGCGCCCAGTACGGCAAGGTGACCCTGTCGTACAAGGTGACCTGCAAGTCGCCGCAGTCCGATTCCTCGGTGGTCTCCGCGTCCTCGCCGGGCGCGCAGGTCGAGTGGACCGAGCCCACGGACCAGGAGACGACGAACCCGGACGAGGGGATCGACCCCAGCGAGGGCACGAACCCGAGCCAGGCCGGACCGCAGGACTGACCCCCTTACGGGGACTGTCGACACCGTTCGGTAACGGTTCGGTCGACCCCTCCCTGACCAGCGTCTCACCAGGTGGTGCTGCCGTACACTAGCCCGGACGAACAGACGGAGGAGTACGTGCCAGAAGGTGTGACCGCGGGGATCACGCTCCTCGCCAATCGCTACGAGATCGGTGACGTCATCGGTCGGGGCGGCATGGCGACCGTGCACCTCGGCAACGACACCCGCCTCGGCCGCAAGGTCGCGGTGAAGCTCCTCAAGCCGAGCCTCGCCAACGACCCGGCATTCCGCACGCGGTTCCGGCAGGAAGCCCAGGCCGCTGCACGCATGGCCCACCCCACCGTCGTCCGCGTGTACGACGCCGGCGAAGAGACGGTGTCCGAGCCGTCGGGCGCCGAGGTGCAGGTCCCCTTCATCGTCATGGAGTACGTCGAGGGCCGTCCACTCTCCGACATCATCGCCGAGGGCGCCGTCGCCCCGGACGAAGCCGTGCGCATCACCGAGGGCATCCTCACCGCGCTCGAGTACTCGCACCGTGCGGGCGTTGTCCACCGCGACATCAAGCCCGCCAACGTCATGGTCACCCACACCGGCCAGGTCAAGGTCATGGACTTCGGCATCGCCCGGGCCATCACCGACACCTCGGCAACGGTCGCGCAGACCACGTCGATCCTCGGCACCGCCTCGTACTTCTCACCGGAGCAGGCCCGCGGCGAGACCGTCGACGCCCGCACCGACCTCTACTCCACCGGCGTCGTGCTCTTCGAGCTCCTCACCGGTCGCGCACCGTTCCTCGGGGACACCCCGGTGGCGGTCGCGTACCAGCACGTCAGCGAGCAGCCGGTCGCACCGTCGACGATCTCGCCCGACGTGTCACCGGCCCTCGACGCCGTGACCCTCCACGCCCTGGTCAAGGACCGCACGCGCCGGTTCCAGAACGCGGCCGAGTTCCGCTCGGACCTGCAGCAGGCCGCAGCCGGCCGGGTGCCCGCGTCCACGAAGAAGCAGCAGCAGAACGCGGCGAACGATGCCTCGACCGTGCTCTTCGGCGTCGACCCCCGCACGACGACCAACGCCGCATCGGCGTTCCGCGAGCTCGACGACGACACCGCCGAGCACCGACCGCAGCGCACGCAGAACCGTCCCCCGGTCGCGTGGATCTGGGTCGGGATCCTGCTCACCGTCGCGGTCATCGTCGCCGTGGTGTTCTTCGTCGCGAACCTGCAGCCGGGCAAGCCGCCGGTGTCGTCCTCGGTCAGCGTGCCCAACGTGGCGGGGTCGACCTACAGCGCCGCGGCCAGCGCCCTCGACAAGAAGGACCTCAAGCCCGTCAAGGTCGAGGAGAACTCCGACAGCGTCGACAAGGGCACGGTCATCCGGACGGACCCGGGCTCCGGGGTGAACGTCGGGCGCAACCAGAACGTCAACGTCGTGGTCTCCCTCGGCCCGGAACGCGTCCCCGTGCCCGAGCTCAACGGGCAGTCGCAAGCGGCAGCGCAACAGTCCCTCGACGACGCCGGATTCCGTCTCGGCGCGATCTCGAGCGACTACTCCGCCGACGTCCCCGAGGGCACCGTGCTGAGCTCCGACCCCGAGTCGGGTTCCCTGCACACCAAGGGCATCGTGATCAACCTCACGATCTCCAACGGCAAGGTGCAGCTGCCCGACGTCACGCAGCAGCAGTACTCGGCGGCGAAGGCCACCGTCGAGCAGCTCGGGCTCACCGTGAACCCGGCGCCGTCCTACTCGTGCACCGGCGGACTCGTGACCCAGCAGGACACCCCTGCCGGAGACGTCGCCCAGGGCAGTGCCGTCACGCTCACCTACTGCGCACGAGCTGCGGCGCCGCCGAAGGCACCCTCGTCGAACAACGACAACAACGACAGCGGCGGCAGCAGCGGGAACAACGATCGCGGTGACGACCAGGGTGACGACGGCCGCTGAGCCGACCGTCTCCTGACGCGACCGTCCTGACGGACGGGTGACGGGCCTCCCGTCCGTCCTCCGTGCCCACAGGCACGTCCGCTCGTCGCCTCCGCTCCTGACGGCCTGGAGGCACGGCGCCCGCCCGCAACCGACCGCACGTCACGCAGATGGTCCGATCCAGTGCCCGCGAGACGCCGTCGTGTCAGCAAGACGCCCCGGAACGCGCGAGACGCCGCCGGATCCGGCGGCGTCTCGATGACACGACGGCGTCTGCCGCCATGGCCGTTCGTCAGGCGCGGTGCGTCGCGATGAGCGGCCCGAGGTCGGCGGCGCGTTCGGCGGCTCCCGACAGCCCGGTGGTCTCGAGCCAGTTGCCGACCATGCGGTACCCGCCCTCGGTCAGGACCGACTCGGGGTGGAACTGCACGCCGAACACGGGGTGCGCGCGGTGCTGGACGCCCATGATGACCCCGCCCTCGGTCCGCGCGGTCACGGTGAGCTCGTCGGGGACGGTGCCGTCGACGATCGCGAGCGAGTGGTACCGCGTGGCCGTGAAGGGGTGCGGGACGCCGGCGAAGAGCGCGCTGTCGTCGTGGTCGACCTCGGAGGTCTTGCCGTGCATGAGCTCCTCGGCGTGCGTGACCGTGGCGCCGAGCGCCTCCGCGATGGCCTGGTGCCCCAGGCAGACACCGAGCAGCGGGGTCTCGGCGGCGATGGCCGCGTGCACCGTGGGGATCGAGACGCCGGCAGCCGCCGGTGTTCCCGGACCGGGCGACAGGAGCACGCCGTCGTACTCGGCGATGCGGTCGGCGATCTCGGACTCGGGGAAGGCATCGTTGCGCACGACGTCGGTCTCGGCGCCGAGCTGCTGCACGTACCCGTTGAGCGTGTAGACGAAGCTGTCGTAGTTGTCGACGACGAGGATCCTGGTCATGGCGGTTCACCGTACTCGTGGGGGATGTGTGCGGCGGTCCGCGGGCCGATCCACACACGTGGTCACGGTAGGATACCGGCCATGGCCAAGGACAAGGACCGCACCAAGCCCGCCCGGACGACCCGAGCTGACTCGGTCGACACCGCGGGGGATGCCCCGAACCCGGTGTGGTTCAAGCCGGTCATGTTCGGCTTCATGCTCATCGGTCTGGTGTGGGTGATCGTCTTCTACATCTCGAACGCCACGCTGCCGGTTCCGAGCCTCGGCTCGTGGAACATCGTCGTCGGCTTCGGCATCATGTTCGTCGGCTTCCTCATGACCACCCGCTGGCGCTGACCCCCAGCCCGCTGTTCTCCCGACGCCCGTCGCACCGCAAGGTGCGGCGGGCGTCGTCGTTCTCCACAAGCTCGAGCGCTCCTGGAACGCACATCCTCGAGGATCCCGCCGTTCTCCACACTTTTCCCCACTCTCCACACCGTCATCCACATCCTGACCCCGGAGTTATCCACAACCGATTCCACAGTGGGGATAATCACACTGGTGTAACTCACCGTCTTTTCCACACCTGTGGATAACTCCCAGTGCCGCTGTGGACAGCTGTGGACGAGCAGGATACGGACAGCCCTGGGAACGACGAACGCCCCGCCGCAGTGCGACGGGGCGTTCGGGGAGCGTTGTGGCCGCGTCAGCCGATCGTGACCGCGTACCCGACAGCGGTGAGCGCGATGCCGAGCACCGCCGCGCCGATGATCAGCGCGATCTGCAGCGGACGCTTCCGGATGTTGCGCGTCTGTGCGAAGACGAAGCCCATCAGGAAGCCGCCGATGATCCCGCCCACGTGCGCCTGCCACGAGATGTTGACGCCGGGCAGGAACCCGATGACCAGGTTCAGCCCCATGAGCACGAGGAGCTGCACGGCGTTGTTCCCCAGGCTGCGCTGCAGCACGAAGAACGCGGCGAACAGCCCGAATATTGCACCCGAAGCACCCAGCACGGTCGTCCCCGGCGCCAGGAAGGTGACGAGCATGGACCCGAAGATCCCCGTGATGAAGTACAGCGCCACGAACCGCCAGGTGCCGAGCATGTTCTCGAGCATGCGACCGAAGATCCAGAGCGCCCACATGTTGAACAGGATGTGGAAGATGCCCGAGTGCACGAACAGCGAGGTCACCACACGCCAGGGCTGCGTCGGCAGCAGGAACGAGTTGTAGGCGAGCAAGCTCGTGAAGAACCGCCCGCTGACCTGGTCGAGCAACCAGATCGCCACCGTGATCGCCACGATGACGGTGGTGCCCTTCTGGTCGAGCATGGCGAAGCGCCGCCGAGCGACCGTGAACCCGCTGGGGGCTCCGGACGCTCGGCGGTTCGCTGCGAACTGTGCGCGCTGTTCACGCACGCACTCCGGGCAGTGCACCCCGACCGCCGCCGGCGTCTGGCACTCCGGGCAGATCGTCCGCCCACAGCGCTGGCAGAGCACGAAGCTCTGCCGGCCCGGATGCCGGTAGCAGGTGTTGTTCGGGTTGTACGCCTGGTCGGTCACGTGCTGGTCAGACGCCTTCGACGTCGATGCTCTGGATGACGACGTCCTCGACGGGCTTGTCACGACCGTCGGTCGGGACGCCCTCGATCGCGTCGACGACCGCGCGAGACTCGTCGTCGGCGACCTCACCGAAGATGGTGTGCTTGCCCTGCAGCCACGGCGTCGCCACCGTGGTGATGAAGAACTGCGAGCCGTTGGTGCCGCGGCCGCCCTGGATGCCGGCGTTCGCCATGGCGAAGATGTAGGGGTTCTGGAACGTGAGCTCCGGGGAGATCTCGTCGTCGAAGCGGTACCCGGGGCCACCGATGCCCTGGCCGAGCGGGTCGCCGCCCTGGATCATGAAGTCCTTGATGATGCGGTGGAAGATCACGCCGTCGTAGAGCTTGTCGGTCGAGACCTTGCCCGTGCCGGGGTGGGTCCACTCCTGCTGGCCCGTGGCGAGGTCGACGAAGTTCTTGACGGTCTTCGGTGCGTGGTTGCCGAACAGGTTGACGCGGATGTCGCCCTTGTTGGTGTGGATCGTTGCGACAGCGGTGTGCAGAGACATGTTCCGATTCTCGCATGCACTCCTGACCGCGGACGGATTGCACAGCTGCGGTTCCGTGACCTGTCAGGCAGTGTGGTGGCAGGATGGGGTCACGCCGATCCGATGGAGGTACCAGATGACGACGATCGAGATCCCGCGAAAGCGTCGGAAGCAGATCAAGAAGCTCAAGGGCCAGACCGCCTCGCTCCTCGGCGAGCAGCGCAAGGTCCTCGAGCACGCGAACGCGATCCTGGCTGAGGCCCGGTCGAACGCCGCGGACGCAGCTCGCAAGGACATCGCACCCCGCGTGCAGAACGCGATCGACAACGGGATCCGTCCCGCGTTCGCCACCGGCGTGCACGCTGCCACCTCGGCAGCGCAGAGCGCTTCGCACAAGTTCCAGTCCGAGGTGGTCCCCGGACTCGTCTCGACCGCTGGCTCGGTGCTGAGCGTGACCGACCTCGCGAAGGACCCCCGGGTCAAGAAGATCGTGAAGAACGCGCAGAAGAAGAGCAAGAGCGCGAAGAAGGCTGCCGCGAAGTACGTCCCGTCGCAGCAGAAGAAGGGTCTCGGCTTCGGCGGAGTCGCACTCATCATCGTCGGCGTCGTCGCCGTCGCCGGTGCTGCGTACGCCGCGTACCAGACGCTCCGCGCCGACGACGACCTCTGGGTCGCCGACGACGCTGACACGGCGGAGAAGCCCGCCGCCTGACCTCCCGGTTCGTACGAAGGGCCCCGGCTGCTGCCGGGGCCCTTCGTCGTTCTCCGGGCACACGCTGAGTGCACGGGCCGGCCGCCTGCTCTGAACGCGCCCATCCACGGACCTGGAGGCCCGCACCGGCCTGGCCCCGCGCCTCCCGTCCGCCATGCGCTCACGCGACGCGCCCCGGGGACGCCGCCGAAAGGTCGCAACCTGTCGTCTGGAGGACCCGCAGACGACAGTTCCAACCACCTCGGCGAACCGCACACGGCATGTCGCGACCACTCGAGAAGATGCCGGCCGCAGGCAGATTGGCCGACCGAGCCGCCCACGACGACCGCGCCGCCCGCGACGACCGCGCCGCAGGGGCGGCGGCGCGCATGGGCACAGAACGAAGCCCCTGGGCAGACGACGGAGTCGGCAACCAGGGGCTGATGCGAGTGGAGCCTGGGAGAATCGAACTCCCGACATCCTGCTTGCAAAGCAGGCGCTCTACCAACTGAGCTAAGGCCCCGAGTGCCACCGAGGTGATCGGCGACGGGATGGAATTGTCGTGCTGTTCCGGAGAACTGGTGGGGCTACAAGGACTTGAACCTTGGACCTCTTCGTTATCAGCGAAGCGCTCTAACCGCCTGAGCTATAGCCCCTCAGACCGGATGAAAGCCTACCGTACGATCCCGCCGGAACGAAATCGAGCAGTGGGCCCATCCGGCCCGGGTGTGTCAGTTGTTCGTGAAGCCCACGAGCAGACCGCCCGTGATCCGAACACTGAGGTTGTAGAGCACGCTCACGATGGCGCCGAGCACGGTGCCGACGACCACGTTGAGGATGCCCACGACGATGGAGAACCCGAGGACCTGGCCCAGCGAGAACTGGTCCATGATCGAGTAACTGTTCTGCCCGGTGACGTCCTTCAACAGGGCGTCGACCTGGGTGAACACACCCGTCTGGTTGAGGATGACCCACACCAGTGCCGTGGCGACCACGATCACGATGCTGCCGGCCAGGGCGATGAGGAAGCTCAGCTTCACCATCGACCAGAAGTCGACGTAGACCAGTCGCAACCGCACCTGGCGGGTGCCGACGGGTCGCTTCGCCTTCTTCTGGAGCTTCTCGGCGACACTACTCATTGCTTGACTGGTCCTCTCCGGCCTCGTCTGCGACGGGCTCGGTGTCGATGGGATCAGTGGAATCCGGGGCCGCTTCGGCTGGGCTGACCGTCTCCACCGGGCCCGCGGGCTCGATCTCGGCGTCGTCCTGGTCGTCCAGGTTCCGCTCGGTGTTCCGGGCCACCGCGATGATCCGGTCGTTCTCCGCGAACCTCGCGAAGACGACGCCCATCGTGTCACGGCCCTTGGCAGGGACCTCGGCCACGGCAGACCTTACCACCTTGCCCGATTGCAGCACGACGAGCACCTCGTCGTCCTCGCCGACGATGAGAGCGCCCACAAGATCGCCTCGGTCGAGCGCCAACTTGGCCACCTTGATGCCCAGACCACCACGGCCCTGCACCCGGTACTGGTCGACCGCGGTGCGCTTGGCGTAGCCACCCTCGGTCATCACCCAGACGAAGCCGTCGTCGGAGACGACCCGGGCCGCGAGCAGCGAGTCGCCGTCGCGGAAGGACATGCCCTTCACACCCGAGGTCGAGCGACCCATCGGACGCAGGGTGTCGTTCGTCGCCGTGAACCGGAGCGACATGCCCTGGCGGGACACCAGGAGCAGGTCGTCGTGCTCGTCGACGAGCAGCGCCTGGCGGAGCTTGTCACCGTCGCGCAGGTTGATCGCGATGATGCCGCCGGTGCGGTTCGTGTCGTACTCGGTGAGCGCGGTCTTCTTGACCAGACCGTGCTCGGTCGCGAGGACGAGGTACTGCGCCACCTCGTAGTCGCGGATGTCGAGCACCTGCTGGATCTGCTCGTCGGGCTGCATCGCGAGCAGGTTCGCGACGTGCTGGCCCTTCGCGTCGCGGCCGGCCTCCTGCAGCTCGTACGCCTTGGCGCGGTAGACCCGGCCCTGGTCGGTGAGGAACAGGAGCCAGTGGTGCGTCGTCGTGACGAAGAAGTGCTCGACGATGTCGTCGGCGCGGAGCTGGGCCCCACGGACACCTCGACCGCCACGGTGCTGCGAGCGGTACTGGTCGCTGCGCGTGCGCTTGACGTAGCCACCGCGGGTGATGGTGACGACCATCTCCTCTTCGGGGATCAGGTCTTCCATCGACATGTCGCCGTCGTAGCCGAACATGATCTCGGTACGGCGGTCGTCGCCGAAGCGGTCGACGATCTCGCTCAGCTCGTCGCGGATGATCGAGCGCTGGCGGCTCTCGGATCCGAGGATGTCCTGGAAGTCGGCGATCTTGCGCTCGAGCTCTTCGGCCTCGTCGTGGATCTTCTGACGCTCGAGGGCGGCGAGACGACGGAGCTGCAGCTCGAGGATCGCGCGCGCCTGGATCTCGTCGACGGACAGCAGGTCCATCAGGCCGGTGCGGGCCTCTTCGACGTCGGGCGAGCGGCGGATGAGCGCGATGACCTCGTCGAGGGCGTCGAGCGCAGCCAGGTAGCCGCGCAGGATGTGGGCGCGCTTCTCGGCCTCACGCAGCCGGAACTGCGTGCGGCGGACGATGACGTCGACCTGGTGGGCGACCCATGCCGAGATGAAGCCGTCGAGCGGCAGGGTACGGGGCACCCCGTCGACGATCGCGAGCATGTTCGCGCCGAAGTTCTCCTGCAACTGGGTGTGCTTGTACAGGTTGTTCAGCACGACCTTGGCGACGGCGTCACGCTTCAGCACGATCACCAGGCGCTGCCCGGTGCGGCCGGAGGTCTCGTCACGGATGTCGGCGACACCGGCGAGCTTGCCGTCCTTGACCAGCTCGGCGATCTTGATCGCCAGGTTGTCGGGGTTGACCTGGTACGGCAGCTCGGTGACGACGAGGCAGGTGCGACCCTGGATCTCCTCCACCGACACCACGGCACGCATCGTGATCGAGCCACGGCCGGTGCGGTAGGCGTCCTGGATGCCCTTGGTGCCGAGCACCTGCGCACCGGTCGGGAAGTCCGGTCCCTTGATGCGCTGCATGAGCGCGGCGAGCAGCTCTTCGCGGGTGGCGTCGGGGTTGTCGAGCGCCCACTTTGCACCCTCGGCGACCTCGCGCAGGTTGTGCGGCGGGATGTTCGTGGCCATGCCGACCGCGATGCCGACGGAGCCGTTGACGAGCAGGTTCGGGAACCGGGCCGGCAGGATCGCCGGCTCCTGCGTGCGGCCGTCGTAGTTGTCCTGGAAGTCGACGGTGTCCTCGTCGATGTCGCGGACCATCTCGAGCGCGAGCGGCGCCATCTTCGTCTCGGTGTACCGCGGGGCGGCCGCGCCGTCGTTGCCGGGCGAACCGAAGTTGCCCTGGCCGAGCGCGAGCGGGTACCGGAGCGACCACGGCTGCACCAGGCGGACGAGGGCGTCGTAGATCGCCGAGTCACCGTGCGGGTGGAACTGGCCCATGACGTCACCGACGACGCGGGAGCACTTCGAGAACGCACGGTCCGGACGGTAACCGCCGTCGAACATCGCGTAGATCACACGGCGGTGCACCGGCTTCAGGCCGTCGCGGACCTCCGGCAGGGCACGACCGACGATGACCGACATCGCGTAGTCGAGGTACGAGCGCTGCATCTCGAGCTGCAGGTCGACCTGCGAGATGCGGTCACCGGAGACGACGATGTCCCCGCTGTCGCCGTGGACGATCTCGGGCTGCTCGTCGGCGCCGTTCTCGTTGTCGTCAGCCATGTGGCTTCGTTCCCTTTCTGGACAGCCTGGAGGCTGTGGTTCCGTTGGTCGCGCCGGGCGCGACCACAGGTGGTCAGGACTGGTCGACGCGGCTCACGCCGCGCCTCCTGGCCGTTAGATGTCGAGGAAGCGGACGTCCTTGGCGTTCTGCTGGATGAACTGGCGCCGTGCGTCGACGTCCTCACCCATCAGGGTCGAGAAGGTGCTGTCGACCGCAGCCGCGTCCTCCAGCGTGACCTGCAGGAGCGTGCGGGTGTCCGGGTTCATCGTGGTGTCCCAGAGCTCCTTGTAGTCCATCTCGCCGAGGCCCTTGTAGCGCTGGATCCCGTTGTCCTTCGGGATGCGCTTGCCGGCTGCGAGGCCGGCCTGCATCAGGGCGTCGCGCTCCCGGTCGCTGAAGACGTACTCGTGCGCCGAGTTCGACCACTTCAGGCGGTACAGCGGCGGCTGCGCGAGGTACACGTAGCCGTGCTCGATGAGCGGACGCATGTAGCGGAAGAGCAGCGTGAGCAGCAGCGTGGTGATGTGCTGGCCGTCGACGTCGGCATCGGCCATCAGCACGATCTTGTGGTACCGGGCCTTGTCCGGGTCGAAGTCCTCACCGATGCCGGCACCGAACGCCGTGATCATCGACTGGATCTCCTGGTTGGCGAGGGCGCGGTCGAGCCGGGCCTTCTCGACGTTCAGGATCTTGCCGCGCAGGGGCAGGATCGCCTGGGTCATCGGGTTGCGGCCCTGCACGGCGGAACCGCCGGCGGAGTCACCCTCGACCATGAAGATCTCCGACACCGTCGGGTCCTTCGACTGGCAGTCCTTGAGCTTGCCGGGCATGCCGCCCGACTCGAGCAGCCCCTTGCGGCGGGTGGTCTCGCGCGCCTTGCGGGCGGCGAGCCGCGCCTGCGACGCCTGGATCGCCTTGCGGACGACGTCGCGTGCCTGCGTCGGGTTGCTCTCGAACCAGTGGGTCAGCTCGGTGCCGACGACGCGCTGCACGAACGACTTCGCCTCGGTGTTGCCGAGCTTGGTCTTCGTCTGCCCCTCGAACTGCGGCTCGCCGAGCTTCACGGAGATGACGGCCGTCAGCCCTTCGCGGATGTCGTCACCCGTGAGGTTGTCGTCCTTCTCCTTGATGATCTTCGTCTCGCGCGCGTAGCGGTTGACGAGGGTCGTGAGCGCGGCACGGAAGCCCTCTTCGTGGGTGCCGCCCTCGTGCGTGTTGATCGTGTTCGCGAAGGTGTGGACGCTCTCCTGGTACGAGGTGTTCCACTGCATCGCGACCTCGAGCGCGATCTTGCGCTCCGGGTCCTCGGACTCGAAGCCGATGACGTCCGGGTGGACGAGGTCGGCCTTCTTCTGCGCGTTGATGTACTCGACGTAGTCGGCGAGACCACGCTCGTACATGAAGGTGTCGTTGCGGGCCTCTTCCCCTTCTTCCGGGGCGCGCTCGTCGCGGAGGTTGATCCGCAGGCCCTTGTTCAGGAAGGCCATCTGCTGGAACCGGGTGCGCAGGGTCTCGTAGTCGAAGACGACGGACTCGAAGATCTCGGCGTTCGGCCAGAACGTGATCGTCGTGCCGGTCTCGTCGGTCTCTTCGTCCTTGGAGACGGGCGCGACAGGCACACCGTCGGTGTAGCTCTGGCGCCAGACGTGGCCCTGGCGACGGACCTCGACGTCGAGCTCGGAGCTCAGCGCGTTCACGACCGACGAACCGACGCCGTGCAGACCACCGGAGACGGCGTAGCCGCCACCGCCGAACTTGCCGCCGGCGTGCAGGACGGTGAGGACGACCTGCAGGGTCGAGACCCCCTCGGCCGCGTGGACGTCGACCGGGATGCCACGGCCGTTGTCGACGACGCGGACGCCACCGTCTTCACGGATGCTCACGTCGATGGTGTCGCAGTACCCGGCGAGGGCTTCGTCGACGGAGTTGTCGACGATCTCCTGGACCAGGTGGTGCAGGCCGCGAGGGCCGGTCGAACCGATGTACATACCCGGGCGCTTGCGGACGGCCTCGAGCCCCTCGAGCACCTGAATCTGGTCTGCGCCGTAGGACGGTTCGCTCTGCGGGGTCTCCGCGCCGAGCGGGTTCTGCCGGTCGTCTTCAGATTCTGCTGCCATGTCGAGCGTGCTCCTGCCTGCGCGCGGAACGCCCGCGCACTGCACCTCCCAGTCTACCGCAGAGCCCCCTCTTTCGAGGGCTCATCTGCCCCGCAGACGGGCTTTTCTGGCACTCCAGGATGATTTCGTCGCCTCAACCGTAGGTGTCGCGAGGACCGCGCCCCTGGACCGTCCTGGGGCCGCGTTTCCACGTGGGGGCGTCCGGGCCGGAAACCCTGATCGACTCGACCCCGGCTTCGGGGTGCCGTTCCGCGATGGTCGTCGTGACCGTCGCACGCATCAGTCGGAGCTGGGTCGCCCAGGCCGTCGAGTCGCACCGGATGACGAGTGCGCCGTCCTCGATGGTCACCGGTCGGGAGTGCTTCGCCAGCTCCTCGCCGACGACGCTCGGCCAGTCCACGAAGAGCTCAGAGCGGGCGAGGGGTTCCGTCCAACCGAGTTCCTGGGCGAGCGAACCGACGATGTCCGCGAGGCCCTTCGGCTCGCGGCCGCGCCCGTACGGCACGGTGTCGGCGTCGAACTCGCGGGCACGGCGGCGGCGGGCATCGGTGCCGCGCTTGGACGGGTCGCCGAACACCGCGCGCAGGTGGCGGTAGACCTGCGAGGGTTCGGTGGGCTTGCGGGGCTTCGGCATCAGGCTTCGGCTTCGGTCGGGTCCGTGTTGCTGTCCGCGACGGTCGCGTCCGTCTCGTCCGTCGCGTCGATCGCGTCGGTCCCGTTCGTCGCGTCCGTCGCGTCCGTCGCCGGACTGGAGGCCCGGGTCGCGTCCGTCTCGTCGGTCACGATCGTGCCCGCCTCGATCCGCACGGTGTGCGCCGCCAGCTTCCCGGGCACGTCACCGAAGACCGCGGCCGTGATGAGCACCTGCTCGTAGTCGGCGACGGCGTTCGCCAGCCGTTCCCGCCGCGATTCGTCGAGTTCGGCGAAGACGTCGTCGAGGATGATGATCGGGTCGCCCAGGTTCGACTCGGCGCG
Source organism: Curtobacterium sp. MCLR17_051 (assembly GCF_003234395.1). Classification (NCBI taxonomy): domain Bacteria; kingdom Bacillati; phylum Actinomycetota; class Actinomycetes; order Micrococcales; family Microbacteriaceae; genus Curtobacterium; species Curtobacterium sp. MCLR17_051. The sequence continues at coordinate 95,826 of NZ_QKTA01000004.1, forward strand.
CAGGATCGAGGCGCTCGCGAGCTGGATGGCCAGCGCGAAGGACCAGGATTCGCCGTGACTCGCGTACCCGCGGGCTGGTAACCCGTTGAGCTGGAACAGAACGTCGTCCCGGTGCGGCCCCACGAGGGTGAGCCCGCGGTCGAGTTCGTCACGGCGACGACGCTCGAGGGCAGCCGCGAACGCTTCGGCAGCCGACGCGACCGTGACGGGCTCGTCGGGGGTCCCGAGCACGGGGTCGGTCGCCGCCGCGGACTCGGGGTCACCACCGCGGATCGACAGGACGCCGGTGATCGAGGCGTCGTGGTGCTCGCCGGCGACGGTCGCGTAGGCCTCCGCCACGAAGGGTGCGAGCCGCCGGGTCAGGTGGTCACGCGCCGCGACGATCTCGGCGCCGAGTCCGACGAGCCGGTCGTCCCAGACGTCGAGCGTCGACAGGGCGTTCGCCTTCGCGCCGGTGGCACGGGCCGACTTGAGCAGGGTGTTCCGCTGCCGGAGCGTGCGGTCGTAGTCGGCGAGCACGCCCTGCATCCGCGGTGCGATCTGGCCGAGCAGCTCGTCGAGCATCCGGCGTCGCCCAGCCGGCTCGCCCCGCACGAGGGCGAGGTCCTCCGGGGCGAAGAGCACACTCGTGCAGTAGCGCGGAAGCTCCCGCGGCTTGATCGCCGACCGGTTGACCTGCGCACGGTTCGCACCGGTGCGGTTGATCTGCACCTCGGCGAGGATGCTGCGGTCCTCGTGCGCGAGTCGGGCCCGGACGATCGCGGCGTCACATCCCTGACGGACGAGCGCTGCGTCGGTGGGGACGCGGTGCGAGCCGAGGGTGGAGAGGTAGCCGATCGCCTCGACCAGGTTGGTCTTGCCCTGTCCGTTGCGTCCGACGAACAGGTTCGGCCCGCGTGCGAGGTCGACGTCCGCCTCCCGGTAGTTCCGGAAGTCGGTCAGTTGGAGATGGTCGACGTGCACGCGGGCCGAGTCCGGGTTCCCCCGGGAAGTCCTAGGACTTCTTGACGGCGTGACCGCCGAACTGGTTGCGGAGCGCCGCGACGGCCTTCATCGTCGGCGAGGCGCTGCCCTGACGCGAGACGAAGCGCGCGAAGATCGACGCCGAGAGCGCCGGCATCGGCACCGCGAGCTCGATGCCCTCTTCGAGCGTCCAGCGGCCCTCACCCGAGTCCTCGACGTAGCCCTCGAGCTCGTCGAGCTTCGGGTCCTCGTTCAGCGCGAGCACCATCAGGTCGAGCAGCCAGGAACGGACGACCGTTCCGCGCTGCCAGCCGGCGAACACGGCGGGGACGTCGGTGATCAGGTCCTTGGCCTCGAGGAGCTCGTAGCCCTCGCCGTACGCCTGCATGATCGCGTACTCGATGCCGTTGTGGACCATCTTCGCGTAGTGGCCGGCGCCGATCGGGCCGGCGTGCGAGAAGCCCTCTTCACGGGGACCCTCGGGACGCAGCGCGTCGAACACGGGCATCGCGAACTCGACGTCCGCGGCGTCACCGCCGACCATGAGGCCGTAGCCGTTGTCCTTGCCCCAGACACCACCGGAGACGCCGGCGTCCATGTAGCGGATGCCGCGCGCAGCGAGCTGCTCGGCGTGCGTGGTGTCGTCCAGCCACTTCGAGTTGCCACCGTCGATGACCAGGTCGCCCTCGCCGAGGACACCGGCCAGGTCGGTGATCACGTCGTCGGTGATCTTGCCGTGCGGGACCATGACCCACACGAGACGCTTGCCCTCCGGGAGGGCAGCGGCGAGGGCGCCGAGGTCGGCGACGTCCGAGACGGCGGGGTTGGCGTCGTACCCGGTGACCTCGATCCCTGCGTTGCGGAGACGGGCACGCATGTTGTTGCCCATGCGACCAAGGCCGACAAGACCGATGTGCATGATTTCCTCTTCTGTTCGTCGTCGCGCTGATGCTGCCGGTGGTGTGCGCCAGCGCAGGTTGCCTGTTGCGCCTATCGCAGCAGCAGGTTCGGCTGCAGCAGGTACCGGTATCCATCGGTCGCTGCGGCCTCTTGCGAAGTCTGGCCGGTGATCAGCACCGGGCCCGGCTTGTTGGGGTTCTCCGTCTTGGTGAAGGAGATGCGGACGAACTCGGAGTGCACCGCGTTCAGCCCGTCCAGGAGGAAGGCGGGCTTCAACGAGACCACCGTTTCCTCGCCGGTCAACAACGCACTGATCGACTCTGACGCCTGCGCTTGTTCGGATCCGATCGCCTCGAGCGTGAGCCCGTCGACCGTGAAGGAGAACCGGAGCGCCGCTTCGCGCTCCAGGACGAGGGAGACCCGTCGGACCGCCTCGACGAGCTCCGCGGTGTTGATCACTGCGTGGTCGTTGACGGTCTCGGGGAAGAGCCGCCGGACCGGCGGGTAGTTGCCCTTGATGAGCAACGACGTCACGGTCTTGTCGTCGGCGTGGAACGCGATGAGCTCGCGGTCGGAGTTGCCGCTGATCGAGACCGACACCGTGGACGCCGAACCGAACGTGCGGCCGACCTCCTGCAGGGTGCGGGCCGGGACCAGTGCGTGCAGGGGGTCCGAGCCGACTCGGCCGGAGTCCCACGCGATGGTGCGGACGGCGACGCGGTAGCGGTCCGTGGCGATGAGGGAGAGGTCGTTGTCGCCGACCTCGAGCTGCACGCCCGTGATGACGGGGGTGACGTCGTCGCGGCTGGCGGCGACGGCGACCTGGGACACCGCTTCGGAGAACGCGTCGCCGGGGATCACACCGGTCTGCGGGCCGATCTCCGGCAGCGTCGGGTACTCCTCGACGGGCATGGACAGCAGCGTGAAGTGCGCCGATCCGCAGGAGACGGAGATCTTGGCGTCCTCGGTGGTGAACGACACGGGGGCGTTCGGCAGCCGGCTCGCGATGTCGTTCAGCAGTCGACCGGAGACCAGGACCGTGCCCGGCTCGTCGATCTGGGCCGAGATGGACGTCTGTGCCGACACCTCGTAGTCGAACGACGAGAGCGTCAGACGATCTCCGTCGGCGTGGATCAGGACGCCCGACAGGATCGGGAGGGTCGTGCGCTGCGGGAGGAGCTTCACTGCGAAGGAGACGGCTTCGGAGAAGACGTCCCGGTTGACCTCGAACTTCACAGCTGGAACCCCTGTCGATCGGCTTGGACTGTCCGGCCGCCCCATTCTGGCACAGGCGGACGGGGGCCGGATTTCTTGTCATCCCGCCGTCCACAAGGTTGTCCCGCGGAGATTGATCGTTAACCAGGAGTAATGGTGTTAACGCCTGTGCACACTGTGGATAACCCTGTGCATCCCGCTCCGCAGTAGGGAACTACACGCTTGTGACTTGTGAGCGGTGTGTGAGCGTTAACGGGATGAATGAATCTCATCTATCCACTTCCATCCCCAGTCTCCACAGGCGACCCCCCACCTGTGTACAACCGGGCGGCGTGTCCTCCACAGTTATCCACAGGCTATCCACACTGTGAGAAGTCCGGCCCATGGAACCGTCTCAGATGGTGGATGGGGCCGGGAACGGGCCGATCTCAGCGGTAACGGCGGTCCTGCTTGATGCGGCTGGTGAGCTCGGTGACCTGGTTGTAGATCGACCGACGCTCCTTCATCAGCTCGGTGATCTTCTTGTTCGCGTACATCACCGTGGTGTGGTCGCGGTTGCCGAACAGCTGCCCGATCTTGGGCAGGGACAGGCTCGTCAGCTCACGGCACAGGTACATCGCGATCTGTCGTGCCGTGGCGATCGCCTGGGAGCGGGACGACCCGTACAGGTCGTCGACGGAGAGCTTGAAGTACTCCGCGGTGTGGTTGATGATGTCGGTCGGCGCGACGACGTTGTCCTCGTCGAGGGTGATCAGGTCCTTGAGGACCGTCTGCACCAGGGCCATGTCCACGGCCGTCCGGTTCAGGCTCGCGAACGCGGTGACCCGGATCAGGGTGCCCTCGAGCTCGCGGATGTTGCTCGACACCTTCGACGCCATGAACTCGAGGATGTCGTCGGGCACCTGCAGGTGGTCGGACTGTGCCTTCTTGCGGAGGATCGCGATGCGCGTCTCGAGCTCGGGCGCCTGCACGTCGGTGATCAGGCCCCACTCGAAGCGCGATCGCATCCGGTCCTCGAACCCGGTCAGGTGCTTCGGCGCGACGTCGGACGTGATGACGACCTGCTTGTTGTGGTCGTGCAGCGTGTTGAACGTGTGGAAGAAGGCCTCCTGCGTGGAGTCCTTCCCCTGCAGGAACTGGATGTCGTCGATCAGCAGGATGTCGATGTCGCGGTACCGCTGCTGGAACTGGTTCGAGCGGTTGTTCGCGATCGAGTTGATGAAGTCGTTGGTGAACTCCTCGCTCGACACGTACCGGACGCGGATCCCCGGGTAGAGGCTCTCGGCGTAGTGCCCGATGGCGTGGAGCAGGTGGGTCTTGCCCAGCCCGGAGTCCCCGTAGATGAAGAGCGGGTTGTAGGCCTTGGCCGGTGCCTCGGCCACGGCGACCGCTGCGGCGTGGGCGAACCGGTTCGACGACCCGATGACGAAGTTGTCGAAGTTGTACTTCGGGTTGAGTCGCGACTCGGGCCGACCGCTGGTGCCGGGAGAGTCGATCTGGCTCGGGACGAACGGCGCCTCGATGTACTGGCGCGGAGCGGCACTCTGCTCGACGGCTTCCTGCACGGGCTCGGCGTACTCGGGGACGTTCGGGTCCACCCGCGGCTCCGACGCCATGTCGGGGTTGACCGTGATCGCGAAGTTCGCGACCGAGTCGTCACCGATGCGACCGACCGCCTCGGTGATCGGGATCCTGATGCGCTGTTCGAGCATGCCCCGGGTCAGGTCGTTCGGGACCTCGAGGTACAGGGTGCCGGCGAGCACGCCCTTCGGCTCGACCAGGTTCAGGAACCCGTGGAGCTGCGGCGTGATGCGGGGGTCCTCGGCGAGGAGTCCGAGTACGGATGACCAGAGGTCCTCGACGGGGTCGGCCGGCATCGTCATGTCGCGCTCGTCTCCAGGGGTCGTGTCGTGCGTTCGCTGTCGGACGAGGGTGCGTCCTGCGGGGTCGGACATGCCGTGGCGTCCTCGGCGACCGCACTCGGGACCAGGTCGTCGCCGGCGGATCGTCGGTGGCTCCGGGGGCTTCGTCGACGCCTCGTTGCCGCGGAGGTTCCCACAGGGTTGTCCACAGTGTTGTCCACGACCACCTCGAGCCGTCCGACAGGAGTACTTCCCTGTCGTACCGGCCATCGGGGCGATCGATCACACCACTGTAAAGGACCGGACCGAGTCCCACCGAACGGAAGTTGTCCCCAATGTGGAGAATGGGCTCGAGCAGCGGCAGAACCGACGGCACCGACGCAACCGGTCCGGGCGGGGTTTGACCTGCTCGCCGCTGTCACGTACCGTTAACCAGTTGACTGCGGCCCTTTGGTCGCGCCCATCTGCGTCGTTCGACACCCGGACGGCTACACATACGTGACGGCTCGCCGCGAGCAGCCGTGTGGAGAACATCATGAGCAAGCGCACCTTCCAGCCGAACAACCGCCGCCGCGCCAAGAAGCACGGCTTCCGCCTCCGCATGCGGACGCGTGCCGGCCGCGCCATCCTGTCGGCGCGTCGCGCCAAGGGCCGTACCGAGCTCTCGGCCTGATCAGGCTCATCGCCTGATCCGGTCCTCGGTCTGACCCCGGCGTCGCAGTGTTGGCCAGCGCCAACCGCATCGTGCGCGGGGATGACTACCGGAACGTCGTGCGTCGTGGTCGCAAGAGCGCCACGGCGCACGTCGTCGTGTCCGTGGTCCGTCAGCCGGTCGACCGCAACGGACCGACGCGGTTCGGCTTCATCGTCGCGAAGACGGTGGGGAACGCCGTGACCCGGAACCTGATCAGGCGGCGGCTCAAGGCGATCGCGCACGACCTGCTCGCCGAGAACCCCCAGGGCTTCGACGTGGTGGTCCGTGTACTGCCAGCCGCATCGCAGGCCGGATGGCCTACCCTGCTCGAAGACGTCACGCGCTCCTTCGCGCGCGGGGTGGAGAAGGCAGCATGAACCGCACTCTGTGGACCCGGCTTGCCTGGGTCATCGCGTTGCTCCCACGCAACGCGTGCGTCGTCGTGCTCCGGGCCTACCGTGCGGTGATCTCCCCGCTGTACGGCAACGTCTGCCGCTACCACCCGTCGTGCTCTCGGTACGCCCTCGACGCGATCCAGCAGTACGGCGTCGTCCGCGGATCCGCCATGGGCGCCTGGCGCATCGCCCGTTGCAACCCCTGGGCTGCTGGTGGCATCGACGACGTCAAGGAACGCCGTCACCCGTTCGTCGTCAACCGGTTCGGGTTCGTCCTCGCGCCGATCCCGCAGCAGCCGCACCCCGCGGTCGGAACGGCCCGGCCGGTCCTGCTCCCCCAGCGCACTCGAAAGGCGTAGCCGTCCCCATGGACATCATCGGATTCGTCCTCTGGCCGCTCAAATGGGTGGTCTCGGCCATCCTCGTCGGCTTCCACTGGATCTTCGAGAACATCGGCATGGACCCGAATGAGGGCATCACGTGGGTGCTCTCGATCATCTTCCTGACGTTCGTGGTGCGCGCAGCGCTGATCCCGATCTTCGTCCGGCAGATCAAGTCGCAGCGCCGCATGCTCGAGGTCGCGCCGCAGCTGAAGAAGATCCAGGACAAGTACAAGGGCAAGAAGGACCAGTTCTCGCGTGAGGCCATGAGCCGCGAGACGATGGCGCTCTACAAGGAGACCGGGACCAACCCGCTCAGCTCCTGCCTGCCGCTGCTGCTGCAGATGCCGATCTTCTTCTCGCTGTACTCGGTGCTGCACGAGGCCCAGATCAACCAGAAGGGCATCGGCCTGCTGACGAACGACCTCGCGGCGTCGTTCGGCAACGCGGCCCTGTTCGGTGCGCCCCTGCACGAGACGTTCACGAACGCCTCCGGGTGGGAGGTCCGTGCGATCGCGGGCTTCATGATCGTCGTGATGACGGCGTCGCAGTTCATCACGCAGCTGCAGCTCGTCGCCAAGAACATGTCGCCGGAGACCAAGGAGTCTCCGATGTACCGCCAGCAGAAGATGATGCTGTACATCCTCCCGCTGGTCTTCGTGATCTCGGGTCTGAGCTTCCCCCTCGGCGTCATGTTCTACTGGCTGGCCTCGAACCTCTGGACGATGGCGCAGCAGTACTTCGTCATCCGCAGCATGCCGACCCCCGGCTCCGAAGCCGCTCTGGCTCGTGAAGCCCGCCTGGCCAAGAAGGCACAGCGTCGCGGCACCGCCACCCCGGTCCTGGCCGAGGCCGGTGCCGGCGCCGGTGCGACGGAGATCGAGCCCGTGCGCGTCACCACCCAGCGTCAGCAGCCGGTCGGCAAGCAGCGCCAGAAGAAGAACGGGAAGAAGTAAGTGACCGAGCAGGACACCGCAGGCGCCGTCGAGACGACGGAGACCGAGACCGAGGACGCCCGCGACGAGGCGGACATCGCAGCGGACTACATCGAGGAACTCCTCGACATCTGCGACCTCGACGGCGACATCGAGATCGAGGAACGCGCCGGTCGGGTGTACCTGTCCGTCACCGATGACGGCGAGGCACTCCGCGTGCTGTCGAAGCCCGACACCGTGACGGCGCTGCAGGAGCTCACCCGGATCGCCGTGCAGGCCGAGACCGGCGAGTTCAGCCGGCTCATCCTCGACGTCGGTGGCTCGCGGGACGCCCGTGCTGACGAGCTCCAGCGGCTCGTGGACACGGCTGTCGAGCGCATCGAAGCCGGTTCGTCGTCGGCTGCGCTCCCCCCGATGTCGTCGTACGAACGCAAGCTCGTGCACGACCTGGTCGCTGAGAAGGGCTTCCACTCGGAGTCCGAGGGTGAGGGTCGGGACCGCCACACGGTCGTCACCCGATGACGGACGCACCCGTCCCGACCGAGGCAGCACCGGTGCTCGAGGCTGAGCCCGCGGCGGCTGCAGCACTCTTCGGTGACCAGATCGAGGTTGCGCGCTCGTTCACCAACGAGCTTGCGCGGCGGGGTGAGGAGCTGGGCCTGATCGGACCGCTCGAGCTGCCCCGCCTTTGGACGCGACACATCCTCAATTCTGCGTTGCTCGCACCCCTCCTGGAGGCCCGGGGTCGCGTTGCCGACGTCGGTTCAGGTGCAGGATTGCCGGGTCTCGTGCTCGCGATCGCCCGTCCGGACGTTGAGTTCGTCCTCATCGAGCCGATGGAGCGCCGGACGGATTGGCTTCGCAGTGAGTCTGATCGGCTCGGCCTGCAGAACGTCACGGTGCTCCGTGGCCGTGCTGAGGACGTAGCGGACGACGTCGTGGTCGACCAGGTCACCGCACGCGCCGTCAGTGCCCTGTCGAAGCTCATCCCTCTCACCGTGCCGCTGGTTCGCTCCGGCGGCCAGCTCATCCTGATGAAGGGTGCGCGGGTCGACGAAGAGATCGAGAAGGCCCGCAAGGTCATCCTTCGGAAGCGCCTCTCTGATGTCGAGGTGCTCGAGCTCGGAGAAGGTGTGGTCGACGAGACCACCCGCGTCTTCCGGGCTACAGTTGACTGACGCTGCGGCTCGGGCCGGGTCATCCGGCCGCCAGTGGCTCCGCGTTCCACGTGAAACATCGAACCGGGGAAGAGGCACTCGTTGAGTTCATCGACCGACTACGACGCGTCGACACCGCTCGCTCGGGAGATCGCCGACCTGAATCGCCGCCGGCGCGCGATCGCCACGCAGCAGTTCCCGCTCCCTTCCGAGACACGGATCATCACCGTCTCGAACCAGAAGGGTGGCGTCGGCAAGACGACGACGACCGTCAACCTGGCAGCGGGCCTCGCCCATGGCGGCGCTCGTGTCTTGGTCATCGACCTGGATCCGCAGGGTAATGCCTCGACCGCGCTTGGCGTCGATCACCAGGCGGAGGTCGCGAGCATCTACGACGTGATCGTCGACGAGGCACCCATGGCCGACACCGTGCAGGCCTCCCCCGAGTCGGACACCCTCTGGTGTGTGCCGGCCACCATTCACCTCGCCGGCGCCGAGATCGAGCTCGTGTCACTGGTGGCACGTGAGCAGCGTCTCCGGACCGCGCTCGACATGTACCTGCAGTCGCTGGACGAGCCGTACCACTACGTCTTCATCGACTGCCCGCCGTCACTGGGTCTGTTGACGATCAACGCCTTCGTTGCCGCGCAGGAGGTGCTCATCCCGATCCAGTGCGAGTACTACGCGCTCGAAGGACTGAGCCAGCTGCTGCGGAACATCGAGTTGATCGAGCGACACCTCAACCCGAACCTCCGAGTCTCTACAATCCTGCTGACCATGTACGACGGTCGCACGAACCTGGCGAACCAGGTGGCGAACGACGTCCGGGAGCACTTCGGTGACCAGGTCCTCAAGGCGATGATCCCGCGCTCCGTCCGCGTGAGCGAAGCACCGAGCTACGGCCAGAGCGTCGTCGCCTACGACGTGAACTCCACCGGGTCGCTGTCCTACCTGGAAGCGGCCGCCGAGATCGCAGCACGAGGAGCGAAGCACTGATGGCACCGAAGCGAACCGGACTCGGCCGAGGCATCGGCGCCCTGATCCCGACGGCGACCGATCAGCAGGACCGTCCCGTCGACGTGTTCTTCCCGACCGGTGGCTCGCCGGCATCCGCTCCGACGGCGGACGAGCTGGTGGCCGTGCCGGGGGCTCGTCTCGCAAACCTCAATCCGCTGGACGTGATCCCGAACGCGCAACAGCCGCGGAAGGAGTTCCGCGAGGAGGAGCTCCAGGAGCTCGTGCACTCGATCCGCGAGATCGGTGTCCTGCAGCCCATCGTCGTCCGGCCGATCCCCGGCGCGACGGGCACCGAGCCCCAGTACGAGCTCATCATGGGTGAGCGCCGTCTGCGGGCCACGAAGGAACTCGGCCTGAGCACGATCCCCGCGATCGTGAAGGACACCCCCGACGACGCGATGCTGCGCGACGCCCTGCTCGAGAACCTCCACCGGGCGCAGCTCAACCCCTTGGAAGAGGCATCGGCGTACCAGCAGCTCCTCGCCGACTTCGGGATCACCCAGGAACAGCTCGGGCAGCGCATCGGTCGATCGCGCCCGCAGATCACGAACACCATCCGACTCCTGCGCCTCCCCTCCCCCGTGCAGCGGCGGGTGGCCGCAGGCGTCCTCTCTGCCGGACACGCGCGCGCCATCCTCGCCGCTCCGGACGCCGAAGCGATGGAGTACCTGGCCGAGAAGATCGTCAACGAGGACCTGTCTGTCCGTGCTGCCGAGGCGATCGCGCAGCAACTCTCCGCGAAGACGCCGCCGGCGAAGCCGAAGACCGAACCGTCGAAGCGTCAGGCGCACTTCAACGATCTCGCTGAGCGGCTCGGCGACCGCCTGAACACGCGGGTGAAGATCGCGGTCGGTGCTCGCAAGAGTTCCGTCACGATCGACTTCGCGAACGGCGACGACCTCAACCGGATCCTCGGTGAGCTCGGGGTAGAGGACCTCGAGGGCTGAACCAGCCTGTGCGCGGCGTTGTGCGGCGCTGTGAGCCCCTGCGACGGTCGGGCTGGGGTCGGCGCACCTGCGACTCAATCCGGCAGCTCTGGTGGCAACACAGCGTGCCCGACGCGGCCGCTCCAGCAGTGAGGGTGGTTGGCCTCAGGTGAGATGGTGTCGACGTGACCACCATCGGCTCGCCCTTCATGCCAGCGATCCGAGGGACGTTCTTCCGAGCGGTCGACCCGAGGTTCCGTGAGATCGCTCTGGAGGGATCGCGTTCCGCCAGCCGCTACTGCAGAGCGGACGATCCGACGCGCTACGTCGGATTGCGAGTTGAGGGAGTCGAAGCTTCGATGCTTGCGAACAAGGGCGTGCGGTAGCGAAACGTTGAGATTGACGTCAAGGCCTCTCCGATCGTCTGTTCACGCGGTTCGGGCGCCTCGGGGCCCGCCGAACGCGCCGGGCGCCAACGCCGGCGCTGAGTGAGGATCCTCACGGCGAGATGTCCCACGTGGAACAGCTCGCCTCGCGAAGCAGGGAAGTCACTCAATGCCGTCGTTCCACGTGGAACATCTCGGCCCGTTCGAGGGGCAGGTGCAGAGCACGTGCCGGTGTTCCACGTGGAACATCGGCTGCAGGGTCAGGCGCGGTGGTCCCGGATGGCCTGCTCGGCGAGCTCGGCGTAGGTCCAGCCGAGGTCGAACCCGGACGCGGACAGCGCCTGCGGCAGCAGTGACGTCTCGGTGAGCCCGGGGAGCACGTTCGCCTCGAGGAACCAGGGCGTCCCAGCCCCGTCGATGATCAGGTCGACGCGGGACAGATGCCGGAGTCCCAGAGCCACGTGCGCGGCAACCGCAGCCTCCGCGGCTGCTCCGGCGAACTCGTCGGACAGTCGTGCGGGGGTGTAGAAGGTCGTCTCCCCCGCGTTGTAGCGCGCTTCGAAGCCGTAGATACCGTTGCGCGGCACGATCTCCACGGCGGAGAGCGCCACGGGGCCGTCTCCGGTGTCGATGATCCCCACGGCGACCTCGGTGCCACGGATGAGCTGCTCGACCACGACGTCGTCGCAGTACGTGTACGCCGTCACCATGGCCCGGGGCAGGTCCTTGACGTCATCGACGAGGGTCACGCCCTGCGCACTTCCGCCGCGCGCCGGCTTCACGGCGAGCGGTACCGGGTGCTCGGTCGCGATGGCCTCGAGGACGCCGACAGCGCCGAGCTCGCGGAACACGTCGTGGGAGAGCGTCACCAAACGAGGGGTACGGACGCCGGCGCGGGCGACCAGCGCTGACGCCGTCGGCTTGTCCCATGCCAACCGGGCCGACGTCGAACGTGAGCCGACGAACGGGATGTCCACGGCCTCCAGGATGCCCCGCAGGGCCCCATCCTCACCGGAGGCGCCGTGCAGGGCCGGCCACACAACGTCCGGGCGTGAATCGGCGAGAGCCGGCAGGAGCATCGCGTCGGCGTCGCGCAGGTCCACCTGCCAGCCGTAGCCGGTCAGTGAGTCGGCGACCCGACGACCGGAGCGGAGGGAGACATCTCGTTCGTGCGAGATGCCTCCGGCGACGACGACGACGTGACGACGGGTGAGCTCGGCCATGCGGGGTCCTCCGGTGTGGAACTGCGGTGCTGTGCGATCAGTACCGAGGAAAGCGCTGATCAGGAGATGTTCGGGGGCGGTGCACTGACGGACGACGTCTCGCGGACCACGGTGTTCGGGCGGGTCGTCGGGCCGAACGTCTCGATCAGTTCGAGCTCGTCGTTGACGACGTTGGCGAGTCGCTTGACGCCCACCCGGATCTGCTCGGGCGTCGGGTAGCAGAACGACAGACGGATGTGTCCGCCGCCGCGTCCGTCGGCGTAGAAGGCCGTGCCGGGCGTGTAGGCCACGAGCTCCTTGACCGCGCGCGGCAGCATGCCCTTGGAGTCGAGTGACTCGGGCAGGGTCAGCCACACGAAGAAGCCGCCGTTCGGCTTCGTCCAGGACAGGTCGGGCAGGAACTCCCCCAGTGCGGACAGCATGGCGTCACGGCGCTCGGCGTAGATGCCCCGGAAGGTGTCGACCTGACCCTTCCAGTCCGCGGCGTCGAGGTACGCGTTCACGACGTACTGGCCGAAGGAGTTCGGCGCGAGCACGGCCGATTCGTTGGCGAGCACGAGCTTCTCGCGGATGGCGTGCGGTGCGAGCGCCCAGCCGACGCGGAAGCCCGGTGCGAGGGTCTTCGAGAAGGAGCCGAGGTACACCACGCCCTCTTCGTCGATCGATCGGATCGCCTGCGGCGCCGGCTCGTCGAACCAGAGGAGCCCGTACGGGTTGTCCTCGAGCACGAGGATGTTGTTCGACCGGCAGATGTCGAGCACCTCGATGCGGCGCTCGCGGCTCATCGTGACGCCTGCCGGGTTGTGGAAGTTCGGGATCGTGTAGAGGAACTTGATTCGCTTGCCCTGGGCGCGGAGGTTCGCGATCGCTTCGCGCAGCGCCTCGGGGACGAGACCGAGCTCGTCCGTCGTGATGTGCACCGTCTCGGCCTGGTACGACCGGAAGACCCCGATCGCGCCGACGTAGGAGGGCGACTCGGCGAGCACGACGTCACCCGGATCGATGAAGAGCCGTGTGACGAGGTCGAGGGCGTGCTGCGAGCCCGTGGTGACCACGACGTCCTCGGCGCTGGCACGGATGCCCTCGAGGCTCATGACGTCCACGATGTGCTCACGGAGGGACCGCAGGCCCTGTCCGCCGCCGTACTGGAGCGCCATGGCGGAGTGCTCGTTCATGACACGGTCCAGGGAGCCCGTGACGAGCTCTCTGGGGAGCGCGGAGACGAACGGCATGCCACCGGCCAACGAGACCACTTCGGGGCGCGAGGCGACGGCGAACAGTGCTCGGACCTCGGAGGCGCTCAGCCCGGCGGTGCGCTGGGCGTAGGAGTCGTACCAGGGGTCGAGGCTGTTGCCGTTCGTCATCGAGTGCTCCGTTCAGTGGGACATTCCCGCCACACTACGACATCGGCCCGGGGAACCAGGGTTCCGCGACGGGGCCGATCGTCATCCGGTGGCTCCGGACGAGAACGGCCCCGCTCTCCGGGGAGAGCGGGGCCGTTCGGGTGGAGCGACCTACGCGAGGAACTCGGCGAGGTCGGCCTCGAGCGCGGGCTTCGGCTTGGCGCCGATGACGGTCTTGACGACCTCGCCGCCCTTGAAGACCTTCATCGCCGGGATCGACGTGATCTGGTAGTTCATGGCGGACTGGGGGTTGTCGTCCACGTTGAGCTTCACGATCTCGATCTTGCCGGCGTGCTCTTCGGCGATCTGGTCGAGGATCGGCGAGACCGCGCGACACGGGCCACACCACTCGGCCCAGAAGTCGACCAGGATCGTCTTGTCGGACTTGAGGACCTCGTCCGAGAAGGTGGCGTCGGTGACAGCCTTGGCGTTGGACATGTGTGCTCCTTCGAGAAGTCGTTCAGGGGGTACAACGGCGATGCCGTCGTGGTATTCCGAGGCGGGTCAGGCCCGGGCGGCGATGACGTCGACCATGGCGGGCTCGGTCGGGGCGACGCCCTCGGCCTCGTCCGTCAGTGCGTCGTCGAGCTCGGCGAGGTACTTCTCGGCGTCGAGCGCGGCGACCGTGCCCGAACCGGCAGCCGTGATGGCCTGACGGTAGGACGGGTCGATGACGTCACCGGCGGCGAAGACACCCGGCAGGTTGGTCTTCGACGAACGGCCCTGGACGGCGATCGTGCCCTCGGGCGCGATGTCGATCTGGCCGTGGATCAGGTGCGTGCGCGGGTCGTTGCCGATCGCGATGAACAGGCCGTCCAGCGCGAGCTCGGACTCCTCGCCCGTCACGGTGTCCTTGAGCGTGACACCCTCGACCGCGGTGTCACCCGTGATGCCGGTGACCTCCTTGTTCCAGGCGAACTCGATCTTCGGGTCGTTCATCGCGCGGTCCTGCATGATCTTCGACGCACGCAGGGAGTCCTTGCGGTGGATGACCGTCACCTTGTCGGCGAAGCGGGTGAGGAACGTTGCCTCTTCCATCGCGGAGTCGCCACCACCGACGACAGCGATGTTCTTCTGTCGGAAGAAGAAGCCGTCGCAGGTCGCGCACCACGAGACACCGTGGCCGGACAGGCGCTCTTCGTCGGGGAGCCCGAGGTGACGGTAGGCCGAGCCGGTGGCGTAGATGACCGCGAGGGCCTCGTACGTCTCGCCGGAGCCGACGGTGACCTTCTTGACCTTGCCGGTGAGGTCGACGGAGACGGCGTCGTCGTACAGGACCTCGGCACCGAACTTCTCGGCCTGTTCCTGCATCTTGATCATGAGGTCGGGGCCCTGGATCCCCTCGGGGAAGCCCGGGAAGTTCTCGACCTCGGTCGTCTTGGTGAGTTCACCGCCCGTCTCGACACTGGAGGCGACGATGAGCGGCTTGAGCTCTGCGCGCGCTGCGTAGATGCCGGCGGTGAACCCGGCCGGGCCGGAACCGATGATGATGAGCTGGCGCATGCCTGATTGCCCTTCCGTTGCGTCTGACCGGGTCAACCCATCGTACCGGCGAGGCATTCCACACGCCCCGTAAGCGTGCGGTGCCCGGCAGGGATCAGCGGCCGAGCTTGCTGCGGAGCATCCGGACGGCGTTGCCGATCTCGCCGTTCTTCGCGACGACGAGGGCTCCGAAGTACACGGCTGCCATCACCGCGCCGGCGAGGACGAGGGTGATGGCCGCTCCGGTGAAGTCGGCCATCGCGAAGCCGCTCGCCGAGAACGACCCGAAGAAGTTCACGACGAGGAGTCCCACGACGCCCGCGATGAGCGCGGCGATGACGAACTGCACGTGCGAACGGGTGACCACGGGTCCTTCGATGCCACCGAGCCGCTTGCGGACGAGCACCAGGGCGACGATCGTCTGCGCGGTGCCCGCGAGGGTGGTGCACGCTGCGATCGCGACGCCGATCGCCTCGTTCGGGAGCGTGCTGACCGCGAGGGCACCGATCACGAACAGCACCGACTGGACGCACTGCATGAGGAACGGCGTCCGGTGGTCGTGCATCGCCCAGAAGACGCGCTGGATGATGAACAACATGCTGAAGAGCACGAGCCCCGGCATGTAGGCCAGCAGGACCGCGCCGATCGACAGCGCCCCGTCGAAGGTGTTGGAGAACATGCGTCCGAACGGCACGGCGACGACCATCAGCGCGATCGAGGCGAAGACGGTGAACAGTCCGACGATCCGCAGCGAGAGCGACAGGTTCTTCCGCACAGCGTCGAGGTCGCCGCGTTCCGCGTCGTGGCTCATCCGTGTGAAGTACGCCGTCGCGATGGAGACCGTGATGATCGAGTGCGGCAGCATGAAGAGCAGCCAGGCGTTCTGCAGCACCGCGTTGCCCGCGGCACCGGAACCCAGCGATGCGACGCGTGACTGCACGATGCCGGCCAGCTGGGTGACGAGGATCATCGCGAACAGCCACCCCGCCGCGGTGCCCGTGGACTTCAGGCCGACGCCGCGCCAGCGGAAGTCAGGTCGGAAGCTCAGGCCAGCCCGGCGCCAGAAGAACGGCAGGAAGGCGGCCTGAGCGAGCACGCCCAGGGTTGCACTGCCGGCGAGGACGGCGATCTTGAGCGGAGTCCAGTCGTCGACGCCGGAGTTGGCGGCCCTGCCACCGAACATGGCGATGAAGACGACGAGCCCGGCGATCGAGATGACGTTGTTGATGAGCGGCGCCCACGTGAACGGGCCGAACACCTGCTTCGCGTTGAGGACCTCACCGAGCAGGGAGTACATCGCGTAGAAGAGGATCTGCGGCAGGCACCAGAACGCGAACGCGACCGCGAGGTCGATCTGACCGGGCGTGAACCCCTTGCCCTCGCCTGACGCGGTCTGCGCGTACACCTGCACGAGCAGTGGGGCGATCAGGGTCGCGACGACGGCGATGACGATGAACAGGGATCCGCCGAGCGTCACGATCTTGTTGACGTAGGCCGTGCCACCGTCGGTGTGCTGCTTCATCGCACGCACGATCTGCGGGATGAGCACGGCGGACAACAGGCCACCCGCGATCAGCGCGTAGATGTTGTTCGGGAGCTGGTTGGACACCGCGAACGCGTCCGCCGCCGGTGACTGCGTCTGCCCGATCGCGTACGCCAGCACGAAGGTCTTCGCGAAGCCGAGGATGCGCGACAGCATCGTGCCGGCGGCCAGCATCGCGCTCGCCCGGCCGAGGCTGCGCTCGGCGACCGGCTCGGCGTCGACGTCGGGCTGGGGCTGGCTGGTGCTGATGGTCGGCTCCTCGGGGTCGCGGTCGTCCGCGACGGTGTTGCGTGCGGCATCGGACGGGAGGCTCGGCTCGGCTCCGGCGCGCGCGATGGCGTCCTGCAGGAGGCTCTGGTCCACCGCCGCGGTCGCCGCTGCAGCCGGGGCTGCGGCCGCCGCTCCGGTGGCCGCGCCGGCCGTGGACGCGGCCACGCTGGGTGCGGGGGCCGCTCCGGAGCGGTGATCCGTGCCTCCAGGCCGGGTGGTGGACGCCTGCGCGCCCCCGACCGTCGGCTGGACCGCCAGGGGACGGTTCGGGTCGTCGTCGTCCTCGTCGTCGAGCTCGCCGTTGCGGCGGCGGATGCGCTTGCGGATGCTGCGGAAGATGCCGAAGCCGAAGATGCCGATCAGCGCGATCGCGGCGGCCGCGGTGATGACCGTCTCCCACTGCGCCTGCACGTTCAGCTCGACGGTCGCGGGCTGGGCCACGGCGACGCCGGTCGGGCTCGAGAGCGACATCGTCAACTCGACCTTGCCGTTCGCGACCGACTGCACGGGGACGGTGGCACGGGTGGAGGAATCGGGCTGGATCTCGACGACGATGTCGTTGCGGACCACCCGCAGCGCCGAGTTCGACGGCTGCACGGACAGGTGCACCGTGACCGGGTAGGCGGAGCTGTTGCGGATCGACACCGGCAGGGACGACCGGTCGCCGAGCAGGGTGAGGCTGCTCGAGTCGACGATGCCGACCTCGGTGGTGCTCTTCGCCCAGGCGGCCGTTCGGGCCTCCACCGCGGCGGCGAGCCCCTGGTCGTCGTCGCGCCACGCGTTCGAGGCGAGCGCGAGCAGACGGAGCCGAGCCGGGGCGGTCAGCTGGTTCGGGTCGCCGAGGATCGTCGCGAACGCGGAGAGCCCCTGTTCCCCCCGCACGAGTCGCTGCAGCTGGTCGATCCGGGCCTCGCCGGTGGACGCGCTGGCGAGCGTGAGCGACCCGGCGACGGCCTTCGAGGCGGTGGAGAGGTCGGCCGGGGCGACCCAGGCGGTGCTCTCGAGGGCGTCCAGCGCCTGGCTGAGCCGGGTGGAGTCGGACGGCCACTCGCGCCCGAGGGTCAGCAGGATCGGCCCCGTGGCAGTGGCGGCACGGGCCGAGGTGGCCAGCGTCGCGGTGAGCTCGGACATCGTCGACGACCAGGTCTGCCGGTCGGTGGTGGCGGCGGCTCGGCGGAGCATCGACGACATCGACTGGTCGGAGACGAGCACGTGGTCGTCGCCGATCTTCTCGGACGCGGTGATGGTGGTGTCCGCGCCGGCCGAGGTGTTGCCGCTCGAGACGATGGTGATCTTCGTGCCGGCACGCTCGAGGGCGGGCAGGTCGGCGGAGGACACCGTGCCCTCGGTCGGCCAGGCGATCGAGTCCATCGAGTACGGGAAGTCGAGCAGGGACTCCGTGGTCGGCAGCGTCTCCTGCGCCTGGTCGGTACCGTCGTCGGTCGTGGTGCCGCTCGAGGCCTCGGTGGGGGCCGGCGACGAGGTCTGCCCCGGTGTTGCCGTCGGAGTCGGTGCCGGGGTCTCGGCGCCGGGGAAGTTCTCGGACTTGACGGACTGGTCGAGGGAGATCGGCGCCAGGATGCCGTCGGACCCGGCCTGGCGCAGGCCGGTGACGTCGGCGTCGGCGTAGGGCAGCGCGAAGGTCTCGTTGCGCAGTCCTTCGAGACGCTGTAGCCAGGTGATCGCGCTCGACGGGGCGTTGTCGCCGAGGATCCGGATCGAGGCGATGATCCGCGGGTCGACGGCCACGGCGACGTTGTGGTCCTCGGCGGCGTCGAGCTGCTGCGTGAGCGTGCCGTCGACCGAGGTCGCGGCAGCGAGCACGGGCGCGGTGAGGATGCCGTCGGTCGACTTCGGCAGGGTGATCGGCATCGCGACGGAGACGCTGACCGGAGCCTGTTCGAAGTCCGGGTACCAGGTGATGGCGGAGCGGTCGACGGCGAAGGCGTCGCCCGCCGTGTACTCGGCCGCGATGCGCCGGGCGCCGAACGAGGAGTACCCGCCGAGCGCCACGTTGCCGGAGACGATCTCGACCGAGTCGATGGTGATCGATCGGTGCGCCGGGATCGCCGGGATGTCCACGGAGTCCATCGGGGCGCCGAGGTAACCGGTCGTGGTGGTGTCGCTGAGCCAACTCGCCAGGACGTCACGCGTGCTCACCGAGCGGAAGATGTCGAACTCCGCGGTGCCGGCCGGCAGCGCCGCGTCGGTGTCGTTCGTGACGGTGACCGACAGGGTGAGGTCCTGGTCGCGCTGGACGACGCCACGGTTCGCGGGGGCGATCGAGATGGTCGCCTTGCCCGCGTCTGCGGCGGCCGGATCGGCGACGTGGCTCTTGGCTGCGGACACTGTGGCGGCCGAGGCGTGATCGGTTGTGACGGGCGCGACGACCAGGCCGAGCGCGACGAGGGTCGACGCGGCTGCGGCGAGCGTGGTGCGGAGCATCTGCATACGGGGAGCGGGCCACGGGGTCGGTTCGGGCCGAGCACGAGTGTATGAGGCGCGACCATGAACAGGTCCCGTGCGCGCGCGGCTTGTGGAGAACTCGGGGCCTCGATCTGGGAGGATGAGCACCGTCATGCAGTCCGTTGCCCAGGCCGTCGAACGACTCGACGCACTCGCCACCACCGAGCCCGTCGACCTCCTCGCTCGGGCCTTCGCCGACGCCGGACACGAACTCGCCCTCGTCGGCGGCCCCGTCCGTGACGCGTTCCTCGGCCGTCCGGTGACCGATCTGGACTTCACCACCGACGCCCGGCCGGACGACATCCTGCGGATCGTCGAACCCATCGCGAGTGCCACCTGGGACGTCGGTCGTCAGTTCGGCACCATCGCCGCACGGGTCGCCGGCGAGCAGGTCGAGATCACCACGTACCGCAGCGACGTCTACGACGGCGAGACCCGCAAGCCCGAGGTCGCGTTCGGCGACACCATCGAGGACGACCTGCTCCGTCGCGACTTCACCGTCAACGCGATGGCCCTGCGGCTGCCGGACCGCGAGCTCGTCGACGTGCACGGCGGCGTCGAGGACCTGCTCGCCGCTCGGCTCCGGACGCCCCAGACCGCGGTCGTCTCGTTCCGCGACGACCCCCTGCGGATGATGCGTGCCGCACGGTTCACCTCCCAACTGGGCTTCACCGTCGACGACGACGTGCGGGCCGCGATGGAGGAACTCGTCGCATCGATCGACATCGTGTCCGCCGAGCGGGTCCGCGACGAGCTCGTCAAGCTGCTCAACACCGACGACCCGGTCCCCGGCCTCCGGCTGCTCGTCGACACCGGCCTCGCCGAGCGGTTCCTGCCCGAGCTGCCCGAGATGCGGCTCGCGGTCGATGAGCACCACCACCACAAGGACGTCTACGAGCACTCCCTCACCGTGCTCGAGCAGGCCATCGGGTACGAGGCCGAGCGGCACGCCGGCGATCCCCCGGACACCGTGCTCCGGCTCGCGGCGCTGCTGCACGACATCGGCAAGCCCGCGACGCGCAAGCTCGAGCCCGGCGGCGCCGTGAGCTTCCACCACCACGACCTGGTCGGCTCGAAGATGGCGAAGAAGCGACTCCGCGCGCTCCGCTTCGACAACGACACCATCGCCGCGGTGTCCCGCCTGATCGAGCTGCACCTGCGCTTCTTCGGGTACACCGAGGGCGCCTGGACCGACTCCGCCGTCCGCCGCTACGTCCGTGACGCCGGACCCCAGCTCGAACGGCTGCACGAGCTCACCCGTTCGGACGTCACCACCCGCAACCGCCGCAAGGCCGACCGGCTGGCGTTCGCCTACGACGACCTCGAGGACCGCATCAAGGTGCTGTCCAAGCAGGAGGAGCTCGAGTCGATCCGTCCGGACCTGACCGGTGACGACATCATGCGGATCCTCGACATCCCGCCGGGGCGTGCCGTGGGCGAGGCCTACCGGTTCCTGCTCGAGGCCCGGATGGACGAAGGGCCCCTCGGGCCGGAGACGGCCGAGGAGCGCCTGCGCGAGTGGTGGAGCACCCGAGGCGACACCAGCGCCTGAGACGCGACCGCCTAACGGGCGGGACCGCTCTCCACAGGCCGGTGGCGCGCCTCCAGGCAGTCCGGTAGGCTACCCAGGTTGCCCCTCGCGCACCTGCGTGGTCTGGGGCACATGCATCAACCCTCCTGCCCCGGGAACCGCCCGGGGCCGCTGAGACCAGAGGAGGTGGGTTCCGCATGCACCAGTACGAACTGATGGCGATCCTCGACCCCGAGATCGATGAGCGCACCGTCGCTCCCAGCCTGGACAAGTTCCTGGCCGTGATCCGCAACGCGGGTGGCACCGTCGACAACGTGGACGTCTGGGGCCGTCGCCGGCTCGCTTACGAGATCGCGAAGAAGTCCGAGGGCATCTACGCCGTCGTCGACTTCACGTCGTCGCCCGAGGCCGCCAAG
The DNA here is from genome assembly GCF_003234395.1 of Curtobacterium sp. MCLR17_051. Lineage (NCBI taxonomy): Bacteria > Bacillati > Actinomycetota > Actinomycetes > Micrococcales > Microbacteriaceae > Curtobacterium > Curtobacterium sp. MCLR17_051. The sequence goes on from NZ_QKTA01000004.1 coordinate 116,990, forward strand.
GAGCTCGACCGTCAGCTCGGTCTCTCCGAGGCCGTGCTCCGCACGAAGGTCCTCCGCGCTGAAGAGGGCATCGCGCAGGTCGCCGCCCAGAAGCAGCGTGACGAGGCTCGCGCGGCCCGCAAGGCCGCCAACGCCTCCGCAACCGCGACCGCGAGCGCCGAGTAACCCGTGGCCGGCGAAACCGTCATCACGGTGGTGGGCAACCTCACCGCGGACCCCGAGCTGCGCTACACGCAGAACGGGCTCGCCGTGGCGAACTTCACCATCGCGTCGACCCCTCGCACGTTCGACCGTCAGGCGAACGAGTGGAAGGACGGCGATGCGCTGTTCCTCCGCGCGAGTGTGTGGCGCGAGTTCGCCGAGCACGTGGCGGGGTCGCTGACGAAGGGCTCGCGCGTCATCGCGCAGGGTCGTCTGCGTCAGCGTTCCTACCAGGACCGTGAGGGCCAGCAGCGCACGAGCATCGAGCTCGAGGTCGACGAGATCGGCCCGTCGCTCCGCTACGCGACCGCACAGATCACCCGCGCAGCGGGTGGCAGTGGCGGCGGTCGTGGCCAGGTCGGCGGTGGCGGCAGCGCCCCCGCGGGCAACGGCGGCGGCAACTGGAACAACAACGGTGGCGGTCAGTCGGACGCGCCCTGGTCTCCCCAGGGCGGCCAGCAGGGTGGCGGCAACGCACAGTCGAACGACGTGTGGAGCACCCCCGGCGGCAACTTCGACGACGAGACCCCGTTCTGATCCTCAGCGTTCCGACGGACACACAACTTTTCTTCTAAGGACAAATCACTATGGCTGGAAAGAGCACCGGCGACCGCCGGAAGCCTCGCGGCAAGGGCGGCAAGAACGCTGCTCCCGCGAAGTCGATCAAGGTCGGCGTCATCGACTACAAGGACGTTGCGACCCTTCGCAAGTTCATCTCGGAGCGTGGAAAGATCCGCGCCCGTCGCATCACCGGCGTCTCCGTCCAGGAGCAGCGCCTCATCGCCCGTGCCGTGAAGAACGCCCGTGAGATGGCGCTCCTCCCCTACGCCGGCTCCGGCCGCTGATCGGAGGTCGACACATGTCGAAGCTCATCCTCACCCACGAGGTCTCCGGCCTCGGTTCCGCTGGTGACGTCGTCGACGTCAAGAACGGCTACGCCCGCAACTACCTCATCCCCCAGGGCTTCGCTGTCGCGTGGTCCAAGGGCGGCGAGAAGCAGGTCGAGTCGATCCGTGCCGCGCGTACCGCGCGCGAGCTCGCCACCATCGAAGAGGCACAGGACCTCAAGATGAAGCTCGAGAACGCGACCATCACCCTGTCGGTCAAGGCCGGCAAGGACGGTCGTCTGTTCGGCTCCGTCCGTCCGGGCGACGTCGCTGACGCCGTCCAGGCGCAGGGCGTCGGCTCGCTCGACAAGCGCAAGGTCGAGGTCCCCGCGACCATCAAGACCGTCGGTGACCACGAGGCCACCGTGCGCCTGCGCGAGGACATCACTGCCGTGATCTCGCTCAAGGTCGTCGCTGCCAAGTAGCACTGACGTTCCGCTCCACGACGGGCGGGTCTCCTCAGGGAGGCCCGCCCGTCGTTGCGTTCCGGGGGCGGTCGCGCGGCTTGTCCCACGGCTGTCGCCGACATGGTCACGGGCCTGGAGGCGCGGCTCGACTCGGGCTGGCTGGTTACGGTTCAGACGGGGTCGCGCTGGCTGGGAACAGGCCGAGAACTCTTCCCACAGGAGGGGTCCTTGTCAAGTCGTTTTACACAGTGGAAACGTGTCAAATCGGAACCTTCAAGGGGTACTTGAACCCCACTTTTCCACACACCGTGTGCAACAGAAAACCCCAGGTCAAGTGGTCGAAAGTGTGTTCGCACGTGTCTTTTTCCACAGGTCCGTCCACAGTTCTCCACACAGCGCTCCGGCGTGTTCCGCAGGCTCTCCACAGAGTTATCCACAGGGCCGTTTGTTGGGGATAACTCTGGGGCCGTACGTTGGCCCAGCGACTCGGGGATGTCGGTTGCCGGGGGTAGAAACAGGGGTGCGGGTTTCGGCCGGTGGGTGCTGTCCCGCCGGTCCAGGTCCGTGTCGTCAACAGAGGAGAGCGTGTGTCGATCGCACATCTTGAGCCCGCACCGCAGGACTACGCGGAGCGCGGCATGGAACGCACCCCGCCGCACGACATGCTCGCGGAGCAGTCGACCATCGGCGGCATGCTCCTGTCGAAGGACGCCGTCGCCGACGTCATCGAGACGGCCCGTGGCGTGGACTTCTACGTCCCCAAGCACGAGGTCATCTTCGACGCCATCCTGTCGCTCTACTCGCACGGTGAACCCACCGACGTCATCGCCGTCACCGACGAGCTGACCAAGACCGGGCTGCTGTCCCGCGCCGGCGGCGCCGAGTACCTGCACAGCGTCACGAGCATGGTGCCGACCGCCGCGAACGCCGGCTACTACGCCGGCATCGTCGCCGAGAAGGCGGTGCTCCGCCGCCTGGTGGACGCCGGCACTCGCATCGTCCAGATGGGCTATGCGTCCGAGGGTGAGGTCACCGACCTCGTCAACAGCGCGCAGGCCGAGGTCTACAACGTCGCCGGTGGTGTGCAGACCGAGGACTACGTCCCGCTGACCGACGCCATCTCGGCCGCGCTCGACGAGATCGAGGCCGCCAAGGGCCGCGACGGCCAGATGACCGGCGTGCCGACCGGGTTCGCGCAGCTCGACGGCCTGACGAACGGCTTCCACCCCGGACAGCTCATCATCGTCGCTGCCCGACCCGCCCTCGGTAAGTCGACGCTGGCGCTCGACCTGTGCCGCGCCGCCGCGATCAAGCACGACCAGACCGCCGCCTTCTTCTCGCTCGAGATGGGTCGCGCCGAGATCGCGATGCGTCTGCTCTCCGCCGAGACCAGCGTGCCGCTGCAGAACATGCGCAAGGGCACCGTGGACTCCCGCGACTGGACCACCATCGCGCAGACCCGCGGTCGCATCAACGACGCCCCGTTCTTCATCGACGACTCCCCCAACATGACGCTCGTCGAGATCCGCGCCAAGTGCCGTCGACTCAAGCAGCAGCACAACCTGAAGCTCGTGGTCATCGACTACCTGCAGCTGATGACCTCGGGCAAGAAGGTCGAGAGCCGCCAGCAGGAGGTCTCCGAGTTCTCGCGTGCCCTGAAGCTGATGGCCAAGGAGCTCCAGGTGCCCGTCATCGCCCTGTCGCAGCTGAACCGTGGTCCGGAGCAGCGCGCCGACAAGAAGCCGGCGATCTCCGACCTCCGTGAGTCCGGCTCCATCGAGCAGGACGCTGACATGGTCATCCTGCTGCACCGTGAGTCGGCGTACGAGAAGGACAACCCGCGTCAGGGTGAGGCGGACCTGATCGTGGCGAAGCACCGTAACGGACCGACGGACACCATCACCGTGGCCTTCCACGGGATGTTCTCGCGGTTCGTTGACATGCCGCAGTAAGCGCATGGGTGTGCACGACGGCGCAAAGTGTCGCCGGAAAGCACAAAGTGTCGTCGGCGCTGTGAGCGACAAATTGCGTGACTTGCGAAATGGCAGCGGTGGTGGCGAGGCCGAAGAACGGCGCTAGGTGTCGTTACGCACTGCATGGGAGCACCGCCGCGATGGGTGGCCCGCACTGTGACAGCGATGGACGTATACGTACCGTAACCTGGTCGGACAACCAAGACTGCCTAATGCGGTCGCTGAGAGGGGTCAGATTGGCCGCTCGCCCTGAAGGGACAAACCGTGCGCGTGTCATCGATCCGACTGTCCAACTTTCAGTCGTTCGGCCCCATCCCGCAGACGGTCGACCTCGTTGACGTCACCTACGTGCTTGGGCCGAACGGATCCGGCAAGACCGTCGTGCTCGAGGCGCTCTCGCGTCTGTTCAGCCCGATCGCCGCGCAACAGCGCGTCCGCCCGGAGGACTTCCACGCGTCTTTCACTGACGGCATGCTCGGTGACCCCGCCTCGACGCTGTGGATTGAGGTCGACATCGACTACCCCGAGATTGAGGGAGACGAGAGAACACCCGCTATCGAGGCTTTCGCCGCGCACATGCGAATCGACGCCGACGACGCTCCCCCGAGAACTCGGATCCGGCTCACCGCGACGGTAGCGGCCGACGGACTCGTTGAGGAGTCGGTGGAGTATGTCTTGCAGGTCGATGGTGACGGCGAACCTGTCACGACCGTCGAGATGCCGCGGCTAGACCGACGACACATCGAGGTCCACTACCTCCCCGCGCGGCGAGACCCTAGCGACCACATCTCGTTCACCGCAGCGTCATTGATCGGACGCACCCTCCGGGCTGCCGACTGGACGTCCGAGCGGGACGCGCTGAAAGACCTGTCGACAGACATCTCGACCGTGCTCGGTGGCAACGACGCCGTCGCGAGTATCGCCTTGGGCTTGAAGCAGCAATGGAACGAGCTATACAAGGGCAACTTCTACTCCGACCCGTCGATCGCGTTCGGTCGAGGCGAACTCGAGGGTATCCTCCGCCTCCTCACCGTGACTTTCACGCCGACCCAGTCTGAAGGGCCCCTCCCGTTCGACAGGCTCAGCGACGGTCAGCAGTCCCTGCTCTACATCGCGCTCGTCCTGGGATGGCAAGCGCTGTCCGTCCGCGTGCTGTCGGGAGAAGAGACCTCCCTCGATGCGGACAAGCTCCGCCCGCCGGTGCACACGATCATCGCACTGGAGGAACCTGAAAATAGCCTCGCGCCGCAGTACCTCGGTCGCATCATCAGCCAGCTCGGCGCGGCCGCGGCGACGGGTACCGTGCAGTCGGTGATCGCGACCCACGCGCCCACCGTGGTGCGTCGTGTTCCACCGGAGTCGATCCGGTTCCTCCGCTTGAACCGTCGCAACGAGACCACCGTCCGCGGGATCACCCTTCCTGCCGCGAGTGACGCTGCCGCGAAGTACGTGCGTGGCGCGGTCGAAGCGTTTCCTGAGTTGTACTTCTCCCGGCTCGTGATTCTCGGGGAGGGCGACAGCGAGCTGGTGGTTCTGCCTCGTGTCCTGGCTGCCGCTGGGATCCTCGAAGACGACGCCTCCGTCTGTGTTGTACCGCTCGGTGGCCGTCACGTGCACCACTTCTGGCGGCTCCTGCATGAACTTGAGATCCCGCACCTGACCTTGCTGGATCTGGACAGCGGCCGATTCGGCGGCGGCTGGGGACGTGTGAAGACGACCGCGAAGGAACTCGCGAAGCTCGACCGGAATCCCTTTTCGGACGTGATGGACCGCATCCCGAAGTGGAACGCTACGAGAGCGTTCCCGAAGTACGGCGGGAAGGTACTGAGTGCGTTCGAGAAGGAGGGCGTGTTCTTCTCCGCGCCAGTCGACCTCGACCTGATGATGATGGAGGCGTTCCCGTCTGCCTACGGCGTCACCCCTACACCTCCCGACCCAAACATCGTCGCCGCCGTACTCGGCAAGAAAGCGTCCAACGCGCAGCAGCTCGGCAGCGGCGTCCTCGACCTCTTCGACGACTACCACGACCAGTTCGACCTCCACAGCAAGCCTGCGAGCCACCTCGCCGCGCTCACCGATCTCGATGACGCGACTCTTGTGGCGGGCATGCCCGCCGTCTTCGACCGCCTCGTCGCGCGGGTCCGGACGGAGCTACAGGGACTTCCGGAATGATCGACCCTGCCGACTGGGAGGCGACCGGCGGCTTCTCACTCGAACCGAACGCGCGCAGCGCCGCGACCGAGCAGACGCGGAACACCTTCGTCTCCGCAGGCCCCGGCACCGGTAAGACCGAGATGCTCGCGCAGCGGGCGGACTTTCTGCTGCGCACCGGGTTCTCACCGTACCCGCGGCGCATTCTGGCGCTGTCATTCAAAGTGGATGCTGCACGCAACCTCCGCGAACGTGTGCGAGCGCGCACCGGAGCTAGCGGAGCGGCCCGCGTCGACAGTCTCACCTTCGCCGCCTTCGCGAAACGCTTCGTCGACAACTTTCTGCCTGCCCTGCAAGGGCCCGATCGTCTCGACCCGGACTATGCATTGGACGAGAAGGTCCGCGTAGCTGGGCGTCAGATCACATTCGACGATCTCGTGCCGCTCGCAGTGAAGATCCTCGACAAGAACGACTTCGCCGCGCGCGTTACCCGGAAGGCGTACGGTCACGTGTTCCTAGACGAGTTCCAGGACACCACTGGTCCGCAGTACGAGCTGCTGCGGCGCCTGTTCCAGGACGGCGACGCGGTCGTCACTGCGGTCGGGGACTTCAATCAACGCATCATGGGATGGGTTCCCGACGCCAGCGACGACGTTCTCGATCACTACACCGCCGACTTCGACGCAGTCCCCTTCACTCTGTACCAAAACCGGCGCTCGGCACCTGAGGTGCGGCGCGTGGTGAACCGCATCGTCGCCGATCTCGACGAGACGTCCGCCGTGCCCGCCGACGAGACCGCCGGCGATGAGGGGACGGTCCGGGTCCTTGCGTTCGACAGTGATCGGGAGGAGGCTGACGCAGTGGCCGGCTTGATTCGGACCTGGCTCGATGACGGGGTCCCTATGGGCGAGATCGCCGTGCTGATTCGACAGCAACCGCACCTGCTCGGGCAGCAGCTCATGTGGGCTCTAGAAAGGAACGGAATCGCGTTCCGGAACGAGCAGGTGACACAGAACTCGCTGGCAGAACCGCTCGCCGAGCTGATCGTCGATTTCCTCAGGGTGGTCACCGGAGCCCGAGAACCGGACGCCTACAGCCGTCTTCTCCGTCTCAGCTCGCGGCTAAGCACGACCGAGGAAGCTGCCCTCCGCTTCGACAGCCGAATCAAGCGATTCCTGCGGGATTCTACGTCAGCGGCGAGGGACGCCGAAGGCAGCGGCATCGACGACTGGCGCACGCTCGTCGAGAACTTCCTGACGATGGTCGGCCGTCCCACCGTCAACGCCCTGTCTGCCGCTTATACCCAGGGCAACCGGTACTACGAAATCATCGACGACACACTCATGCTCCTTGAAGAGCGCATCGTCGCCGGTGACGGAGTCGCCGCGGCCGTGCGCAGGCTCGCCGAGCCAGACGCAATTCGCGTGCTCACGATCCACAAGTGCAAGGGACTCGAGTTCGAGAAGGTCATCGTCCTGGGCGTCGAGCACGAGACGTTCTGGTCCAAGTCCGGCAAGGAACGCGCCACCCTGTCCGAGTTCTTCGTCGCGGCCTCACGGGCAAAAGCCGAACTCGTGCTCACACACGCGGGGCACCGGTCCGTGGATCCGATTCCATACCGGTGGGAAGAGTGGCGCACGCCCTTCGAGAAGTACCTCGCCTACGCGGCAGGGTGACGATCCTGTGGTTCACGGGCTCCTCGTCAGTCCTCGAGCAGCGGAACGCCTCCGGGGCAGTAGTTCGATCCGCGCCGATGAAGACGTCGAGCTGGGATAAGAGTGAACCAACCCCGGGCGCCTTCCATCCTCGGAGCAATCGCGTACTGAACCGACGCGAGGATGGAAGCAGAGGCCCAACCCAGCAAGGGCAGACTCGCTGGTTATGCTCCATCTCGCGATTGCAAAGGAGAGGCTCTTGGGCAGAAGCGATTCAGAACACGGGAACTGGCAAGCGGCGAAGATCTTCGTGCCAGACGGTCATCATCTCCGGGTGGCACGAGACTCGACCGGTGCTGTGAGGACCTTGCTGTTCGAGAACGGTACGAACAAGTTGGCTGGTCCCCCCTTAGCGCTTCTCGAGCTTCGGAATCTCGAGGAGGACCAAGGTCTCAGCAAATCACCCGCAGCGAATCGAGACTCAACGTCGACAGGCGAGTTCGTCAGCGAGTTGCTCGCGGTGGCGTTGGTCGCCGCAGGCACCGCTGTCATCGAAGTTGGCACACCTCTGTTCCTTGACTGGTGGTCCGACCGAGCGTGGCCCGCCATGAAGCTCCGCTGGTCGAAACGGGGTAGCGCAACAATCGAAGCGACGACGGCAGAGAACGTTTCGCCGCAGGCCTTGATCGCTCCCGGTAGCGAGGGTGCCGCCGCCACCCCTCAAACCGATTCAGGGACCATGACTCTCGCCGAAGCGCGAGCACGACAGATCGCGATGCTCGCCGCGGTACGGTTCCTTGTCGAGCAGTGGCAGGCGTTGAACAACGCCCGAATCGTTGCTGACCCGCCTTCCTTGGGAACGGGAGATCGGCGTGAGGCGCTTACCTCAGATCGGATCGTCGCGGGCGTTCGTGCCATCGTTGACAGCAGCCGGGCGTTGATCGACGAGGACACCGCGACGAAGCTTCGTATCGTCCTCAAAGACCTGCCGGTTCGTCCAGTGTGGGGTCTTACCGCGCACACGTCCGAAGGCGAAGATGACGCGGAGAATAAGCCGAGCTGGCGGTAGCTATGGTTGAGGCCAGAACGGCTCATTCGCCAGAGCGAGTACTCCGGTCCCGCGGTCATACGCGCGGTTGATGGGGCAGGCCGACGCACTGAAAAACCAGGCCAGCTCCTTACCGTTTCGACCTCGTTGTGGTCGGAAGGAGTGCCTGATGGCCGAGCTGCGTGAAGAGCTGTCGGATCTATACGCTGTGGTGATGTCCGACGTGGTTGAAAGCGGCGGCCTCCGTCGGAACAAGTCGGCGCGCGCGTGGGACCGGGAGTTGGATTGGGTCACGGATTCGCCCCGCAAGGGCCGGGCGATGAAGTTGAGGTGCTGGGGGCACGTATGGGGGTGCAGCCTTCCCTGCGTGATGCGGATGATCTGTGTGCCGCGGTAGCGCTCGTTCCAGGATTGCGTCGGCAGGGGGTGTGCCAGCATTGCGGGATCGGGGACGTGTCAGCGCAAGCGGTTGCCCCGGATATCTGGTTCGAGCCGGTGTTGCTGTGTGTCTTCCGTCCGGATCCGTCGACGGCTGAGTCGTATGAGCGTCGGCGGCGCATCGTGGCCACGGCCTTAGCGCATTTGCTACCTCGCGCAGCCGGTGCGGGAACCGAACTTCTTGGTTGGCTTGCCCAGATTGCTTTGCTGGTTAGACGATTGTGATGGTTGCGACGGGTTCTCCTCCTGCGGCCGGTACGCCGACCATGGGGATCAGGACTTGGCCGCTAGCTTGCCCTGACCGGCGGGCTCGGATGAAGTCGTAGTCGGGCACCGAGGCCGGCAAGAGACGGATATCTCCGAGTCGATGCAAACCAGACGCGTCGAGATCATCGTGCGCGGACTGAACCGCGAGTCGCGACGCCTCAACCTGGTCAGCGAGTGAGTCGCGCACTGTTGCGACGAGGAGCATCATGTCGAGGACGAGACTGCGCTGGACGTGCGCGCGGAACGCGAGACCTCGGATACTCGCCCGATCCGGCCAGTTCTCGGTCTGCCCGGTGACCACCGCTTGGCTCATGGCGTTGACGGAGTGGCCAGTGAACTTGTCTCGGAGGGCGAGGACGAGCTGGTGCACTGGGAGGGCATCCTCCGGCACGACCCGCTCCGTGAGGTTCGCTCGGCGCCCCTTGCTGAAGCACCTCGCGTAGCTCATGATCGCTGCTTCGCCGAGACCAGACGTCACGGTGGCGGCGTTCTCAGATCCAGCGTTGATGCTTCGTGCGGCGGTCAGAAGCTCGGTCGTGAGGCGCAGATCTGCCCAGCATCCCGCTAAGTCGGCGAAACGGTCGGTCTCAGTTCCTGACGGCAGGGCCTTCGTGCTCATGAAAGAACGATCGCACAGCGGTCCTCGGAGGGGCGGCCGTGTTGAGTGCCACCCTTCGGGTTGGTGCCCCAGGACGCTGGCTACGGCGGACTTGCTCGACGCAAAGTCGGTGGTTCGACCGAGTATCGCACTCAGGAGGCGACCCGCGCCTCCACGAATGGAGGACTACCAATGTCAATCCGCATCACTCACATCCGGCTGGCGAACGGCGTTCGCGACCACGAACACATCTCCCACGTTCGATGGGTTGCCATCGGAACCGGAGAAGTCGGATCCGGTACGACTAGCTCCGTGGTCGTCTGGATCGACGACAGCAACGGCCGCGCGTACGTCGGTTCCGGCGCCGAGCAGACGCAGGTTGGAACGGTGCACCCCACGGGGAAGCCCGCCTACCTTCGCACGTATGCGGACGGAGCGTGGAGCAACAACCTGCTGTCTCTGCCGACGTTCTAGTCGGACGCTCGGAGCGCGGCGTGTACGGCGCCGAGTTCCGGGCGAGCGGCTGTCGACGAAGGCCGACGTGATTCGTGTCAGCTTACGGGGGTTCAGTTGCCGCAGCCGCGACCGTCGAAACGTGGAGAATGCCGACACCGTCACAGCAAGCTGGTGCCCCGGCAGTGGCCGCTGCGTCGACGAGGAGCAACCGGAGGCCTTCGTGGGCTCGTTCCTCGACTTTGATTCCGCCGCTCGCAATTGACCGAAGCTCAACGCGGCTCAGCGGATCGAGGGATTGGGCGGATGCGGCGGATCGGCTGAGACCTCACTATGGTGCCGATCTGCTTCCTGCGCTCCGCCCCGTTGCTCCTCAGGAGGTGAGACCCCGGTGGAGGTTGATCCCATCGCAGTTCCCACCCAGCCTCAGGTCCACTTCCGCCCTCGATTCCGACCCAAAGGCTATGACCTCTTGCTGCAAACGGTAGTGGGCACCCGACACGCCCGGCTCCCAGCCGGGGCCTTGTCGTTGAACGATCAGCGCGCCGAGTCGAAGGTTTTCCGCGTGTCGGGTGTGCAGAGCCCCGAACGTCGGCGGTTGGTCCGGCGTCAGCTGAATCAGTTCACTCCGCGCTCACACTCTGTATCCGCATCAAGCACGAGAGAGAATCACGCCGGGATCTTCCTCATCGTGTGCCGACCGATGCGCTCACCACAGCCCGACCCTTGGTGTGCGTCGAGGCTGACCGTGACCCGCAAACAGGAAAGTGGTCGATCAGCCAAATTCGCCCTACAGTATGCCCGAGACACCGACTCGACAGCTGATTGATGGGGGACCCGTGGGCGCTGAACTGATACTTGGCTGGTTGGGGAGCGCGGCGGCGGCCACGGTCGCGTCGGTGCTGGTGACGAGTTGGTGGGAGGTGCGGAAACTGGATCGGACCGAGCGCGCCACCGCGTACTCCGACTTCCTTTCGGCCTTCAGTAAGCGCTCGCAGGTCTTCAGCCTCCGGGACCAGGCCTCGAAGCGAGGAGACCAAGCGGCCGTGACCAAGCTGACGAAGAAGTCGCGGAATCTCCGCGACGACGTCTGGGACGCCTACGTCCGGATCGAGATGATCGGGAAGCAGGAGACGGTCGAAGCGGCGCTTGAGCTGATTCGGTTCCAGGACGCGCAGAACGTCGCGTTCAACAACGGCGCCAAACGCGCGCCCAACCCCGATCGAGCCGCGAAGGTGGCCGCGTTCGTTGCAGTCGCACGACGGGACTTGAAGCTCGCCAAGTTGGACACCCATCCGCTCAGACGCGGGTACAAGTCGCAGTCGGGCGTCTTGCTCGACGTGGCCACCGAGTAGCTGCGCCTGAACCGTTTGCGGCGGTACCGAAACGGCTAGGTGTGCTCGCCGCTTGTCCGTCGTCAGCGCCGGCCTATCAAGATCCAGCTCCGGCACGACCGCGGCCGAACCGCAGTCACGAACGTCCTCGCGCCGACCGTCAATCATCGCGGGACCAGTGAGGCCCACGAGACCGACATACGCGCCTCGGACGTTGACTGACGGCATGGCGAGCGTCGGCTTCGCTCGCTTCGGCGAGCCACGCAGGGCGAGTCGAACGCTCCGGTCGCCTGTCCCCCGCGGGGATATGCCCGTCCCAGGGACACGTTCCGCTTGCACGGAACCTCTAGCGTCCAGAGAGAGGCCACGACAGGTGGCAGCGGAGACCGGAGGAGTGGCAATGCTAGGACGTTCCGGCCCGATGCCCTCGCGCGTACTCGGGGCCCGACTATGACCGATCTCGTCGCAGCGCGGGGCACGAGGGGACGAGCGTTCTGGACGTCGGCGGCCGTTCCAATGGTCGCTCTGTGGGCGAGTGGCGCACCGACGCCGGTGTACCCGCTCTACGGATCAGCATGGCATCTCGCTCCGTCGGCGACGACAGCGATTTTCGCGGTCTACCCGCTGGTGCTGGTGATCGTGCTTGCGGTGTTCGGCGACCTTTCCGACGTGGTCGGACGTCGTCGCAGCATGCTCGCGGGCCTCGTCGCGATCGCCTGCGGCGCCTTCCTCTTCGCGATCGCGCCGAGCTTCGCGGTGGTTCTGGCAGGCCGGCTGCTCATGGGGGTGGGCGTTGGTCTGTCGCTGAGCCCGGCGACTGCCGCGATAGTCGACCACGCCGGCCCTGAAGCGTCGTCGCTCGCCAGCTCCGTCACGACCGCTGCCACAGCGCTGGGGTTGACGCTTGCAACGGTCGTCGGCGGTGCGCTCGTTGAATACGGGCCGTCGCCGCTTCACGCTTCCTACTGGGTTCTGCTCGGCGTCGCGCTGCTGGTCGCGATCGCGGTGAGCCGGCTGCCGGACGACCGCGGCCCACGCGCTGCGAAATGGCGCCCGCACGTCCTGCGGCTGCCCGGCAAGCTGATCGGCGTCGTCGCGGCAGCGTCGTCTTGCGTCGCAGCGGGGTACGCGTTCGGTGCTTTGGAACTTTCTCTCGGGGCTGACATCGGGGAACACCTCGTCGGGACCACGAACGCGTTCCTCGTAGGACTGATCGTGTCGGTGTCGAGCGTCGTCATCGGGTTCGTCGCGCTTCTCGCGGGGCGGTTGTCGCCGGTGATAGGCGGCCCTATCGGGGGGCTGGCCTCGCTTGCCGCGACCGCGATCCTCGTCGCGGCTGGAGCCGCCCAATCATTGGCGCTGTTCCTGGTGTTCGCCGTGCTCGGCGGCGTTGGCTACAGCCTGCTTTTCGGAGCGGGCCTGGCGATCATCAGCAAGTACTCGTCCGAACGCCACCGAGCCGCGACACTGTCGACCGTGTACCTCGTCGGATATCTCGTTCAAGGCGGAGTTGCGCTGGGGCTCGGAGCCGAAGCGACCAGCGGCGGCCTGCCTCAAGCGGTTGCCGTTGCCGTCCCCGTCGTCGGAGGCGCTGGCGTGCTCGCTCTCGTCCTGGTCCTCGTGTTCGCACGACCGCGGCACGCCGCCTCCCTGGCAGCGCGAAGCACACCGCTCCGATAGGCAGTAGCGCGATCCACATGTCGACGGCAGCGACTAGCGGGCGGTGGGCGCTGCGGCACGTCGACGTGGAGCGGCCCCCGTGGCGGCGTCCGCCCAACTCCCACGGCTGCGAGTCGTGTGTAGCGAGTCACGCGCGCTTGCGCTGAAGCCGAGGTCGTAAGCCCACAGGCGTGCCGACCGAGCCGAGGCGAGCGCTCACTCGGCTCGAATCAAAGAGCACAGCTTCGAGCGGAGCCGACCACGACGAGCGGCTCCGCTCCCTTACCTGCAGCGACGTTCGTGGTGGCCCTCCGCTCACAACGCCCCTGCACAAGGCTGTGCTCGACTCCGTCAGGGCAGGAGGACGGTCTTTCCGAAACTGCCGCCATCAGCGTGCGCCGACGCGGCGTCAGAAAGCGGGTAGGTGGCTGCCACCGTCGGGCGGAGAAGGCCCGCTTCGACAAGCTTCAGCAGTTCCCCCAGACCCAGGCGGTCGGCCTCGACGAGAAGCCCCGCGAGCCGAACACCCTGGCTCTCAGCGCGTGCGCGAGTGGCAGCCGCGACCTGCGGGATCATCGTCACGACCACTCCCCCGGGACGCACCATCTCGACGGCCTTCGCGGTGAAGTCGCCACCGAGCACGTCGATGACGACGTCGAGGTCCGACAACACGGTTGCGACATCGGTCGTGTGGTAGTCGATGACCTGGCTCGCCCCGTAGCCGCGTGCGGCGTCCACGTTCTTCGTCGACGCGAGTGCCACGACCTCTGCGCCCCGAGCTGCGGCGATCTGGATCGCGAGGTGGCCGACTCCGCCGGTCGCGCCGGTGACAAGCACTCGAGTACCGCGTCCGACGTTCGCAGTCTCGACGAGGGACTGCCAAGCGGTGAGACCAGCCAACGGCAGGGCACCGGCTTCCTCATGGGACAAGGACTCGGGCTTCGGGACGAGCGCGCGCGTGGGTGCCACCACGTATTCGGCATAAGCGCCGGCGCCCTTCGGGAAGGGCAGGAGACCGAAGACCTCGTCGCCAGGGGCAAGGAGGGTGACGCCAGGGCCGACGGCGCTGACGATGCCCGAGACATCCCAACCCAGGGTGAAGGGCGGCTGCGCGCCGAACGCGCCGGTCTGGCGGTACATGTGGTCCGCGGGGTTGACGCCCGCGGCGCGAACCTGAACGAGCACCTCGCCGACGCCGGGGACCGGACGCGGGACGTCGGCTCCGTGAAGCACTTCGGGACCACCGAGCTGGTCCTGGACTATCGCGAACATCGTTGCAGACATGCCGTCCACGCTAGATCGGACGGAATGCCCGTCCAATGGCGGACGTGACAGCATTCGATACGATTCCGCCAACCCTGCTGTCCGCCCTAGGAGACGCTTCGGGTCCGCGTGGGCGTCTCTGCGACAACGGAGAACGACCCGCCAGGTGCCCCGAGTCTTACCCCGCTGAAAGCCGCGGCTGAGGGCGTTCCCACCGGGGAGAGCATGCTTGAAGTGTGACTAAGAAGGAAGAAGTCGTGGGGATCGTGGCGTTCTCGTTCGCCCTCCGGGATGCGCCGTTAGAGCCGAACCCCGCCAACGTCGCGTTGGCCTCGGAGACGGTGGCGGCCGGCGAGAGGCAGCCGTGCCGCACGTTCGTCGTGGCGCAGTGGGAGGTCGCCCGTGCGCTCGAGCGCTCGGGCCACCCTGCTGATCACGTCGTACGCCCCAACGGGGACGGCCGCTACCTCGACTCCACTGCCGTGTGGCGCGAGGCGGCGGCGATATTGGCAAAGCAGGGAATCAGCGCCGCGCTTCCTGTGGCGAAACCCGGTCTGCACCTACTCCGCGTCCGAAGCCTGATCCGTGACAGCGGGTTCCGGCTCCTTCGAACACCGATCGGGAAGGTGCCCTACGACCGCTCGCCGCTCAACCATCAGTGGTGGACCAAGGGCCCGCTGCGGCTTTTCGCGTACTCCGTCGGTCAGGCGTTGAAAGGCCTCGAAGCCGTCTCAATGACTCCTCGTCGGGCCTTCCGCCGCGGCGGCGACGAGGAGCCTGTCGACCGCCGGAATGTCGATGTTGACCTTGACCAAGCGATGTATGGCGAGAGCTTGCAGTCCGACCCACCCGATAGCGACCGCGATCCCCGTCGCCACGGCCAGCATGGCGACCAGCGGAAGCACCCAATCGGACGGTGATGCGACCTGAGCTGATCGGAGGGCGTTCGCGTAGGACCCGTCCGCCCAGGGCATCGCGCAGATCAGCCAGGAAGCGATCATCCCGCCGCAGTAGATCATGAACCCCCCGACGTAGGGCACCGCCGACTTCCGCATCTTCAGCTCAGAATCTCGGGTGTGCTCCACGTCATTCCGGGTGTGCTCCGCGTCGCCGTTAGCGAGGAACCGCTCCCAGAGCAGCGGCGCCCGTCCGGCGACTCGCTCACGGACCAGAGCGATCTCGAATCCGCGGAGATACCGTCCCGCCCGCTCCATCCTCGAGATCTCGCCCACGTACGTGATGATCGACGCGATCGCGAACCCCGGGATCACCACTCCGAAGATGAGGAAGAAGATCGCCGCGTTCACGGGATGCGGATGATCGCTTTTCAGCGTCGCCGTGGCATACACGAGCCCCCCGCCGAAGAGCGCGGCGAGCCCCGCAAGGCTCCAATTCAACGTGGCCTGCTGCGCCTCACGTGCCTGCCGCGACTCGTCACGGACTGTCTCGTACTCGGCGAGGAGGAGCTGCGTGCCGAGGGCCGACTCGGGTCGCGCTCTCGAGCTGCGTAGCTGCGTGCGTCGTCGCATGGTGACTCCAGGTCAGGTCGCGGCAGGATCGCCTGAGCAGAGTATCCGCGACCACCGGGGCCACGGCAAGAAGGTGAACCTCCCCGACCGGCGGAACGGGCGTGACGATGCCCTCGGTGACGAGCGGCGTCGTCCACGCAGACCATCGCCGCGGAGGAACGCGCCGAGGCGGCCCGCGCGGAGGCGGCGGAGACCCGGTTTGAGCGCGATTACGAGACCGAGCAGCACGCGGAGACGCAGTCTGAGCTGGACTCTGCGCTCGGACGGATCCGGTGGCTCGAGAACGAGCTGGCCGAAGCGCACGTGCACACCTCCGGTGTCGAGACGCCCACGGAGTACTCCTCGGCTGACGTTGAGAGTTTCGGCCAGCTGCTCGAAGAAGCCCGCGCCAGGTTGCCGCTCGTGCGGATCGGCGACACCGACGACGACGCGGCGGACCTCGACGCCTGGCCTGCCTCGGCCGTGTGGGCGCGAAAGACGTGGCGGGCGCATCGCGCGCTTCAGTCGTTCGCTGAGGCGAAGGCCAACGGTTGGCGCGGAGATTTCATGCTGTGGTGCAAGAACAGCGGCGCTGTCTCAGGCGCGGTCACCGTGCCGAGCGGATGGGTCGCGATGGTCGAGAGCGACTCCGTCGAGAACAACGCGGCGTACCGCGCGGCCCGGGAGTTCCCCGTTCCAGTCGAAGCGCACGAGGACGGTCGCGTCTTCATGTGCGCTCACGTGAAGATCGTTCCCGGCGGCCGTCCGGCGCCGCGGCTGCACTTCTTCGACTCGGTCGATGTCGACGGGTTCGTCCACGTCGGCTACATCGGCGAGCACCTTCCGAACGATCAGACGAACTGATCCGCCCGATTCGGCGCCGCCTCCTGAGCAGCTGAGACGAGCGGGGCGGTCAGAGCGTCACGCCATACCGGGTCGAGCACCATGCGGCTGTCGGCGCCCACCATCATCAAGGCGTTGCGGCTCACTCCCCGGCCGCGCAGCATCCGGACCGCGCGATCCACGGAAACCGTCGCGACCGGCAGGTCGGCCCTCGCGGCGGCGAATCGTGGTCGCACCAGATCGGCGATGCGCACCGGCTCGATTTCCGCCGCGTGCAGCACCGGCGGCAGTGGCCGGCCGACCAACTCCGCCACCGTCGACGCGAGGCGCGCGACCGACACCGCTGCCACGCGCACGTCCGGGCCGCCCAGCCACGCGTCCGCCTGTCGCATGAACTCGACCAATGGAGGAATCACCCACCGGTCGCCGGCCCCGAACACCACGTGCGGTCGGACGACCGTTCCACCCGCCGCGAGGACGACGTCCTCTGCGACCGCTCGAGCCCGGGACAGCTCGGAAGAAGGCAGCCTGGGCATCCGGTCGGGCGCCTCGAACACGCCGGCGGCGCGCCCGTAGACCCCCGTCGTGCTGACGTACAGCACCCCTGCGTCCGCTGCCGCAGCCGCGTCGACGACCCGCTGGGTCGTTTCGACGTTCTCCGACCAGAGGTCGGCTCCGGAACCTGCGGTGCGGGAAGCGGCGTGCACGACGAATTGACATCCGGCGATCGCCGCTTGGAGATCGCAGTGTCGGAGGTCGCCGACGAGGTCCTCCGCGTTCTCAGCCGTTCGGACCAGCGACCGCACGGAGTGACCGGCGCGCCTGAGGGCGCGTCGGAAGGCCGACCCGATGAATCCGTTCGCGCCCGTCAGCAGGACCCGCATCGTCGCATCCTCCTGATCCGGAAATCGCACCCGATACTCTGTTGCGAGCTATACGGTGAAAGGAGGCGGCGATGGCGGATCAGCGAACACCGCAGCAGGAACGCTCGCAGGCGCGGCGCACTGTGATTCTCGCCGCCGCAGCCGAGGTGTTCGATCGAGTCGGATTCGGCAGCGCCAGCCTGTCTGAGATCGCCAAGCAGGCGGAAGTCGGTCAGGGCCTGATCTATTTCTACTTCCGGACGAAGGAAGCGATCGCCCTCGCGGTGATCGAGGAGCAGAACAGGCGCACGTTCGAGTCGATGTCCAGCGGCGAGGACGACGTCCGTACGCCGATGGTCCGGTTGATCGAGGCTTCGAGGAGCATCGGCGAGCTGCTGCTGACCGATCCGATCGTCCGAGCCGGCATTCGCCTGTCCCTCGAGCAGGGAGTCTTCGCCGAGCCCACTTCGGAGTTCTACGACGATTGGATCAAGGGCGTCATCGACGGGTTCGCGGCGGCGCAGGGCAGCGGCGAGCTGCGCGACGTCGTTCCCGTCGCCGACCTCGGAGCCAGCGTCGTCGCCTACTTCACCGGCGTGCAGCTCGTCTCGAACGTACGAAACGAGCGCAAGGACCTCATGAGGTCGCTGGAGACGATGTGGGCCATCCTCTTGAACTCCGTCGTGGCCGACGACGCGCGCGAGCGGCTGACCGTCGCGCTCCGTGAGACGTTCGGGGCGGACCGTCCTCACGGGCGCATCGCCAGCGACGCGGTGACGTAGACGCCGAACACGTTCTCGGCGAGAACCTCCGCGGTCTCCACTGGCTCCCCGTTCACCACCAGGACGCGCCGATTGTGAAGTCGCAGCTCCAACTCCTGCTGGCGCGGCGCGCGCGTTTGGAGCCGCTCGAAGCTCGCCCGCCGCATCCACATGTTGTTGCTGCGTTCCCGCGTCGCCGCGTCACCGCTGTAGAGGACGACCTGCGACATCTGAGCGGTCAGGGTCAACACTTCGAGGAAGCTCATCGGCGCGATCGAGGAACTGCGGGTGTAGCGGCAGGCCACCGCGCTCGGTTCGACGAGCCTGACGTCGGCGACGACGCCAGCAGGGTCGTCGTCGAACTCCTGAGGGCCGGCTGCCCACTCCGACGTCACAGTGAACGAGCCGATGGTGTGCTCCACCACAACCGCACCAGCGCGCGAGGGCGCTCCCACAACGCTGCGCACCGCTACTTCGTCCAGGTCTTCCACCGGGCGCGCCCCGGCGCGCACCCTCAGCGACTGCTCGAGCGGAAACGTTCCGAGCCACGGGCACCAAGCCGCGACGACCTCGTCGTGCGCGCGACTCGCGATCGTGAGCGCGTCGATCGTGCTCAGGTGCGGCCTCAGCCGCCGGCCGGACTTGATCGACCAGTCCTCGGGATACGCCAGGCGCGCCGTCGCGATGAAGGCGCCGTCGTCAGCGATCTCCGAAGGAGTCAGGGACGACTGGACCCTGCGGTGCCCGGAGCCGAGGTAGCGGGTGCCGGCGGGCCCGAGCAGCGTGTCGAATCCGTCTGTCGAGCCCCCGCCGGGCGCGAGCGGGCCTTCGAAGGTCGTGCCCTCGCGAGTGAGGGTGCTGGCGCGATCCATCGCGATTGTCATCTGTGTCTCCCCTGCAGTTCCAGACGACGAGGGGCTCCGACAGCCCCCCGAGCCGCCCATTGTTAGTTGGGCGACCACCCGAAAGTTAGGACAGGGCTTGCGGCGTCACACTCCCCAACCCTGGGTCTTGTGAGCGTGCCGCCGGCGGACGACGCGCGCGGGGAGAAAGGAGCCTGGCGAAAGACGTGAGAGCGTGCCATCGCCCGGTAGATTGAGTTGGCTGAGCGACCAAACCGCTGTTCGGGCGGTGCTTCTCCCGCGCGTCGCTTGCCGCTGACGAGGAGTTGACCACGTGCGCTTGAGCCCGCCCAGGCGCCCCCAGCGATGTGTGGGTCGTGGGCCGAGGGAGGCAGGGAAATCGTGAGCGAAGGCGCAGACCCCATGCCCTCTCAGAGCGCCGGATGGATGCCCGTGCGCGCCGGACTGACGATCAGCGCCTCGTTCGCCATGATCTGCGTCAGTGTGACGGCAGCGTCGCTGACGCCGGCGGCGAACGCACCCGACGGCATGCTCGGCGCTGTCGGCGATCTCGCCGAGGTGCTCGTGGACGACTCGGCATGGCTCCTTCCGCTGCTCTTCGGCGCCGTCCTCGCGGCGTTGGCGGTCCTCGTCGGGCAGAGTTTCACCGGCCTCCCTCCCGCCGACGTCGACGTCAACCGCCGTCGGCTGGCGGCGATGTGCTGGGTGGTGGCGGGGGTGGCCGTCGCCGACCTCGTCGTGGTCGCGATCGGAGCCGCGTTGCGCGCGGCCCTGGCGCCGCACGTTTGGGCTGTGACGGTTGCCGCCGCCCTGATCGTCGCCTCGGCGCTCTGGGTTGGGTCCGTCGTCTTCGGGCCGCCAGAGCAGCAGCTCCGAGTCCTAGCCCACACCATCGACGAAGCCGAGCGGGACGCCGCGCGCATCCCACCCGCGAACCGGTCGGGTCGACCGTGGCTTCGGCTCCTCACCAGTGCCGCAGCCACTTCGGCGACGGCGGCGATACTGGCCGTCGGTCTCGTCGTGGTGGTCATGTCGGTCGAAGGGCGTTGGGGTGGCTTCGGTGTCGTCGGGTCTCTCGCCGTTTGGTCCGCGGTCCTCGCGTCCGCGGGCTGCCTGCCTGCCGCTCTTGCTGCCGCCCTCATGCAGTCGTCCGAGAGAGCGTGGCAAGGGGCGGCTTGGTCGGCGGCGTTCGCCGTCACGACCGTGGCCCTGCCAATCGGTGCCATCGCCTCGACTCAGGGACTTGTCTTCAACACCCTGCTGCCGCTTGCCGCCGCCTACGCCCTCCCGACGCTCCTGACCCTCATGGGCCCGCGCACCTGGCTCCGCGGTCACACCCTTCGCGGTGGTGTGGACGCCGTCTACGCGAAAGTGCTTCGGGGGCGGCTGCGAAGTCTGCGCGAGGAACGTCGCCGCCTAGTGCGACTGATCGCCGCGCGCACGGCCGAGACCCCGACCGGTCCGCAGGGGCTGCACGGGCAGTAGCCGAGCCCGCTCTCCCACGTGACGGAGCCTCTCAGCGGCCCTGGCGCCTTCGCCGTTCACCGTTCGCCGTCCCCCTGAAGCCGGGCTCGCTCGAATAGGCCGAACGACCAAGTTACAGTACCCTCAGGGCCGGATGACGTCACATCCGGACCCGACGCGATGAAGCCCGACCCCTCGCGTCGCCACCCGACGGAGGGGAAGCCTATGACCGACCAGACGCCCGACCAGGCGGTGCTCGAGAGCGCCTTCCTCGAGTTCAAGCAGCAGGACTTCCCCGACGCCACCCTCGGAGACGCGTTCGAGCACTTCTGCGGCCAGGAACTGACGAAGGAGTTCGGGCTCAGCGACAACGAGGTCAAGAAGGGCGTCATCGGTGGCGACAAGGACGGCGGCGTCGACGGCTTCTACGTGGTCGTGAACGAGACCGAGGTGCTCGACATCGACAGCCCCCTGGTCGTCGGCGACGCGAAGGCGGTGAAGTCGCTCCCGCGGAACTTCGTGGTCGACGTCGTCGTGATCCAGGCCAAGTGGACGGACTCCTGGCAGAGCGACCCGCTCACTCGCATGCGCGACACGCTGGAACGCACGCTCCCCTCGAACGCGGACGTCGCAGCGCTGGAACTGACCCTCAACAGCGCGCTGATCGAGCGCACCGGCGTGTTCCGCGACCTCTACCGCAACACCCTGACCAAAGGCCCGCGGTACCGGTTCCACATCTACTACGCCACCAAGGGCCCGGACGAGAACCTGGTCGACAACCACGACGCGCACGCCAAGAGCGACGCGCTGCAGGAGTCGGTAAAGAAGCTCCTGCCTGGAAACGCGATCATCGAGGTGAGGATGCTCGGCGCTCGCGCGATGTGCGACGTGCTGTCCTCGACCCCGTCGACGACATCGACCCTGCGCTTCACCGGGCCGTTCGTCCGAGACGAGAAGTCGTTCATCGGTCTGGTCTCACTGCGGGACTACCTCGCCTTCGTCCGACAGGACGAAGGCGAGGAACTCCGCCCCGGCATCTTCGAGTCCAACGTCCGCGACTTCGCCGGCTCGAAGGTGACGGTGAACGCCGCCATCCGGACCACCCTGACCTCCGAGACCGGACCGACCTTCTGGTGGCTTAACAACGGAGTCACGGTCCTGTGCGACGTCGCCGAGGACGCGCCGCCATTGAGCATCTCGCTGACCAACCCACTGGTGGTCAACGGCCTGCAGACGTCGAACGTCATCCACGAGGCGGAGCGTGACGGCCTCATCCCGGAGGCGCGCCTCGATCAAGGGCTGATGGTGCGGATCATCGCTTCCAGCGACGACGACGTGCGGGACGGAGTGATCGCCTCCACTAACCGGCAGAACAGCATCCAGCCGACGCAGCTCCACGCCACCGAGCAGCAGCACCGGGACATCGAGTCGTACTTCGCGACGCAGGGCTGGTACTACGAACGTCGCAAGCACCAGTACCGCGGCGCCGGGAAGCCGGCGAGCCGGATCGTGAAGATGACCGACCTGTCGCAGTACATGATCGCGATCGCGCTCGGCCGCCCCGACGACGCCCGCGCCCGGCCGCAGTCGGTGCTCGGCGACAGGAGGCTGTACCCGAAGATCTTCGGCGCGGACGTCGACCGGAAGACATACCTCACAGCGGTGCGACTGATGTCGCAGGTCGACTCGTTCCTCAGCTCGGACGACGCGAAGGGGGTCTTCGACGACTTCACCAACGCGCGCTTCTACGTCGCGGTCGGATACGTCATGAAGACCCTGAAGGCGTACACGCCGGCGAAGATCCGGTGGGAGAACAACCACCACCGGATCCCGGCGAAAGCGAATCAGGCCCGCCTGGCCGACGTCCTGGCCACGCTGCAGAAGACGTACCAGGACTACCAGGAGGCGAACCCGAACGCGACCCGCGACCAGGTGTTCAAGGGCAAGGCCTTGAAGGACCTCTTCTTCGCCGCGCTCAAGCCCTGAACACCTTCGCCCCATCCCCACGGGAGAGCCGTCTCATGAACGCCATCGACCAGGCAGCCGACGCGCACGTCACCCCCGACCGCGACGCGCACACGCTCCTCGACATCACCATCGGGCAAGCGAGAATCAACCGAAACCTGGGCGCCGGCGCGGTGTTCGGTGACGTCGGCGAGCGGATCGCCGCGCACCTCACCGGCTCTCGCCGCGTCAGCGGCAAAGGCCGAGACCTCGCCCGGCGAAGCGAGCGGGACTGGGTCCGGGAAGAGCCGCACGGGTTGGCGGCGCCGGGCCCGCAGCTGGTGCCGCACCGCGCAGTCCTCGACACCTGGTCGACGACGGATCAGGCACGGTTCCACGCATGGCGCGACCGGTCCGCGGTGCAGCTCGGCGAGGTCAAGACACGCCAAGCGCGGTACCCGCTCGACGGAACCGCCCAGTACCCGCTCGACACGCGTTCCGGTGGTCCCGCGACCCCGTTCTTCCCGCTCGTGGACTTCTACGTGTTCGTGCTCTTCAACCCCGACGGGGCGATCCTGATGTGCCGCAAGCTCACGCTCGCCGAAGTGGTCGAACACGCTGCGACGCGGAACCAGCGCGGTGGCTCCTGGAACTACAAGATCGCCATCCACACCGGCATGACGCTCGGCGAGGACATCACCGACGCCGCCAACTCAGCCCTCGAGACCCTCGTCGCCACGCCCGAGGCAAAGTCGACATTGGCGCAACTGGCGTGGTGAGCCTGACGGGCGAGTAGTGACAGCCGCCCTCGGTCGCAGTCGACGATCGCCGTAGTCGGTCAGGGGCAGTCGCACTCCCACCAGTTGTCACCGCAGATGCTGCACGTGATGGGAGCGGCTCCTGGGCACGGCTCGACGTGGTGGTAGCGCGTCACTCTGCCGCCCCACGAGATCGCGATCTCTTGGCCGGCTTCGATCGGCGCGGCGCAGCCGGTGCAGGTGCCGCTGTCGTACTGGGCGATGAATCCTGGCTCGCGCTGCTGCATGGTGGTCAAGGTAACCGCGTGAGCGACATCGGTGTCGAGCCCTCGTTCGGGAGGGCACGACTTGCCCCGCCCAGGTCCCCAGGGGCGGGAAGGAACATGCGCGAACTTTCTGACGTTCCGGTCGGATGAGGTGAGACGGGTGATCGAAGTTGACGTCACAGTGGTCGGGGACCGTGACATGGCGAGGGCAGCCGCGCTGAAGGCTCGCTCCGCAGGGAATCGCGTCGCGGTTGTGAGCGACACCTTGGTGTCCGCGGCGTTGTCGGGGGTCGTCGAGCTGGCCGGCCGGGTGTCCGGCACGAAGATTCTGAACGGGAAAGTCGTGGTCACGCTCAGTAGCGGTGAGGAGATCCGGACCTCTTCGCTCGTCCCCGCTTCGATCCTGGATCCCGCGCTCTACTGCTCGATCTGAACGGCGTGCCAGCTCACCGCCTGTCGCGACGGCGGGCCGCGCGAGTGAGGATGGTTCCACAGCGATCCACGAGCGCCCTGAGGCGTGGTTGCGGGTTGTCCTGCCCCAGTGGGGGCCACGCTCGGCGACCGCGCCGCTTCTACATTCGCCGTAGTCGAAGCGACACCTCGCTTCTTCCGCGACAGGAGCAATCATGAGCACCGTCACCCCAAAACCGCGCCCCGCCATCTCCCATGTGTGCGTGCAGTCCGCCCTCGCGGAACCGCCGACCACGGAGGCTTTCTCGCGCCCCCGGGCGAGGTAGGCGTGAAGCTGCACGAGCTACCAACGTTGGCTGTGCCCGTTGGGGCACGAACTCGACCGGCGACGGCGACCCGCGAGCATACCGGGTGGGCTGCGGGGAGCCGCGAAGTCACCGGATTTGCGCAGCGAAGCCTTCGAGGAGTGCTGTGGTTGCGCGAAGAAGTCGCGGCGCGAGTTCGATATGGGCCGTCGCCAGACGGTCATCGCGCTCGTAAAGGGCGGCGAGTTCCGGCGAGGGATTGGCGTACTGCCACAGCACAGCTCCGAGCGCGGTGACGTCGGCGACCGCTTCTCGTCCGAAGCCGGACGGGAAACCTCCCATCGATCGTTCGAGGCATTTTCCCGCGCGCTCGACCGCCTCCACGGCGTGGATCTTGTATGCGGCCACAACGTCGCCACTCACCGCCCGTTCGAGATCGATGGCGGCATGGGCTAGGAGGTCGCAGAACAGCGGCAGACGCAGCATGACGTCGACTAGCTTCCGCGCAACACTCTCAGCCCGAGCGCCCTCGAGGACCGCCTCGACTCCGTCCGCGAATGCGATCCACTGCTCCGCGGCAAGCACCAGGAGGATCTCCTCCCGAGAGCTGAAGTATCGACGGACCGCGGAGATGTGCACCCCAGCGCGCTCGGCAATCGCCGTAAGCGTCAGGCCGCGAACTCCACGAGCAGCGGCAAGGTCGCGCGCGGAGGCAAGGAGGTCCTGGCGTCGCTGCTCCTTAGCAGCGACCGACCGGGCACGGCGGTAGATCTCACTCACGCTGGAATGATAACGCAACCCGCTTGCGTTGACTAACGCAAGCGGCTTGCGTAAAGTGGGCTACAATCCAAGGAGGATCCATGTCAGAACAAGTTTGGCTCGTCACCGGCAGTTCACGAGGACTCGGGCGAGACGTTGTCGAAGCCGCCCTATCGGCCGGCCATAAAGTGGTCGCGACTGCACGCCGCACCGAAGCCCTCGAGGCCCTTCGTGCGACGTACGGCGACCAGGTCATGACGCTCCCGCTTGACGTGACGGACCCCGCGCAGGCCGAGTCGGTCATCGCGACCACAATCGAGGCCTTCGGTCGTCTTGACGTCGTAGTCAACAACGCGGGCTATGCCGACATAGCTCCGATCGAGAACACGGACTTGGGCTCCTTCCATGCGCAAGTCGACGCCGTGTTCTATGGCACGGTGCACGTGACGCGGGCAGCGCTGCCGGTGTTCCGTAGGCAGGGCAGCGGCCTGTTCATCCAGGTGACTTCTGTCGGAGGGCGGCTCACCGCTCCTGGACTTGGCGCCTACCAGGCGGCGAAGTTCGCTGTCGAAGGCTTCTCCAGCGTGTTGCACCAAGAGGTCTCGCCGCTCGGCATCCGCGTCGTGCTCGCTGAGCCCGGATCGATGAGAACCGATTGGGCCGGTGACTCGATGAAGGTTGCCGCGTTCGATCCGGCGTACGACGCAACGGTCGGAGCGATGGCCCGGCGCACTCGTGAAAGCTCCGGCAACCAGCCGATCGACCCAACGGCCGTTGCTCGCGTCTTCGTCGAGATCGCTCAACACCCCTCGCCTCCGCTGCACCTGCTGCTCGGAAGCGACGCTGTCGACTACATGGCTACGTCGCTCGCGGCAACCGCAGCAGAAGATCGCCAATGGGCAAGCGTCGGGCGTTCCGTGGACTTCGAGGCCTGAGCGCGACGTAGCGAAGGTTGGCGGCAAGCGCGGGCTGCGAATCGACGTGACGACCTGCCGTAGCGCGCCGCCCAACCTGTGCGCCGGGGAGGCCGTCACGCCCTCGTAGTCGCAGCGGGCGAGTCCGACGCACGAGCAAGAACGTCCTGCAGGATGCGCTCAACCAGCGCCGTTCCGGCCACCCCGCCCTAACGGACCTGGACGCCGTCCTGTTGCTGCCCATGCCACAGCGGGTGTGTCGCCGCAGCCGGAGCACAGTCCGGAAGTGCCTCCGCGCCGTAGACGGGTGCGTCCGGGCGGGGGCCTCCGTCATCAAGGTCCGGCACGCGCCTTCCTCTGCGACCTGTGAATGAGAGACGGCAGTCGTTCGAGCGGTAGGCCGTTCCGATCGGACGACGAAGGCGCTATGCCGCTGGGGACCCCGTCTCAAGCCAAGCGTCAGCAAAAGGCTTCCATCATCGACGCCGCTCGCCGCTCGCCGCTCGCCGCTCGCGCAGCGCGCGGCGGGTGCTGCGATGGCGAGCTGCGCGGGTCGACGTCGAGCCGGGAATCCGCACGATCTGAAGCGGCGTCCGATTCCGCTCCGTCCCCTCTTACGCTCCACGCTCCAGACCACACGGTCGTCTCCCGGCGGACCCTGGCGCGGCCGCGTAATCCGGTGCGGGTGATCAGTTCACCTCCTTGAGGTGTCCCTGTTGGGAGCACGCTGAACCCGGATTCGCTCCCTACAGTCGAGCACGCAGTCGGCCATCCGGGCTGGCTTCGTCGCAGGGAGCGCATGATGAGCACAACCGAACAGTCCCCGACAACCGCCACCACCGTGACCGTCGCCACCGAGGCCGTGACCGCCGCCAACGGAGTCGGCTACGCGTACCGCCGCTTCGGGTCCAGCCCCGACGGCGTCCCGATGGTCTTCCTCATGCACTTCCGCGGCAATCTCGACAACTGGGACCCCGCCCTCGTCGACAGCATCGCCGCCGAGCGCGAGGTGATCCTCGTCGACAACGCCGGAGTCGGAGCGTCGACTGGCACCGTGCCGTCGACCGTGGCGCAGATGGCACGCGACCTGCTGGCGTTCATCGACGCGCTCGGCATCCGCACCTTCGACGTCTTCGGGTTCTCCCTTGGCGGGTTCGTCGCCCAGGACCTCGCGCTCCTGCGTCCCTGGGCTGTCCGCAGCGTCGTCCTCGCCGGCACGGGCCCCGCCGGCGCTCCGAAGATGCACGGCTGGCGGGAGGACATCGAACGTGAGTCCCGTCACGACGTGCCGACTCCGCAGAACCTGCTCTACATCTTCTTCGCGCACACGGACACCAGCCGGGCGCTCGGGGTCGAGTTCCTTGGGCGGATCAGCGCTCGGACGGATCGCGACGCCCCCACCACCCAGGCCGTCCGAGACGCCCAGTACGACGCGGTCCTCGACTGGGGTGTGCCGGACATCGCGAAGCTGGAACGACTCACCGCGATTCGGCAGCCGACGCTGATCCTGCAGGGCGACGACGATCTGATGATCCGTACTCCTGGCAGCCACACCCTCGCCGGGCTCATCCCCAACGCCCAGCTGCACATCTTTCCCGATGCGGCGCATGCGTCGATCTTCCAGTACCCCGAGGAAGCGGCGCGGTTGGTCCGAGAGTTCATCTCCACGGCGACCGCCGCCTGACTAAGGGGGTAACGCGATGGGCAACACAAGCTCGCTACTCGACCGCATCGTCGACGCGCATGGCGGTGATCGATGGGCAGAAGCGTCCAGCATCAGCGCGACCCGTCACTTCGGTGGTGCGTTTTGGGCGCTCAAGCAGGTGCCGGGAATCGCTGAGGAAGGACGATTCACGGTCGACCTACGTCGCCAGCGAAGCTCTCTCGAGCACTTCGGCGCAGACGACCTCCGCACCGAGTTCACCGGCGACCACGTCGCCGTCGTCCGCAGCACGCCGAATGGTGACGAGATCGTCGAGAAACTCGCAAACCCACGCGCTTCGTTCGCTGGGCATGTGCTCGAGACGCCGTGGAACAGGTTGCAGCTCGCCTACTTCACCGGGTACGCCATGTGGACCTACAACACGGAACCTTGGTCGTTCACCTTCCCTGGCGTGACCGTCGAAGAAGCGGGCACGTGGACCGAGCCGACCGGCGAGGTCTGGGACCGCCTCCGGGCGACCTACCCCGAATCGATCGCGACGCACACGCCGACGCAGACCCTCTACGCCGACGCTGACGGCGTCCTTCGACGACGGGACTACGAGGTCGACATCGCAGGCGCCTCCCCGAGCGTCGAGTACATGACCGGTCAGACGTGGTTCGACGGCTTGCTGCTGCCGACCGAACGCCGCATCTTCGTGCGCGACGAGTCGGGCCAGGCCCTGCCGGAGCCGCTGATCGTGTCCATTCAGATAGAGAGCGTGGTAGTCGAATGACATCAATCAACAACGCCGTGGTGCTCGTCACCGGCGCGAACGGTGGTCTCGGGACCGAGTTCGTCCGGCAGGCGCTCAAGCGTGGCGCCGCGAAGGTGTATGCGGCTGCGCGGAACCCTCGAGAGTGGGATGACGACCGGGTGGTGCCGCTGCGCCTCGACGTCACGGACGAGGAATCCGTGCACGCGGCCGCCGTGGCGGCGGACGACGTCTCCGTCCTGGTCAACAACGCCGGGGTGCTCCGCTCGGGATCGCTCATCGACGGCGACCTGGGCGGTGTCCGCGAGCAGATGGAGACCAACTTCTTCGGACCGTTGCTGGTCACTCGGGCGTTCGCGGGTGCCCTGCGACGCTCCCGCGGCGCCGTGGTGAACGTGGCGTCCGTTCTCAGTTGGCTGGCGGTCGGCAATGGGTACAGCGCGTCGAAGGCGGCGCTCTGGTCCGCGACGGACTCGATGCGTTTGGACTTCGCGCCCGACGGCGTGCAGGTCGTCGGCGCGTACCTGGCGTTCACGGACACTCCGATGACGCCCGGCGACATGCCGAAGAACGATCCGGCCGACGTCGTCCGAACGGTGCTCGGAGGGGTGGAGAGCGACGCTCACGAGGTGCTCGCAGACGACCTGACCCGTCAGGCGCGAGCGTCCCTGGCCGCGCCGGTGCATCACCGATACCAGGCTCTCGCCTCGGCGAACGGCGACTCGTCGTCTCGCCCGCAGCGGAACCCCGCTTAGCGACCGAAGAACCGGGGGCCAGCCGGCCGCTGGCCCCCTGCCCCCTGGCCGCCGGCGGACGAAAACCCTTTCGATCAGCATGGCGACCGGCACCCCGACGTGCCGATCGCGGGTCGAACCCGAATGACGACACGCACGAACGCACCGAAGGAAGCATCATGACCACCAAGATCACGCTCATCATCGACAACCCCGAGAACGTCTCCGCGTTCGAGGAGCACGTCCCGTCCCTGCTCGAGAGTGCGAGCAAGATCCCGGCCCTCCAGCGAATCGAGTCCGGCAAGGTGTGGCCGAAGGAAGACGGCACGCCCACCCCCGCCCACCGAACGCTCGACCTCTACTTCGCGACGTACGACGACGCCGCCGCAGCCGTCGCGTCCGAGCCCGGCGGCGCGTTCTTCGGCCAGCTCGCGTCCGCAGGCGGCACCTTCACCGGTCTCTTCACGGACGTGGAGCGATGACTGAGAGCGCCTACGACCTCATCGTCATCGGCGCAGGAGCGGCCGGCGAGAACGCGGCGGACTACGCCCACAAGCGTGGCCTCTCCGTCGCCATCGTCGAGTCGGAACTCGTCGGCGGTGAATGCTCGTACTGGGCGTGCATGCCCTCCAAGGCCCTCCTCCGAAGCGGACACGCTCTCGCAGCGGCGAAACGCCTCGACGGCGCCAAGCAGGCCGTGACCGGTGCCGTCAGCGCGGAGCGCGTCTTCGCCCGCCGGAACGCGTTCACGTCGAACTGGAAGGACCACGGGCAGGTCGCGTGGCTGCGCTCCGCCGACATCCCCCTCATCCGAGGGCACGCCCGTATCACTGGCAGGAACCAGATCGAGGTCGACGGCGCCACGTACTCCGCACGCGCCGCCGTCGTCATCGCGACCGGCTCGTTGCACGCCCTCCCGGACGTCCCCGGCCTCGCCGAGGCGAAGCCCTGGGGCACGCGAGAAGGCACCAGCGCACAGTCCGTTCCGGAGAGCCTCCTCGTCATCGGCGGCGGCGTCGCAGGAACCGAACTCGCGACGGCATGGGCCTCACTCGGGTCCAAGGTGACGCTCGTCGCCCGCCACACGTTGCTCGGAGGGATGGAGCCCTTCGCGGGCGAACTCGTCGCGGTCGGCATGCGCGAACTAGGAGTGGACGTCCGAACCGACGTCACCCCGAAGCGAGTGTCGCGGGACGACAGTGGAATGGTCACCGCGCAGCTCGAGGACGGCACCACCGTTGTCACGCAAGAAGTCCTCGCCGCCACCGGCCGGTCACCGCACACACGGGACCTCGGCCTCGACGCGGTCGGGTTGACGCCAGGGGAATGGCTCCACGTCGACGACACGATGCTGGTGGAAGGCACCGACTGGCTGTACGCGGTCGGCGACGTGAACAACCGGGCGCTACTCACCCATCAGGGCAAGTATCAGGCGCGCGCTGCCGGCGAGGCGATCGCAGCCCGCCACCTCGGCACCGCGCTGCAGGACGCGCCGTGGGGTGCCCACGTCGCCACCGCGGACCACGCCGCGGTCCCGCAGGTGACCTTCACCGACCCGGAGGTCGCAAGCGTCGGGCTCACCGAAGCGGCCGCGCGCGAGCAGGGCTTCACGATCCGGGCCGTGCAGTACGAACTCGGTCACGTGGCCGGCGCGTCATTGCAAGCTGACGGGTACAGCGGTCGCGCCAAGATGATCGTCGACGAGGATCGCGGCGTCCTGCTCGGGGTGACGTTCGTCGGCCAGGACGTCGCCGAGATGCTGCACGCTGCGACCGTCGCGGTGGCGGGCGAAGTGCCGATCGATCGGCTCTGGCACGCGGTGCCCGCGTATCCCACGATGAACGAGATCTGGCTGCGTCTCTTGGAGACCTACGGCCGACCCGACTGACACAGCTGTTCGTTCGTCTGTTCAGCTGAGGAAGGCGCCACCGGCGGGATCGCCGGTGGCGCCTTCGTCGTTCCGTAGGGCCGGCCGCCCGATGAGCGCCTGCAGGATCGCGCGCCCTCGCGCGGTCACTCGAAGCTGAAAGCGACCGCCTCGGCGACGTGGGTACCAAGCAGCCGGTAGTCGTTCGACGACCGCAGTCGGTCGTCGTCGCGGTCCCGGCCGGTTCGCGGTGGGATATACGTCGCGTGCCTGGTCTGCGCGCAGAAATCCGCCGACTCGCGATTCAGGGTGTCCGCCTGCCGGTCGATCAACCCATTCGGGCGGGAACGGAAGCCGGGGAGGACGCTCGGCTGTGGCATCCCCACGATGAAGGCTTTCGGGCATGACGGTGAGCAGCGAGAGATCCGGACGATGTCCTCCAGACCAGAACGCCACTGTCGTGCGTCTCGCAGCTGCGCTGCGTCAGCGATGCCGCCGACGATCAGGACGGCGTCCACCTCCCACTGTGACCTCGCCGCGGCCAGTCGCACGAGATCGGAGACGACGCCCGCCGGTGTCTCTGCGAGTTCGACCGTCACGCCACGGCCCAGACGCTGGCGAAGGGCGCGGGCGAAGAAACCGGGAAGGCCCAGTTCATGGCTGCGGACACCCCAACCGCTGGCCGCGTCCGTGCCCAGGATGAGAACCGAGACGGGCTCGGGCCCGTCGGCTCGCACGAACTTCACACCGTCAGGGCGAGGAAGCCGCATGTACGACGCGCGGGTGCGTGCGAAGTAGGCGCGAACGGCCACGCTGAGGATGAGACGCGCCCACATTGGTTGTTCTCCTTGCTCGGGACGGGGGTTGTGCCGCGTGGCGGCCCTGTCCGAATCGATCGGCGCTTTCAACGCAACGGCGAGAAGGTCACTTCGTCACGACCGCCACGTCGAAGTTCTGGTTGAAGACGTCGTCCGGGTCCCAGACCGACTTGATGGCCCGCAGGCGTCCCAGGGTGGGCTCGGGGAACGCCTCGGAGACGTGGTCGGGGTGGTGGTCGCTCTCGAAGCTCAAGTACATGCCGTCCGTGCGCTCGTGAACCGGCGCCCACGCGGCGTCGAAGGCAGGTCCGCCGCCGACAGACACCGCGGTCACCGACATGTTCTGGTGCCGATGCGCGTATGCGGTGGCGGTCGGTGCCACGTCGTTGATTGCGCCTCCGGCCGCGCGGAGTTGCACCATGTCGGCGCTGCCATTCTCCAGCATGGCGGCGATGGGCTCCGCCGCTGCCCCATCGAGATGCGTCAGCAGTCCGCTGTGCGTGGTCGCGCGCTGCTGGCCGGAGTGCGCCGCGCCGCTTGTGAGCGGCACGTTCGCGTACGGGGTGACGACTCCGCGCTGGCCGACCAAGCCCTTGAGCGCGAGGAACGGTCCCACAGCCCTTCCGGCCGCGTCCACGTCCTGACCGTCGAACACGATGGTCGCCTGCGCGAATGCCTGCGCGCCACCGCCGAGGTAGAGGAACGCGGAGACGCTCCGTGGTGCCGACTCGACGATCGACCCCCACCGGACGAGGAACGCGGCTACGTCGTCCGGCCGGTACACGGCGGTGACCTGCACGACGGCAGGGACGACGGCCGCCTCGAACTCGAAGCTCGTGACGATGCCGACGTTCGCGCCCGCCCCGCGGACCGCCCAGAACAGGTCCGGTTCATGCTGGTGGGAGACGACGTGCGTCTCGCCGTCCGCCGTGACGATCTCCGCCTGCACCAGATGATCGATCGTCAAGCCGTGCGCACGTCCGAGAAGGCCGATGCCGCCCGTGGTGGCCAGTCCGCCGACGCCGACGTCTCCCGAGTCGCCGGAGCTGATAGCGAGTCCGAGTCCGCTCAGCGCGTGAGCGACCGTACCCCAGCGGGCCCCTGGCCCGACGCGCACGCGGCGCCCGCCGAGGTGCTCGACGTCGCGCAACGCCCGCAGGTCGATGACGTCGCCGCCGGTGTTGGTCGCGATGCTGCTGATGCCGTGGCCACCGCTTCGGATGGCGAGCTGCCGGTCCGCCGCACGAGCGACGGCCAGCGCTTCAGCCACGTCCGCCGTCGTCGCGGGCAAGAACACCCGCGCCGGGCTTCCGGTGGCGGAGTAGACGTGACGCACGCCCTCATACGCGGCGTCCGTCGGCGTGACGATTCTCATGTCCTACCCCGATCAGCGTGTCTGGCCTGCGACGGGGCCGGTCGCACGGTCGACGAAGTACTGCAGCGGGGCGTCGGACAGCGGGCTGCTGCCGGCGACGAGGTGCGCGACGTGGGCGCCGATCTGGGTGGCGTCGATCCAACGAGGGTCGTCGATCCCCGCCCGCTGACGCGCACGGGTGCGCACAACGCCCAAGACGAGCTGGTGGACGCGCGGGCCCTGCCCGTTCAGCTCGGCGGCCAGCGTGACAGTCAACGACTTCGTCGCGGCCGCGCTCAACGCGACCCCGGCGCTGCCCGGGAACGGCAGGTCCGCGCTCAAGCCGTTCAGCTGCATCATCGCGCCGCCGAAAGTGACGTGCGGCAGGAACGCCCGGAAGAGGCGGAACACACTCGTCAGGTTCCCGTCGAGAAGGTCTTGCCATTCCTGATCGGTGAGGTCCAACGCTGCCTTCCGGCCCTGTCCACCCCACGACGCAACCGAGACGATGACCCCGTCGAACGGGCCGAACTCACCCGCCAAGTTCGCCACGTCCAAATCCAAGTGCTCACTCATCGCGTCAAGCAGCCGTGTCTGGAGTCTCTCCCCGAGCCCGTCAGCCTGCAGCCGAGCGGCCAGCGCGTCGAGGCGGCTCCGGTCCCGACCGGTCGCGATCACCGTCGCCCCGGCGGTAAGCGCCGACGCGACGACACCTTCGCCAACACCACCGCTGCCGCCGAGGACGACCACCGTCCGCCCCCGCAGGTCCGCAGGCGCGGTCTCCCAGGTGCCTTCATCGGTGAGGTTCGTCATTTCCTTCATTCCCTACTTCCGTCTGCGTCGCCGGTCTTGAGCCGGTCCAAATGCGCCGCGATCGAGATCAAGGCGTCGTCAAGGTGGCCCATTTGCTCCGACGTCAACGCGTCAGCGAACCAATTCGCCGCGGCACGAAGATGCGGGCCCACCGCGGCGCGGTGCGCGACGCGACCCGACTCGGTCAGCGCGATGACGGCACCGCGGCCGTCTCCTGGGGTGCCGGCGTTGCGGATCACCAACCCCCGTGCTTCGAGCCGGCGGAGCTGATGGGCGACGCGGCTCGAGTCCCAGCCCATCGACCGAGCGCACTCGCCCGGACGAGCGGCGCCCCCGGCCTCGACGATGTGCGCGAGGACTGTGAACTCCGCTTCCGAGAGGTCCGCGTCCACTCGGAGGTCCCGGCCGACCACACGCCTCAGGCGCTCGGTCACCACCTGCAGGCGCTGCCAGGCGTCCAATTGCTGTCGATTCAGACGTTCAGCCACACGCTCCTCAACTACCTGACGCGTCAGGTATTCCCAGTCCTCGTCCTCGTCCTCGTGCTTTTGCTCCGAAGTCGCTCACGGCGCGCACCCGGATCAGTTCCTGCTCGGCGCCCTCGACTTGTGGCTGGCCCTCACATTCGCCACAGATCCCGGGGGCGCACTCTCGCCGTCCACGGTGGCACCGAACCTCCTTCAATGCGACCGGGCTAGGACGCGACGCCGGCAGCCTATGCGGCCGCCCGGGCCTTCGGACGGTGCTCGCCTGCCCCAAGTGGGGACACGATGCTCGCGCCGCTTTTGCTTAGCGTCGCGTCGTCGGGTCCACCGCCCGATGGACTGAAGCGTCGTGCAACCTCGGCCGTCCTCGGGGCGTGGCGGCACGTGAACACGAATAGGGAAGCGCATGGCCGTGATAACCACTGACTACTTGATCGTCGGAGCCGGGACGGCCGGTTCGGTCCTGGCGGCGCGGCTCTCGGAGGACCCCGCGGTGCGCGTCATTCTCCTCGAAGCGGGCTCCGACTCGCAGGGCGGTGCGGCGGCGGATCCCCACACGTGGCGGTCGCTCGCGCAGACCGAACTTGACTGGGGGTTCGTCACCACCGCGCAGTCAGGGGCAGGCGAGCGTGCCATCGCCTATCCCCGGGGGAAGGCGGTCGGGGGTACGAGTGTGATCAACGCGATGATGCACGTCTGGCCGCAGCGAAGCGACTTCGTCTCTTGGCCGTCAGACGCGACCATCAGCTGGACTTTCGACGACCTGGTTCCCTTCCTGCGGAAGGCGGAGGCAGTCGCCCCGGACACGACGGAGGCGACCCACGGCACGACCGGTCCATTTCGCGTCCGCGCAGAACCCGAGAACGAATTCACCGACGCCGCCATCTCGGCGTTCGGAAACCTCCGCAACGCGTGGGTGGGACGTTTCCCTCTGGCGATCAGCGATGGCGCTCGGATGACCGTCGCGGACGCCTACCTCACACGCGATGTGCGCTCGCGCCGCAATCTGAGCATCGTCCCGGACGCGACGGTCACTCGGCTTCGGTTCGACGACGACAAGCGCTGCGTCGGCGCCGAGTTCAGCAGGCATGGGGCGACCGAGTCGGTCGTGGCGCACCGGGAAGTGATCCTCTGCGCAGGAGTCATCGGCACCCCACAGCTCCTGCAGGTCTCCGGGATCGGTGCGGCGGAGGCGCTGACCCGTCTGGGCGTGACGGTCGTCGTCGACCGTCCGGAGGTCGGTCGCAACTTCCGTGACCACCCGCTGGTCATCATGGCGTACCCGTCTAATCGGCCGGTGCCATCGGAGGACCAACGGGTCGAGGCCGGAGCGCTGGTCTACAGCGATGCCGCTCAGACCACGCCCGACCTGCACTTGTTCGTGATGCGGAACGACACTCCGGACGGCGGCAGTGCAGTGGCGGTCGGAGTGGCGGTGCTACGTCCGGAGAGCACCGGCTCGGTCACCATCGCCAGCGCGGACATCGTCGTTCCACCCCTCGTGGACCCCGGTCTCCTCAGCGCGCCGGAGGATTTGCGGCGACTGCAGTCTGGAGTCGAATTGGTCCGGGGACTGGTCCGGTCGGGCCAGCTCCAGCCGTTCACCAAGTTCGAGGTCTTGCCCGGCGCGGGCTCCGACACCGATGAGGCATTGGCACGGCGTCTTCGGGAGTTGACCGGTTTCTACTGGCACGGAGCGGGCACCGCGCGGATGGGGACGGATGCGGACGCAGTGCTCGATCCGGAACTGCGAGTCAACGGCGTTCACGCGCTTCGCGTCGTCGACGCGTCAGTCATGCCGGAGATGGTCAGCGCGAACACCAACGCGACGGTTCTGGCGATCGCGGAGCGAGCGGCGCACATCATCAGGCACGGCGCGAAAGTGGCATCCTCGGCAGCGGCCGTCAGCTGATGACCTTGTGCGCCTGCCGGTACGCGTTCGGAGCCACGCCGAGCTGCGCGGTGAGGTGACGACGCAGCGACGTCGCCGTGGAGTACCCCACGGCGGTCGCCACGTCGTCGATGCTGAGGTCGGTGGTCTCGAGCAGCCGCCGCGCCGCGACGACACGCTGCTGCGTGATCCACTTGCGCGGAGGGATTCCGGTCTCGGCGACGAACTTGCGCATGAACGTCCGCTCGCTCATGTGCGCTCGCCTCGCCAACGCCGCGGTGGTCAATGCTTCTGACAGGTTCTCGAGCGCCCACGCGCGGGCGCCCGAGGTCGAAAGGTTAGGTGCGTCTGGAACGGGACGCTCGATGAACTGCGCCTGTCCGCCCTCGCGGTGCGGTGCCACCACGCAGCGCCGTGCGGCGTAATTAGCCAGTTCCGCGCCATGGTCCTCTCGGATGAGGTGCAAGCACAGGTCGATGCCCGCGGCGGCTCCGGCTGAGGTGAGGACGCCGCCATCACCCGTGAACAGGACGTTCTCGTCCAACTCGATCTGCGGGAACCACGAACGGAACAACGGCGCGCACTGCCAATGCGTCGCGGCTTTGCGGCCCTCGAGCAGCCCGGCGGCCGCGAGGGTGAAACCTCCGGTGCAGATGGAGACAAGCCGAGCCGACGGCCGCACCCGCTCCAGCGCGTCGGCCACCTCGGCGGAGAGTTCCGATCGCAGCGACCAGGGATCGATCGGCGTCACGATGACCGTGTCAGCGAGCCCGAGCGCCTCGGGCCCGACGGAGGGCACAACCGAGAACCCGGCGTTGGTCATGATCGGTGCGCCGGTCGGAGTGCACACATCCACCACGTACGCGCCGTCCGTGGCACCGAACACCCGGGACGGAATCCCTAACTCGAACGGGTACGCCCCGTCCTGCGCGAGGACAACGACTCGATGCGGACCGTCAACAGTCATGGCGGGATTGTAGCGAAAGCTGACGTTCCGGTCGTGGGGACGCGGGCCACCCAACTCCTAACGTCATCGGCATGAGTGACACCGTGTCCGCTACGCAACGCGCGTTCGGTGGCTCTGAGGTGCTTCAGATCGGCTCCGTCGGGCGACCGGAACCCCGCGTCAGGGTCGTCCGTCCCGTTGAACGGACAGCGACCGCCCGCGTGCGAATGCGGAAGGTCGGCGGCGGCGGTGTTGCCGGCGAGGACCCAACCAGATGACCACATCGTTCGCCGACCGGCTCCGGTCGCTACGGATCAGCACCGGCATGACGCTCGAAGGACTGGCAGCCAGTTCGGGCGTCAGCATTCGAGCCATCAGCGACCTCGAGCGCGGCCGGAGCGCACGCCCACATCCACGAACCCTCGAGGCGCTCACCAAAGGGATGGACTTGGACGAGGAAGAACGGGCGTGGCTCTGGGCGGCTCTGCTCGAAGGTGCGGGCCGTCCCGATCAGGGAATCCCTCCTGCGCGCGCGACGAGTCTGGTCGGACGGTCGGAGGAGATCGCGAAACTCGCGCGGCTCCTCCAGGGCGACGAGCCTTCCACCGCGGTGATTTCCGGCCTGCCAGGCGTCGGGAAGTCGGCACTCGCCGTCGAGGCGACCGCGACCGTCCTCCCCGACGGCCATCGAGTGTTCGTCGACCTCGCCGATTTCGATGACAGCCCAGAGGCCCTGTTCGCGATCCTTCGGATCGCGCTCAGTCAGTGTGTCAATACGATTCCATGGACCCCGTCGTCCGCCATGGACAGTTGGGTGCGTTGGTGCGCGGACCACCCGACAGTCGTTCATCTCGAGGACGTCAGCGCGGAAGCGCAGCTGCGCGTGATCGATGCCGCGGAGCCACGGGCGGTCATCGCAACGACCCGTCGACGGTTCATCGGCGCCGAGACCTCACGAGTCGTACTGCAACCGCTGCCGGAGAGCGAGTCCGCCAGACAGCTGAGGATGACCGCTCCGGCCGGGAGCGTCGGCGACGAGGAACTCGCAGAGCTTGCGCGGCTGTGCGCGGGCTTGCCCCTCGCGCTCCGCATCGTCGCGGACCGCCTCCTCGCCTACCCGCATATGAACGCGGAGGATCTCCTGATACGACTCCGCCCGGAGACCGGCCGGCTCGCGGCACTCGTCGCCGGAGACCTCAGCGTCTCGAGTTCGATCAACCGGTCCTATCGCTTGCTCGACGAGCAAGAGAGGAAAGCATTCCGTGCCATCGGCCGCGAGAGTTCGGCATCGTTCAATGCCGCGGATGTCGCCGTGACGTCCGGGCTAGCCGAGATTGAGACCGTCGGCATTCTCGACCGTCTTGCCGACCTCGGAATGATCGAGCCTCTGCACGATGTGCGGTATCGAACGCACGAACTCGTTCGGCTATTCGCGGCGCAGATCAGCGAGCACTAGCCGGCAATAGCGTCGACGTGATCGAGAGTAGTTCTCTCGTTCCCCAAGACCGCATTACGAATCGGCGCGTACGGGGCCGCGTCGCCCGTAGTAGCCGTGTCGCGTGAAATCGCCTCTTGCCGTCGGAGTGTGTTCAAAGCGGTCTCACCCTCGGTAGCGGGTGTGGCGTTGAACGCGACGAGGACGTGGCCGCGACCGCCAGGGACCAGGAGCGTCTGACAGTCCAGGGTCACGAAACCGAACCCCGCAACGAATTGCCGCACGGGTCCGAGATGATGCGGGTGAGCGTCATGGCGAGCCCAGAGACGTCTGAAGTCGGCGTCTCGAACGGACAGAAGACCGACGATTTCCTGTAGGCGACGGTCGAACGGGTCACTGTTGAACCGCAGCGTGGCGACGGTGCGCGCGGCGGTCTCGTCCCAGTCCTCGAAGCCCAGGCGTGCCTCCGGGGTGAAGACCGCTAGGGGCAGGTTCACGCCCTCTGCGAGTCCGCCGCCGGTCATCGCGGTCGCAAGTTCGTTGACGACGATGACGTCCTGATTGCCGTCCATGATGTATGCGGGTGTGTCGGTCCACTGCGCCAGCAGCGCCCGGAGCCCCTCCTCGATCCGGTCTGCCATCTCCGGCTCGGTCTGATGCTTGTGCTCGCCGGACGCTATACGGGCGAGGCGCCGGAGGTATTCAAGGGCACCGTCGTCGAGCTGTAGCGCCCGACCGAGCGCTTCGATGACCTGCCCGCTGGGCTGACGGTCGCGCCCCTGTTCGAGCCGCAAGTAGTACTCCTGGCTGATGCCGGCCAGCTGAGCCACCTCGTCCCGGCGCAGCCCGGCGACTCGCCGCACGTTCAGGCTCTTGAGGCCTACGTCCTCGGGCTTCAGGAGTGCTCGACGGGCGCGCAGGTAGTCCCCGAGCGGAGAGGGATCCGTGTCAGACATTCGCTGCGGACCGTCCTTCCGAACCAAGACTTGCGGGTACTGTAACCGCTCACTAAGGGAATCAAACCTGCGGCAGGTAGTCCATGCAGTTTTTCGGCAGTTTCCCGGAAGAAGCACGGCAACTCGATCACCCTCCGGCAGAGTACGCGGCAAGGCACCGAGAGGAGGATCGAGAAAGCCGAACACAATGTCGGCGAGCGTGTCCCTGTCGGGGGCACTTTCACGCGTGTGGGGAGGCTTACTCTGCAAAGATGCCCCAAGACACTGACGCCCTGGACCGCCGCGCGAAGCTCGGCCAGCTGATCGGCCCATGGACGAACGTGCCGGCGCTCGTGTACGACCGACACCTCAACGTCGTCGTGTCGAACGAGCTTGCGGGTATCGTCCAGCCCACGTTTCGCGTTGGGTCGAATCTCGCGCGCGCGGCGTTCCTGAACGAGGAACTCGACCGCTCGCTCGGCGACGTCCCCGTGAAACACGCGCGGGTCGCCGCAGAGCTGCGTGAAGCACTCGAGACACAGGGCGAGGACGCGGCGTACGTCAGTCTCGTCGGGGAGCTGGCATCGTTGAGCGACGCCTTCGCACGGTCGTGGGCTGACGTCAGCGGCGAAGCGCCCGACGGCGTCTTCCGCTTCAAGCATGCCCGGGTCGGCACCTTCGACCTTGCCTACCACCGATTCCGCGTGCCCGGATCGGAGGGAGACACCCTGCTCGTCTGGCGAGGGGCAGACCCCCGGTCGATCGACGCTCTCGCCACCCTCAGGCCTGCGGAACGGGACTGACGGGAGCCGGCGGCCGGCCTCGTCGCCCGTGCGCTGCTTCGCGCGCCGGCCCCTCAGCGTGAACCGGTGCCGACGTACACGTCCTCCGGGCGCGTAGAGCCCATCTCGCGCTGGGCGTGCCGTCACCGAGGCGCGACATGAGCAACGCTGCTGCGGCCAGCGCGCGCCACCCAGGTCAGGCTACGGACTGCATCCGGATCGATTCGGCGGCTGGGTGACTGTCCGTGACACGTTCGCGAAGGGAGTCGATAGCCGTCGCGGCGACCGTGCCCGGCTCGGCGTGGAACACCACGAGGACATGGCCCTCGGTGCCGGGCACGATGAGCGTCTGACAGGTGAGACTGACCGCGCCGAAGGGGGCGATGACCTGGTCTATCGGTCCCACGTAGTGGGGCCGAGCATCGTGCCGCGCCCAAAGACGACGGAAGTCTGCGTTGCGCAGGTACAGCTGGCCGACGATCTCGTGCAGGCGCGGGTCCGTCGGGTCCGAACCGTGTCGAAGCGTGGCGGCGGTGCGAACAGCCGTGTCCTCCCAGTCCGGATCGGCGGCCCGCCAACCCTCGGAGAAGACGAGAAGCGGAAGATTGACTCCCGGTTCAAGGGCCCCCGGCGCCATCGCTCGGGCGAGGTCGTTGGACATCAGGACGTCCTGGTTTCCGTCCATGAGGTAGGCCGGCGTGTGCTTCCACTGAGAGAACAGCGCGTGGATGCTCGCTTGCGTCTGCGGAGTGAGCGACTCCTTCTTCATCGGGCGCCGCCCGTTCGTCTGGATCTGGACGAGCCTCGACATGTACTCGAACGCCGACGCGTCGAGCTGAAGGGCGCGGCTGAGCGCTTGCAGCACCTGCGCAGAGGGCCTGCTGTCATGCCCTTGTTCCAGCCGCAAGTAGTAGCCGGCACTGACGTCTGCGAGTTGAGCGACCTCGTCCCGCCGGAGCCCCGCGACCCGCCGCCGGGAGGCGATGGGAAGGCCGACGTCCTCCGGCGAGATGAGCGCCCGACGGGCCCGAAGGTATTCGCCGAGTGGAGTCCGCGATGCCTGCAAGTCTGCGTTCCTTCCGCCGGTGCCGGGGGACCGGCATGACGCAAGTCTCGCCAAGCGACGCATAGGTGCACATCGGCTGAATGACGCAGATTGAACGGGCGGAGCCCTAAGCCGCGGTCGTGCGAAGCGCGACGACGCCAGCTAGCTGAGAACGTCGGGTCACTCCGAGCTTGCTGAACGCCCGTCGCAGGTGAGACCCGACCGTACGGTGGGACAGGTACATCTGATCCGCGATCTCTTTGTTCGTCATGCCGCGAGACGCGAGGCGCGCCACGACGAGTTCTTGCGAGGTCAGTGGAGCCACCACCGCCGACTTTTCGGCGAGGGTCTCCGGCAGGCTGGCCGTTCGCACCCCCGCGGCGCGCAGCTCTTCCCGGGCACGGTCAGCGAGTTTGACCAAGCGGTGTGACTCGAACGTCTCCAAAGCGTTCGACAGGAATTCTCGGGCCTCGACGATGCGCCGCTCCCGGCGTAGCCATTCGCCGTACAGGAGCTGGGTCCGAGCGAGGTGGATGGCGGGCACGGACGGAGCCTGGCCCGCTTCGAGGCTCGCTCTAAAGAGGTCCTCGGCGTCTGGACCGGCACTGAGGAGGGCGCGGACGCGGGCGACGACGACGTCGACTGCTGGAGCACCGGTGCCTGCCGCCGCGTCGGCCATCGAGAGCCACTCAATGAGCGTCTGCCGCCGTCCGGCATGAATCGCCGCCTCGGCGAGTTCCGCACCAGCCCACAAAGCGACGGGGCCGTACTGCATGGCTCGGCCCAACTCGTCTGCGGCCTTGCCGTGGTTGCCGTCGTTCGCGGCGACGATCGCGGCGGCCCATCCGGTGGTCGCGGCGACGCGGGCGAACGCAGGCGCGCCCGGAAGCTGAGCGACGAGAGAGAGCGCCGATGTCGCGGCTTGATGCTCGCCACGCATCGCGCGGCCCCGCGCGAGCGCCGCCCCGGCCATCCCGGCCACAATCGGCATGTTCAATTCCTGAGCGAGCCGGAGGGCGAGTTCCGCGTCCTCAAGTCCTGAGTCGATGCGGCCGCGGTTCAGCCGGACGGTGCTGCGGCCGCAGATCGCAGTCGCCTCGTCGCTGACTCGACCCGCAGCGTGGAAGAGGTCGACGCCGGTGGTCCAGCACAGTTCCGCGAGAGCGAAGTCGTTCAATTCCTCCGCGCAGAAGGCGAGGCAGTTGAGGAGGATGCCATGAGTCTCGTCTACCTCGCCGCGGAACTCTGCGAGGGCCTCCGCACTGAATCCTTGCGTCGGGTTGGAGAGAATCAACGCGACGTCGCGAAGCGCTAGCGTCTCGTCTTGTGTCGCCGAAGCCACCGCGTCGGCGACACGTGCGCGCAAGGCCGCCGGTTCCTGCAGGATGTAGCACTTCGCGGCTGCCCAGACCAGGACCTCCACTCGAGCATTCGGCTCGACGAAGCTTTCCGCGAGTGCCAGTAACTGCTCAGCGCTGCGACCCCGATAGTCCGCGGTCATGCTCAGGACCCATTCGGTCCGGGCGAATTGCAGCAGAGTGGCGACGTCGGTTTCGGCCGGTTGTGCTTCGTCCAGGAGCCGGCCGCAAAGTTGAGGATCGCCGCCTTGCCTGGCTGCTTCCGCTGCCTCGACCAGGCGACGGGCCCGTGCCCCGGCTGACGGGGAAAGCTCGGCGGCACGTCGCCACGCGGCCACGGCCTCGGACTTGGCGCCTCGACGTGACGCCTTCAAGGCCGCGTCGTCAAGCTCTCGGGCGATCTCCTCGTCCCAACCCACAGTCGCGGCAGCGCGATGACGGGTGCGTCGAGCGGGATCCTCCGTCACGGTCGCCAACACCTTGTGGGCTGCGGCGCGAGAAGCGAAGTCCGCCGCTTCGTACAGTGCTGAGCCGATGAGCGGGTGCCGGAACGAGAAACGGTTGTCTTTGAGAACCAGGAGCCGTGCGCGTTCAGCCGCAGCGAAGTCGTCCTGGCTGAGCCGTGAGGCGGCCGCGGCGGCGAGTATCTCGGCGGCGGGGGCCCCTTCGCCCGCGGCGGCGAGCAGCATCGCCTGGCGAGTCTCGGGCGCTAGCCGATTCGCCTCAGCGAGGAACACCTGCTCGATGCGGGAGGTCACCGGCAGAGGCCCGTCGATGTACGCAATCGAGGACTGCTCGCTCGACAGCTCCGACAGTGCGAGGGGGTTCCCCAGGGACTGGCGCAGGATCCGGTCGCGGACGGCCGCGCTGATGTCGGGGGCCTTCTCGTCTATGAGCGCTTGCGCCTGGCTCGCGTCCAGGGGCGTCAGTGTCAGTGACGTCTGGAAGTCGACCTCGCGACCCGCACCGTCGGGGACCGGACGGGTGAACGCGACGACCAACGCTTTCGTGTTGGCCAGGCGCCGCGGCAACAGTGCGAGGACGTCAGCTGTCGAGGGGTCGAGCCAGTGCAGATCGTCGACCAGGAGGAGAACCGGTGCCTCCTGGGCTGCGTCTTCGATGAGCGCGAGCACCGCCAGCGCCAGAAGCAGCGGATCGACTCCTTCGCCATCTCCGACGCCAAGGACGACTTCCAGTGCCGCCCGCTGCCGCGGGGGCAGCTTCTCGACGCCATCGAGTACGGGGCGGAGCAGCTCGTGCAGCCCAGCGAACCCCGTCGTCGACCCGCTCCTCAGACCCGCGCACGAGAGCACGGTGAAGCCCTGCGCTCGTGCGGAGCGGGCAGTCACCTCCGCCAGCGCGGACTTCCCGATGCCCGGGTCGCCGATCATCAGCAGGCCGCTTCCTCGGCCTTCTGCCGCGGCCTCGATGCTGTCGT
This sequence comes from Curtobacterium sp. MCLR17_051, assembly GCF_003234395.1. NCBI lineage: Bacteria > Bacillati > Actinomycetota > Actinomycetes > Micrococcales > Microbacteriaceae > Curtobacterium > Curtobacterium sp. MCLR17_051. The sequence goes on from NZ_QKTA01000004.1 coordinate 161,301, forward strand.
GCACGGCAGCGACGTGTGCGTCACGCCCGATCAGCAAGGTCGCAGCCATGGCGCAATCATAGGTGGCCGCGACGCCGCATCGTGGGTTGCGGCCCGCGCGATCGCACGTCTCAGACCGAAGTGGCCTGCAAGGTGGTCTAGGTCTCGCCGGTGCCGGCTCAGCGCGTGCCTGTCCCTGCCATGTATATGACTCCGAGAGGGGCACGTTGGCGGCCGTCGCCTGCCCTAGCTTCGAAGAGCTGGCGCACTTCGATCGTCAGTCGAGGGAGGCGTTGTCGTGCGGAACGGATTCAAGCCGGTGCTCGGGAGCGAGCATGTCGCGAACGGCGCGTCATCGATGGTGCCTCCCTGCGTGGACCTCGCAGTCGTCGGCGGTGACCGCGGTACGTGGCCCGGCGCGCTGATCGACAAGTGGGTGCCTCATGACGCCTGACCTGCTCCTTCAGCTTCGGAACGACCCGAAGGAGTGGCATCGTCGCGGACTGCGATCGCCGGCCGAGATCGAGCTTCTCGTTCACGAACGACTGATTCCGAACGAGCCGTGCTACCACGACTTCTTCCTGTCACGCGCAGCCGCCGGCCCTGGGCAGTCCTAGGACGCGCGGAGTGTTGTGCTGACTAGGCGAAGGGTCCGCGCGGGACTGCTCTCCTCCGTGCGGCGGCGGCCATTGCCCTCTCTCTATCCCGTCACGGCTCCCGAGGCACGTCGTCCCCAGATCTGAGAAGCGCGAAGGTCTCCTTCTCCGCGTTCTGGTAAGCCTCGTAGAGGCGTCCCACTTCGAGGAGGTCGGCGAGGGCTCGTTCGGCGTCCTCGGCAGTCCGCGCGGGGGAAACGTCCCAGGTGTTCGCGTAGGCCGTGTTGGCCGCCTCGAAGGCGTCACGAGCGGAGCGCGCTTCTTCCATGAGTTGACGGATGAGGCTCGCCCGCAGGCGCTGGTCCTCTGGCATGTCGGCGAGTTCTTCGTCCGTGACGGGTTCGTGATCGTAGAAGTCGTCCATCGCCCTACTGTCCCGTATGCCATCCCCTACCGCCACCGATCACGCTTTGGGGGCACCCGCCATCGCAGCGCCGTGACCCCGAGCACCCTCCCTCCTGCCGCTTCTTGACCACGCGCGGGAGAAGAACCGACCAAGGCGTCGCAGCGGAACAAGCCGCCCGAGCACGGGGTGATCGAGAGGCGGAAAGAAAAGGCTTAGGGACCCACGTCGCGGCGGCTCTCAGAGACGAGGGCGCGCACCCGCCCAGCCGACCTCGCGTCGGTCTGGACGGGCGCGCGCCCTCGTCCGCTGGTCGAACTCGCGATCGATCAGCTGATGACCCGCCCGGGCACGACCGGTCGGGGGTCGGCGCTTCGCTGCCGTAGAAGGGCCACCGACCGTACGGCGATCGCCCCGACGAGGAGTGTCGCGAGCCCCACGACGAGCCAGGAGGCCGCCAGATACACCCATCCGTCGCCTGCCGAGGTCAGCACCCTCACCCCGTAGGTCGCGCTCGCACCCGCCGTGAACGTCATCGCCCAGAAGCCGATCGCGAATCCACTGGCCAAGTAGCGGCGGATGAGGAACAGGTGCGGGAGCAGGAACGCCACCATCGTGCCCGTGAGGACGGTGTGGACGACGGACGGCGACCCCTCGGTGATCGCCCACCACGCGTTTCCGGCGACGGCGGGCGGTGCGGACAAGATCGCCAGCGTCGGCAGGAGCGGCGCGGGGATCGCGGGGCCGGTCATCAATCGGCCGAGGAGGACGCTTCCGACGAAGAGCCAGAACAGGATCCCGGCGGAGAAGAACCCCATCGCGAGCACGCGGTGCCCGATCGTGGCGAGCCCCTGAGCAGCGAGCAGCGACGCTGCCACAGTCGGAAGGAGGTACCCGCCGTGCAACGTCACTTGGTCCCGGGGGGCGACGAGCAGAGTGGTCAGGAACCAGGCGCCGAAAGCGGTGGTGAGGACGAGCATCAGCCATACGCCGACCGCGCCGACGGTCGGCCAGACCGTGGCGAGATGGGCGGAGAGCAGGGAGCCGATGACGGGGACCAAGGCTGCGAACGGACCGAGCACGGGGTGGCGAAGGTCGGACCTCACTGCGGCGAACCCTCCGGGGCGGCCGAGGTAGCGGACGATGGTCACGATCCAGACGATGGCCGCGACGACCCAGATCACTTCGCCGATTGCGGCTGGCGCGTTCAGCTCCGCCGTGGCTGCGGTCCAGGTTCCGGCGATGCCGGCCGTGCCGAAGGCGATGCCGAATGTGTTGAGTGGCAGGCGCGGTTTGACCGCGTTGTTGATGCTCATGGAGTCCTCCGAGCGGAAGTGGACGATGAAGTCAGTTGGGAAGGCGAAGTCGCGTCGTAGAACGCGGAAGGCGCGGCCCTGGTGGGGCCGCGCCTTCTGTCTCGCTGGGGAGCGGGTCAGCCCTTGATCCAGGCGAGGACGTCCTGCTGGAGGGCCTTGCGGTAGTCGCCGTGGATGCCGTGCGGTGCGCCCGGGTAGACCTTCAGGGTGCCGTCCTGGACGAGCTTGATCGCCTTGTGGGCGGCCGCGTCGATCGGCACGATCTGGTCGTCCTCGCCGTGGTTGATGAGGATCGGGACGGTGAGGGCCTTGAGGTCCTCGTTCTGGTCGGTCTCGGAGAACGCCTTCACGCAGTCGTACGCCGCGGACAGGTTCACGAGCTGGCCCTGGCGCCAGAAGTCGAGCTTCGCGCCGTACGAGACGTCGCGGCCGTGATTGGCGCCGAAGAAGCTCTCGGACAGGTCGAGCCAGAACTGCGATGCGTCCTCGAGCACACCCGCGCGGATGCCGTCGAAGACGTCGATCGGGGCACCCTCGGGATTGCTGTCCGACTTGACCATGATCGGCGGGATCGCACCGGCGGTGATGACCTTCGCGACCCGGCCGTTCGCGTACTCAGCGGCGTAGCGGACGACCTCACCGCCGCCGGTGGAGTGGCCGAACACGATGACGTCGTGCAGGTCGAGGTGCTCGATGAGGGCGGCGAGGTCCTTCGCGTACTGGTCGATGGTGTGGCCGACGGCGGTCTTCTCGGAACGGCCGTGACCGCGGCGGTCGTGGGCGATGGTGCGGTAGCCGTTCTCGCTGAAGAACTTCAGCTCCGGCTGCCACGCGTCCGAGCTGAGCGGCCAGCCGTGCGCGAAGACGATCGGCTGTCCTTCGCCCTGCTCGGTGTAGTACATCTCGATGCCGTCGGGGAGGGTGAACGTGGGCATTGCGTGCTCCTTGCGTCGTGGTCGAAGCCGCGACGTCGGGTCGGCGGCGAGACCGACGCTACGAGCCGATGCAGCTCGAGGCGTGTCCCCATCAGGGGCACCCTTCGTCAGTGCGTGCGAGGTCATGCTGAGTGCGGCGGGGCCTCTTGGTCGCGCCTCGAGAATGGTGTCTGCGACGACGAGTTGCGGGACCTTGAATAGGCAACTGAGGGAGCATCCATGTCTCACGCGATGGTCATCACGGAGTTCGGCGGACCAGACGTTCTGCAGTGGCGGGAGGTCGCGCCGCCGGAGCCGCGACGGGGTGAAGTGCTCATCCGGGTGAAGGCTGCGGCGGTCGGGCCGACGGATCTGCGCATCCGGGCGGGCGATCTCACCGCGGTGTTCCCGCAGCGCGCCGGAGACGTGTTGGGTTTCGAGGCGGCCGGTGTCGTCGAGGCCGTCGGGGAAGGAGCCGAAGCGCGTGTCGGTGATGAGGTGGCGGCCCTGTTGCCCGCGCAGGGTGGCTACGGCGAGCTGGTTGCCACGCCCGTCTGGTATCCGAAGCCCGAATCGGTGACTTGGGAAGCGGCGGCCGCGCTGCCCGCGCAGGCCGACGCCGCGGTGGGAACGTTGCGGCAGGTCGGCGTCGTGGAAGGCGAGACGCTGGTGGTGCTCGGCGCCGTGGGCGCAGTCGGCATCGTCGTGACCCAACTCGCGCACGCGCAAGGCGTCCGGGTCATCGGAGCAGCCAAAGGGCGTGACGCGGACCTCGTCCGTGAACTGGGCGGCGAGTTCGTCCCCTATGGCGCTGACGTCTTCGACCGGATCGACGCACGTGTGGACGCGGTCATCGCCGCTGCCGGTCACGGCGCACTGCTGCCGGCCGCGACCGCGACTGGTGACCCTCGCCGGGTCGCGACGCTCACCGGAGGACCTGACGTCGCGTCGTCCGGGGTGATCCTGTCGCATCCGAGCCCGGACCGTGCTCCGGACGCGTTGGAGGTCACGATGCCCCTGCTCGCCGCTGGGAAGCTGCGCCTCAAGCGGACCCGCGTGCTGCCCATCACGGAGGCGGCCGAAGCGCATCGCCTTCTGGAGTCAGGCGAGTCGCACGACAAGATCGTGCTCGCTTTCGAGTAGTCGCCTCGGCCTCCGGTCCGCTGCCTCTGTGCGGTGGTAATCGCCGCGACGTGGTGCATGGCCGGCCGCTCGTTCGGTGCTGCGGGCCGCGGACCGCCTCAGGTCGGGCGCGCGCCTTGCGCACCGGGCGGCTGCGGACGGCGAGCGTGGGTGCCCCGCGGGGGGACATGTTCGCGAGTGGCACGCGGACATACCGTCCCCGCATGCACTCTCACATCACTGAGTACCTCGGGAACCGGTTCTCCGTTCCGTTGGTCGCGGAGTTCGCCGACGTCGTCGCGGCGTTCGAGAGCGCCGTGCCCGCGTTCGATCAGCCTGGGCTCGTCGCCGAGATCGAACGACACCGCGACTGGGACACCGTCGAGACCTGGACGATGCAGAACGCGCCTCATGGTCTCCTGCGCTACTGGCGGCTGGAGCCCACCAGCTTGATGGCGATATCAGGGGGCACGGCCTCCTGCGTGACGTATCTCGTCGGCAACCACGTGTTCGCGCAGCGGATGTTCCGCTTCGATCCGCGCGTCATGGCGCTGACGCCGCTGAGGTGCACGATCTCGCAGCGGGTAGGTGAGCCCGTGCTGCTGACCTCGGACGTTCCTAGCTCCGCGCTCGGTTCCTTCGGGGACGGACGCATCACCGCGGTCGGACGCTTCCTCGACCGTGAACTCGCTGCGTTGCTGCGGCTGTTGGGCGCGTCCGTCCCTGAGGTTCTCGCACCGACGTGATGCAGCGCGTCCTCCTCGGGAACCGGAGCGCGGCGGGTCTCGAATGGGGCAGCTCACACCCCTGACCCGGTGCGGGTGCCCCTGACGGGGACACGCTTCGATCGTGGTCAAAGTGATCCAGTTATGCCAAGCACGCGTGGCTGCCAATCAGACGCTCGGCGGCCGCGTGTGCTGACGGCACCGGCGCGGTGCCGGTCCCGCCCACAAAGGAGCGAACGATGTGGTCGCAGCGCGTTGAGGAGGGGACGCCGACGGCGGCGCTCCGGCGGCCGCCCTGCCAGACGGGACCTCGGTTCGGCCTCAGCCGTGCCGCGGGTCCGTGTGGCGGGCGCGGCAGCGTCACGTTCCGACGGGAAGCCGACGCCTGGTCGAGTTCGCCGACGAGGCCGGCTCGCTTACCGAATGCTTCCTGCGGAGCAAGCGCATGAGTGTCAACGAGACTCTTGCCTGGGTGGTGGCCTTCCTCATCGTGACGGTCGCCGTGTCCGCTGCGGCCCGTCGAGCGGGCGGCTCGGCGCCGGTCGCCTTGGTGGCGATCGGCGTCGCCGTGTCGTACATCCCCGGTGTGCCGCTGGTGAGCGTGGAACCCGACTTCGTCCTTTCCGTCTTGCTGCCGCCCTTGCTCTTCGCCGCCGCGTTGCGAACGTCCCTCGCGGACGTTCGAGCCCGCCGGCAGTCGCTTTTCCTGCTCTCGGTCGGACTCGTGGCGTTCACAACGGTCGTCGTCGGGTTCACCGCGTGGGCGCTCGTGCCGTCGCTCTCGCTCGCCGCGGCTTTCGCGTTCGGTGCGGTGGTCGCCCCCACGGACGCGGTCGCGGTCAGCGCGGTGACACGACGCACACCGCTTCCGCGGCTCCTCGGTTCCGTCATCGAAGGAGAGAGCCTGTTGAACGACGCGACCGCGCTCGTCGCGCTGAACACCGCCGTGCTCGCGATCGTCAGCACCTTCGACCCGATCCGCGCGGCCGGCGAGTTCGTGCTCGCAGTGGTGGGCGGTACCGGGATCGGCCTGCTGGTGGCTTTCGCCATGGGGCTGCTGCGGCGCAAGATCACAGCTCCCGTGCTCGACACGAGCCTGTCCCTCGTCACGCCGTACGTCGCGTTCTTGCTCGCGCACGCGATCGGCGCCTCGGGACCGCTCGCGGTCGTTGTGACGGGCCTGTTCCTCGGTTACCGGGCCCCGGTGTTGCAGTCGGCGGAGGCGAGACTCGCCGAGTCCTTGAACTGGCGGACGATTGAGTTCCTCCTCGAGAACGCGGTGTTCATGCTGATCGGTCTCAGCCTGCCCGCGATCCTGCGCGGCGCACTGGATTCCGGTATCCCGATCGGTCAAGCGGTGCTCATCATCACGGGTGTCTTCGTGGCCGTGGTCGTCGCCCGACTGGCGTGGAGCTTCGGCATCACGGCGATCTACCGGTGGGGTCCTCCCGCCATGCGTCGACGAAGCTGGCAGTGGCGCCTCAACCTGCCGGTCACCGTCGCCGGTGTGCGAGGCGTCGTCACGCTGGCGGCCGTCTTCCTGCTGCCGGATGAGACGCCGCACCGAGCGTTTCTGCAGTTCCTGGCGTTCGTCGTGGTCGTGTGTTCGTTGCTCGTCGGTCTCAGCCTGCCCTGGGTGATGCGCCGAGTCGCCCTCGCCCCGCCCAATCTCGACCAGGAACGGATGGAGCGGCAGCTGCTGATGGCGGAGGCGCGTTCGGCGAGCCTTCGACTCGTCGACACGATCGAGCCCGGGCAGTACGAGGAGCGTGTGCGCGAACGGGTCAGGATCGACGCGGCGTTCCTCGGGGAGACGCTCATCGGAGACGAACAGCGGCGTGCGACCCGCACTGAGGCGTACGCCGACCTGCGGATGCGGGCGATCACCGAGGAGCGGAGGACAGTTCTCCGGGCGCGTATGGAGGGCCGGTATTCCGAGGCGACGGTGCGTGCGGTCTTGACGGTGTTGGACATCGAGGAAGCCGCAGTCAGCGCGACGATCCCTGATCGCTCGTCCTGACCGTCGGCCAGCGGCGTGCTCGGGCCAACCAGCATGAGGCAGCCGCCACCGACCGAAGACCCCGTGCGGTGGTCAAAGCGGCCCGAGAGCAGGTCTGCGCTGTCGGACGCGCGATCACGCGGGAGGTCCGACCATGCCTCCGAGACACCGCGTGCTGGCGTTCTGGATGCCCCTGTCCGGGGCAGGCTCCCCGTCAGCACCCGACCTACGCTCAGCCTCGTCCTCAAACGATCGGAGTCCTGATGCCCCCCGTCCAGTTCACCCGCGAGTCACCCGCAGTCGGCCGGATCACCTTCTCGAACCCTCCAGTCGGATTCGTGACGGGTAAGGCCGTCCGCGACCTCATCGACATCGTCCAGAGCCTCGCCAGCGACGACGAACTGAAGGTCCTCGTCTTCGACAGCGCCGACGAGGACTACTTCCTCAACCACTTCGACCTGGCGCACCTGAACGAGTTCCCCGGCGGTCCGGCATGGATGGACCTGGTCGTCTCGCTGTCCCAGGCGCCTTACGTCACGATCGCGCTCATCCGAGGGCGCACACGCGGAGGCGGCAACGAACTCGCCCTCGCTCTGGACCTTCGCTACGCCAGCCGGGAGCGCGCCCTGTTCGGGCAGCCCGAGGTCGGCACCGCACTCGTGCCCGGTGGCGGAGGAACGGAACGCCTGCCTCGCCAGATCGGCAGGGACCGAGCGCTGGAGGTGGTTCTCACAAGCGCCGACTACGACGCGGAGACCGCCGAGCGATGGGGCTGGGTGACCCGGACTCTCAATGACGAGATGCTCGACGACTACGTGGCGGGCGTGGTCGACCGACTCGCCTCGTTCGATCGGACGGCACTCGCCACGGCGAAGGCCATGGTGAACCGGTCCGCGCTCCCCTCGGAGGCCGAGCTGGAGTCGGCGTACAAGACGTTCCAGGCCCTGACCGCCTCACCGTCTTTCCGGGCCCGCGCCGCCAGCAACGACGCGCCTGCGCTCACCGAGGAGCAGCTCGTTGCCTCGGAACGGAACCTCGGCGACTTCATCGGCGCCGCGGCGCGCAAGCGCGCTGCGGCCGAGGCAGCAGCCCGCTGACCGGCCACTGCCACCCCGTCCGCACGGATCTGACACGTAAGGAAGACCTTTGAGCAACTTGGAATTCGCCGTCAAGCACGCGGAACGCGTCGGCGTCACCCGCGACCTGCCGTACGGCGATGAGGACCTACGTCGAGTGGCGAACAGCGCGACGCTGATCTACGGAGACGATGAGGCGCTGCTGGTCGATTCGTTCACGACACGTGAGCAGAACGATGAGCTGGTCGAATGGGTCCGCTCGTTCGGCAAGCGACTGACCAGGATCTACATCACCCACGGGCACGGCGACCACCTGTTCGGGCTGAACCAGCTCCTGGCCGCGTTCCCCGACGCCGAAGCGGTCGCAACCCCTGAAACAATCGACACCGCCCGCCACCAGGGCAGCGACGAGTACATGGCATCGTTCTGGGACGCCCTCTTCCCCGGTCAGATCGCCCGCCCGATTGTGTTCCCCACACCGCTGACCGGCGACCGCCTCGACGTCGAGGGACACGAGATCCGTGTGATCCCCACCGGGCACACCGACACCGAGTTCACCACGGCCGTGTGGGTGCCAGAACTTCGCCTCCTCGTCGCAGGCGACGCCGTCTACGACGAGACGCACACCTACCTCGCCGAGACCAGCGCAGAGTCCCGAGAGGCGTGGGCGGCGACCCTCGACCGTCTCAGCGCGCTCCGGCCCGCCGCGATCGTCGCCGGCCACGGATGGCCCGGCCGGACCGTCGGTCCCGATGCGATCGATGCGACCGCGACGTACCTCCGCGACTTCAACGTCGAGGCGGCCCGCGCTGCGACCGCGGAGGACCTCTTCGACGCGATGATGCGCAAGTACGGCGACCGACGGAACCCGGGATCGCTCTGGGGCGGCGCGAAGCGTGCGATGAGCTGACCGCTGCTCCAACGGGCTCGGGCGCCGGCGCTGCCCGAGCCCCGCACCGTCTACCCGACAGTCGTGGCGTGAGAGCTGAGAACCCGGCTCCCCGCCGAACACGGGAACGCCCAGGGCGTCGCAGCCCCGGGCCGAAAAGCGACCGACACCAACCCGGCATGCTCCTCCGCCCTGCGGACAACAGGCCACGAACGCTGGCAGGAAAGCAGACCATGGTCCACCACGACCTCATCGTCCTCGGCGCGGGCCCGGGCGGATACGTCGCCGCCGTTCGAGCGGCGCAGCTCGGGCTCGACGTCGCCGTCGTCGAGGAGAAGTACTGGGGCGGGGTGTGCCTGAACATCGGGTGCGTTCCCGCCAAGGCGCTGATCCGCAACGCGGAGATCGTTCGCGCCGTCACGCAGGACGCCGCCGCGTTCGGAATCTCCGGCGAGGTCTCCGTGGACTATGGGACGGCGTTCGATCGCAGCCGCAAGGTCAGTGACGCCCGCGCGAAGGGCGTGAAGTTCCTCATGCGGAAGAACGGCATCACGCAGTACGACGGCCGCGGCACCTTCACAGACCCGACACGACTCCGCGTCGACCTGCACGACGCCTCCGTCGAAGAGCTGTCGTTCCGGTACGCGATCATCGCCACCGGTTCCACGACCCGGCTGCTGCCCGGCGTCACCCTCTCCGAGAACGTCGTCACCTACAAGGAAGTGATCCTGGCACGAGAGCTGCCGGCGTCCATCGTCATCATCGGAGCCGGTGCGATCGGCCTCGAGTTCGCGTACATCCTCCGGAACTACGGGGTGCAGGTCACCGTCATCGAGTACTTCGACAGACCCCTCCCGAACGAAGACGTCGACGTCTCCAAGGAAGTGCGACGGCAACTCCGGAAGCTCGACGTGCCGATTCTCACGTCGACTCGCGTCCACACGGTCAGTGACGACGGCTCGCAGGCCCACGTGACTTACAGAGGGCCGGACGGTGCAGAAGGCGCCATCAGCGCCGACAAGGCCCTCGTCGCAGTCGGATTCGCTCCCAATGTCGACGGATTCGGCTTGGAACGCACAGGCGTCGCCGTCGACGACCGAGGCGCGATCGGCGTCGACAACGTCATGCGCACGAGCGTGCCGCACATTTTCGCGATCGGCGACGTCACCGCGAAGCTGCAGCTGGCACATGTCGCCGAAGCGCAGGGCCTCGTCGCGGCGGAGACCATCGCCGGCGCGGAGACCATGCCGATCGACGACTACCGGATGATGCCTCGCGCCACCTACCTCCAACCGCAGGTGGCGAGCTTCGGTCTCACCGAGCAGCAAGCCCGTGACGCCGGACACGACGTCGTCGTCGCGACGTTCCCCATGGCAGCGAACGCGAAAGCGCAAGCGCTCGGAGACCCCTCTGGGTTCGTCAAACTCATCGCCGATCGAACCCACCTCGAACTCCTCGGCGGACACATGGTGGGGCACGACGTCTCCGAACTGCTGCCCGAACTCACGCTCGCACAGAAATGGGACCTCACGGCGCTCGAACTCGGCCGGAACGTGCACACCCATCCCAGCCTCTCGGAATCGCTGCAAGACGCATTCCACGGACTTCAGGGACATTTCATCAACATCTGACGACGACGGGCGGGGCCCCGCACCCGCGCGCCGACGGTCGAGACGCCTTCCAGCCACGACCGATCACGAGTCGCAGCCTTCGCTCCTGCGCCGAACCCGCCGCCCATCTCCCTCAAAAGAACAACCGAGGATCACATGACCCACACCGTCGAAGCGCGAGACGTCCGGAAGGGATACCCGGACGCCACGGGACGCCGCACCGAGATCATCCGAGGAGTGTCGCTGGACGTCGCCCCGGGCGAGATGGTCAGCATCGTCGGCCCAAGCGGGTCGGGTAAGTCCACGCTTCTGTACGGCCTCTCGGGGCTGGAGCCCGCGGACGCAGGGACCGTCACCATCGACGGCGTCGACATCGGAGCCCTGTCGCCAACACGACTGGCGCGGTTCCGTCGGGAGAAGGTGGGCTTCGTCTTTCAGTCGTACAACCTGATTCCCGCGCTCACCGTCCGCGAGAACGTGACGTTGCCGCTGCGTCTGGCGCGTGGCCGCGTCGTCGAAAGCGAAGTGCAGGCCGCGTTGGCGGCCGTCGGGATCGCCGAGCTGGCGCACCAGCGCCCCGGTGCGCTCTCCGGCGGGCAGCAGCAGCGAGTCGCGATCGCCCGCGTCCTCGTCACCAGTCCACGCGTAGTCTTCGCCGACGAGCCGACAGGGGCGCTCGACACGGTCACGGGATCCGTCGTGCTGGACCTGCTTCGCGAGAGCGCCCGAGGCGACCGGTCCGTTGTCATGGTCACCCACGACCTCGACGCCGCAGCCCGCGCGGACCGCGTGCTGGTCCTCCAAGACGGACTCATCCGCGAGGAACTGCGAGACCCGGATCCGCGCATCGTGTTCGATGCCGTAGCTCGCGCCTCTGCGTGGAGGACCGGCCAGTGATCCGACTCGTGTTCGCCGACGCGCTCCTCAACTGGCGGATCTGGGTCGGGGCGTTCGTTGTCGCCGTCGCGGCGACCGCGGCCGGCGCGGTGCCAGCCACCCTGCTACGCACCGCGATCGACACCGGGGGGCGAGCCTCCCTCGGGCTCGACGCGATCGCCGGGACCGTCATCGCGTTCACCACCGTGGCGGTGGTGGTCGTCGTCAACGGGATCATGCGCGCTACGGTCGGGCTCCAACTCCGGTCCTACGCGCTCTGGCGGATCGCCGGCGTCACGCCGAATGCGGTCCGCCGCGTGGTGTCCGGACAGCTCGCGATCGTCAGCGCCGCGGGCGCGCTCGTCGGAGCAGGAGTGGCCGCTGCCGCGCCGGCGTTCGTCGAGGTGCAGCTGCGGCAGGCGAGCGGCCTTGACGGTGTCCGACCCGCCGTAACTGCCTTCGACCAGACCGTCGTCGCCCTCGTGGTGGTCGCCGTCTCCGTGGCCGCCGGCTTCCGTGCGACGGCGGCCGCCGCGTCGACGCCTGCCGTCACGGTCCTGCGCGACGCCGGCGGGACCCGGCCTCCCCGCCGGACGCTGCGCGTGCTGGGAGCGCTCGCACTCGTCGCGTTGGCGGTCCAGATGGTCGTGAGCCTGCCCTCCTCGCTATCGGCCGGGGCACCAGCGGCGGTCCTGATCGGACCTGTCCTCATAGCCGCGCTCAGCGCCGTCGCCCCGTTCGTCGCGCCGGCGCTGATGACCGCCTGGACAGCCTTGGTCCCGGCGCGGATGTCCGCGTCCTTCGTGGTCGCAAGGGCCCTCGTCCTGCACGCCACCGACCGCAGTGTCACCACGGTGAGCGCCCTGATCGTCGCGATCGGCTTGCCCGTCACCCTCGACGCCGGCCGCCGCACCGTCGCGACGGCACTCGGCGGCCAGCCAACGGACGGAACCGGCGCCCTTGCTCTGGTGCTCGGCGGCCCGGTCCTGCTCGCCGCGGTCGGAGCCGCCGCGGCGGCGTTCATGGCTTCGCGCACACGTGGACGGGATCAAGCATTGCTGCGTGCCGCCGGCGCGACGGAGGGATTCACCATCCGCGTGGCCGTGTCGGAAGCGGTCGTGCACGTCGTCAACGCCGCAATCATCGCCGTCCTCCTCACCTTGGTGACCGTCATCGCCGAAGCGGCCGCCTTCACCGCCGCAGGCGTACCGGCGAGTCCTGTGTTGCCGGTCGGCACACTGGTGGCCGCGATCGCCGCGACGGCGCCGCCGATGGTCGTCGCGACCTTGGTCCCAGCGCTGCTGAGCGAGCGACGAAGCCTCCGAGAGCGGCTCGCCGCCGCCGACGCCTGACGGGGAATACCCCGCTCGAATCACCGCGCCGCTCTCGGAGCGACCGGCCAGCGCGGACCGGCCCGCGCTAGGAGGGCTTGCTCGCGAGCCGAAACGTCACCCGGAGGCGGCGCGGCGCGGGAAGGTCGGTCGAATGAGCTGCTGCGAAGACGCTTCCAATCCCGCGGTCAGTGGACACGCCTGAGAGTGCGGAGCCTCGCGTCGGACGCACCGTGGACAAACTTGGTCACACAGCCTATTTTGGAGGCGGAACCCATCAGGGGAACCGGTCGAAGCGCTCTCGAGTCGGCAGGAGGCTCGCGCTCCGCGCCGTTGGTCGTCGGCGGCCTCACCTCCCGCCGGCGACCAACAGGCCGGACTCGCACGATCGCACGCGTGCTCTGCGGCATAGGGGTGAAGCGCGTCCTCTCTGGCGGCGTCGCGGCGTCGGGGCGTCGGGGCGTCGCGGCGTCGCGGCGTCGCGTGAAGCGGGCGGCGATGGAGGACGACGCGCGGCTCGGGCTTGCGTGGACGTGTTACTTCTGTGACACTTGAATCCGAGCGGTGTAGGTTCTCCAATACCTCCCGCCAACGCATCCACCACGCATCGAAGGCAACGATGACCGCCACGCTTAGTGCATCCGACGTTCCCGCGACCGAGCTGAACCAGTTGGAGTCGCTCCAGCGATCCCTTCCCGAGGCCTCGCCGCTTCGATCGACGCTGGCGAAGCTTTCCGACGACTTGCGGCAGGGTTCGGACGTGTTCGTCTGGGGCGACGACGAGCTGGTGACGACGACGGTCGCGGCGAAGGTGATCGGCGTCAGCCGGCCGCACCTCTACAAGATCCTCGATTCCGGCGCGCTGCAGTACACGAACGCCGGACGTGACCGCCGCGTCCGCGTCGCGGACCTGCACGCTTACGTCGCCAAGACGAACGCCGCGCGTCGCGCCGACGCCGAGTACCTCGCCAACCGGGGAGAGGGGAACGCTTCCCTCGTCGACTTGATCGACTGATCGGACGCGCTCCCCCGAAAGGCCCGACGGTTCGCCGTCGGGCCTTTCGCTTAGGCTGAACGCATGCCGCTAGAGCGACGCGTGACGTTGCGCTGTCTCACCGAGGACCTCCACACCGACTGGGGCGTCGCCGACCACAAGCGTGCCGTCGCGGAGCTGAGCAGCCGCGCCGAGCGAGTCGCTTCTGGCAACGCGACGGACAGCCATGTCGCCGAAGTGCTGGAGCGCCTGCCGGAACTGAACCGGTTGGACCACCCGATCGTCCGGCACTTCGACGAAGCGTTCGCGGGGGACGTGGACGTGCGCGAGAGCATCACTGGGCTCAAGGACCCGCACTGGTGGAAGCAGAAGACAAATCGGTGGCGAGGGGCAGCGACCGACCACGCCGTCGTCGACGCCGGCTCCGTGTGGCTGTGCGCCGCGGGCTTGCGCGCGGGGGGCGAGCGGACGAAAGACTTCTACGCCCGGTTCATGGACCGGATCCAGCGCGTCGGCGCAGCGTCCGTACTGCCGACGGACGCGGACCGAGTGGTCAGCCGCACGTCGGGGAAGCTCAACGCCATCAGCGCTTGGTCGCTGCAGGTGCAGGTCACGGTGCTCACGCTCCTACACGCGGCGAAGAACCACAACGCCGGCGGAGCGAGTGTGACGATTCCGGCACCGTCGCGGTCGGGGGATGGAGCGGCGTCCGTGGAGGTCTCCTTGGACCTCGCGATCGAGGAGGTCGACGGTGACGAGATGGTGGAATGCCTTCTCACTGTGACTGCTCTCGGTCATGAGAACGGCCGCTGGGCGGAGGAGGTCGCCTTCAAGGCCCGTGGCATCCTCAACCCGGACGCCGCGCTTTGGCGACTCAGCGTCACTGGTGACACGTCGATCACGCACTCGGCAATGCTGGACGACGCCGTCTTCTCGCTCGCGAGCGACGTCGCCGCGGGCGAGCCCCTCACCGCCGCCGCGTCACAGGGCCTGCGTCTGGGCACAGTGGCTCATTACTCGCCGCGTGAACAGCTCACGGACGCGACGGTGGACGGCGTGGCGGTTCCGGCGCTCTGCGGGTACTGGTTCGTTCCGATGCGAGACCACGAGGGACTCGAGGTATGCCCGACCTGCGCCGCCGCTCACGCGTCGTTGGCGTGACTGTGGTCTCGGAAAGGTGCCGAAGCCTGGACAGCGGGGCAGGGCGACCATCGGTCGGTCGGGCATGGTGACGAGGCGACGGGGAAGCGTCGTTCCGGCCACCGTCGAGAAGTGACAGTGCACGTCGACGCGCATCAAGCGCCGTACTCACGCTCTGCCTGCCTCGGCCAGCCGCCAGCTCTCCCGATCAGGAATTCGTAGATCGTGTCGTCGTCCCGGGTGGTGTTTGCTGTCCGGCGCTGCGCGACGACGAAGTGATGCCGTAGTCGGTCCGGCCGGAGCGGGTACAAACGCCACATCGCCGAACTGAGCGCCTCAGCCACTCTGTCGAGGTCCCCGGTGGCGTCGTAGCCCCGCGCCAGTGTCGCTTCTGGGGTGAGGTACGGGAAACGGTCAATCCACACGACGTCAGCCCGGGGCACGGGTTCGACGACGACCTCGACCTCGTCGTCCGATCGCACCCTGTCAGTCGGAACCGGCACGTAGAGTTCGGGCCCCCAAACGAGTCCTTCTATGCCCCATTTCGCGCATGCGGCACCACCGCCGATGACAGCGATCGTGTCGTCTGCGTCGCGGTCCCGGCGTGATCGTTGTGTCAGAGTGAGGTTGGGCTCGAGCGCGAGCCACCGTGCCTGCGCCTCGAGGACCCGGTCCCAACCGGGCAGGCGTCCGGTCGCGGCATGCACCCAGACGGTGGGCAACACCTGCTCGATCTCCTCGCGGGCGGCCATCGCACGAAGACCGACCTCGGCGGTGGTGTGGCCGAGCCGCTGTGCGATCTGTTCCAGAGTGACGATGCCCTCCTGCGTGGCGGCGAGCGTCACCACCAACGGTCGGACGCGGTCAGCGGCCCGCCGCCCGCTGGTCGCGCGGATGACGCGCTCTGCTCGAGCCTCGCTTCGCCCGCTGCGTGCGGGCGTGCGGCCTGCCCATCGGGGCTGTCGCCGTGGCCGGAGCGACCGCGCTTCGGGGAGCATCATGACCGAAACGGCGCGATGACCGCGATCGGGCGACCGTGGAAGGTCAAGATGAGTCGGATGCCGTCTGCGACGTCCCGCAGCACACCGTTCGTCTGTCGTCGAAGTGCGGTCGCGCTCACAGTGCTGACGCCAGTGGGCAGCTCGGGGACCTGGCCGCCGCTGAACTCACGAAGCAGCCACGGCACGAGGTCGCTCGGAAGCACGCCAAGCGCGTTCGCGACGTACGCGAGGTCGGGGTCCGGGATCGGCGCGTCGGACATCAGGGGTTCCTCCTGATCAGTGAGGGGTCTGGGAGCAGAGTCACCAGCCGGCGCCCAGCGGTGCTTCGGTCGAGCATCTCGACGAGATGGTGCCGGTCGAGCCGTTCCCGACTCGGCGGCTTCGCGAGAAGGGCAGCCAGTACTGACCTGGGGGTCGCTCCAAGCAGAAGCGCGTCACTGATGGTGCGTTCCAGGGACGTGTAGGGGTAGCCGCCCCGCGCGACCATCACGTCTGTGTCGTCGACGTCGCCGAGCATCCAATCGCTGCCGTCGGTGGGCCATGTCGCGTCGGCGCAGACCCATAGCAACGGGTCGATGGCCAGGGCGAGGCCGAAGCGGCGTGCGGCAGAGGACCCTCCGATGACCGCGCGGCGCGGGCGGGCACCGTCGCAGCGGTCGCGGTTGAGGGTCTCGCCGTCGGTGGCGATCCAGCTCGCCCGTGCCCGTTGGTCGCTGTGTTCGGGGTGGGCTGCATGTCGGTACACGTCAGGGCGGACCGGCACGACCTCTCCTTGGCGGGCGAGATGGTCGAGTACGGTCGTCGCGCAGGGTAGGTCGAGCTGCGCCTGGTGGAAGAGGCCTTCCTGCTGAGCGGCGAGGCGCAGAATGCGGTCGCGGGACATGGCCAGTGTTCCCATTGCGGTGCGGGTGTCAGTCACGGCCGTCTCCCGCGAGGTCGTCTGCGGCGCGCACACTGTCAAGCCACCGCCAGGACAAGTCGGCGAGCGTGAGGATCCCAGCGTTGCCGACCGATGTCGCGTCCGCGAGGGAGTAGACGCGGCCGCCGTCAGGCAGCCGACAGGAGCCGGCGACGTCCATGTGGCCGTGGAACGTGACGGCCGGCCGGAGCCTGTCCCGTAGGGCGGAGACGACCTGACGCGAGTGCGTCGACTCCCGCAGATGGTCGAACCGTCGACGGCTGCGGTTCGATGCGAGACGGCGGGTGACCGGTGGGATGGGCGCGTCGGTGGCTTCATGGAGGAGCAGGACGTCGGCGGGTCCGCTCGCGGCGGCGTCGTCCGCCTCGGCCTGCGTCGGTGCTTCGTCGCGCCACCAATTCCGGCCTTCCGTCAGCGCGGCCTGATTCACGGACACGGCACCGCCGAAGGAGAGGAACCTCCGTCCGCCGAGCCCGAACCGGGCGCCTCGCGGCAGCATCCAGACGTGCTCGCTCACCTGCATGGGTCTACTCGGGTGCGCCTTCCACCAGGCGTTCATGCGTGCCCAGTCGTCGTGGTTGCCCGGCGTGACGAGGACCATGTCCACCTGATGCCGCCGGCATGCGCTGTCGATCGCGTTGAGAAAGGGCTCGTCTGTTCGCGCAGCTCCGGTCCGTATGTCGTCGGATGTGAAGCGGAGGTCGCCGAGCTGCAACACGCATCGCAGCGCGGGCTCGACGTACTTCAACCAGCCGATCTGCTTGACCGCGCGCCGAGCATGGCTTTCCCAATCTCCGGCGACGCCGACGACAACGGCCTCTGGATCCAGATCGGGCGGGTCCCCGGGGCCGCGGATGATGAGAGGGGACGTGGCGAGATTCATCGCTCACCGGTCGCGATCGACGCCTCGGCGATGACCGTGACGCGTTCTCCCTGTTCGGTGCGACGGAAGGCTGAGACGACGCCGGTGAGAGTGACCTGTTCCCCCGTGAAACCGCGCCGTCGCTCCAGTGCTGCTTCGACCGCTCCGCCGGACGGCAACGCGACCTTCACGAGCCACCGCGCCGGCCCGTCCGCGTCGACCGTTCGAGCGGGGCCACTGGCGCGAACGCGTCCGGTGACGGTGACCACTCGACCGATCTCGCCAAGCCAGCTGCCCGGCCGCCGCCCTTGCGCGTCACGCGAGCGCCTCGTCCCGAGATCGAGGTCGAGTTGCGCGGTGAGCGCGCGATTGACCGCTCGTAGTGCTCTTCGCCTATCGCCGGCGTCGATGCTCAAAGCCAGATCGTTGAGCGACCGCGAACGAGCACGGAGCAGGTTCTCTCGACGCCTGCCGGCCGCGTCGCCCCGACCGCATCGACGGTCGCAGGGCGAGCGCCTACACATCGGCCAGCCGGCTCTCGTGTAGCCGCCGACGAGTCACCGGAAGTTGGCCGGCCGCGAGGACGGCACCGAGCTGCAGCGTCCGTGGCGCCCAAGCCGGAACGAAGGAGACGTCGACGAGCGGTGGACGAACGGCTTCCACGATGCCCAGGAAGCATCGACCGTCGACGTGGCGCAGGACGACGGGCAGGTCGGTCGCCACACGCAACGCCACGTGGCCGTCCCGGTACAGCATGACCTCGCCCTGTCCTTCGCTCCACATCACGTCTCCTGACTGTCATCTGTCTCGGATCCGATCAAACGCGCGGTTCGTGTTCACCGGAATGCGCCCACCGTGCCATCGGAATGCGATTCGCGCAAGCGAGAAAACTCGCCCCGCAGAAATGATCGTCAATGCGGAAGGGGGTCGCCGCGACCGCCCGCGGGCATTCTTTGTATAGCAGTTTGCCCGTTCATTGCCACGACGCAGGTGACTTATCGACGGCAGTGGCTCGCGCGAAAAGTATCCTGCTGGGGAGCCAGAGCAGACGGTAGAATCGGCCGCACAAACGCTTGGTTCCGGTGCTCTCGGGTTGCTCGCGCGAGCCCCCGCAACAGCGAATGATTCGCAGTCATTCGATGCCCGGGGTCGGCGTACACAACATGGATTGGCTGGCGGCGCGCTTTTGGGAGAGGGCAGGGCCGCGGCCATTTTGTCACGCCTCGAAGTAGGTCGGCAAGGGCCGTTCATCCGCCCTGACGATCGAGGTGCACCATGAATCAGGTTCCAGAGAACGTGCCGAGTATCGGTTCTGCGCTGCAAGCCAAAGAGTGGGTCATCGAGCAGCTCCCGCTCGCGACCGCCGCGTTCCGCGAAGCGGAGCAGCGCCGTTTAGAGCTGATCGGTCTCGCTAGCGCGTTCGGACTTTCTACGCGTGAGATCGCGAAGCTCTCAGACGAGCCGCCGTCGTCGGTGGCGAGTTGGGCGAGGAAGGTTCTGGCGCAGCACTCCGACGCGTCGTGACGGCGGCGCTGCTGCGGCCGCCGCAACCTGACAAACACCCGCGACTCTTGTGACGGTCCCCCTCGTGATCAGCCGCGCGCACGTGGGCGGACTGCGCGGCCGAACACTGGTGAACAGGTCCGATCGGAAGCGGAGCGCTTGGAGGTTTCGACCGGAAATGCGCATTTCGGGCGCGCTGTTCCGCGCTCCAGGCGTCGGTAAGTTCCCGACGAGCGGTGTGTCGTCCGGACGCGCCGCGGGGAAGGAGCAGGCGCGTTGGCACCCCTGTTGGACCTGCCGCCGTCGGAATGGTCGAGCGTCTTACGGTCCGGCCCGACCGGGTCAGTCCTGGAGTTACGCGCGGCGTTGACGGTCCTGAGAGCGCAGATCCGATTGCAGGAGGGCAGTCGTGCCCGGCTGCACCGTCCGATCCGGGGAGCGAGGCGTGTCCGGTTCCCGGAACGCGTCGCTGGCGACATGACCGTCCGAGTGCTGTTCACGTTCGATGGACGCGTAGGACAGGCGCGTACGCTTTCCACGGTCTCCCTCCGTGACCTCGCGTTGTGCCACCCCACGCGGGACTACTCGCGGCGCGCGCATCAGCTCAACAAACCAGTCGCGTTCTTCAGCAGGACCGTCGGTGACCTCGTCATGTGCGAGTCACAGCACGAGCGGAGGTTCGCGCAGCTGGCGGACTGGGCGCCGGGCGTGGTGCACATCGCCGCGCAACCGTTCACCCTTGAATTCCCGGCCGGCGCGGACATCGACTCGCACACCCCGGACTTCGTGCTCCTCGATTCGTCGGGCCAAGTCCTCGCGGTCGACGTGAAACGCGCCGACGAGGCCCGCGACGAGGACATCGTGCGTCGCCACCAACTCATCACCGCCACCCTCGCGCGGGCGGGCATCCGTCATGTGGTGTGGACGGGCGTCCCAGAGTCGATTACGGACAACATCGCCGACTTCGCCGCCGCCCGAGTGCCGGACACGGTGCTCGCGGAACGCGCCCCGACCCTGCTCGAGGCGCACCACGACCGCATCACGCGCGACGAACTCGTGGCACGCGCCGTGCGGCTCGGGATGCGCGAAAGGGAGATGCTGGTGGTCCTCAGAAGGCTGCTCTGGGACCGAGTGTTCGCCATCGACCTGACGCGACGTCTCGACGGCGACTCGCAGGTGTACCTCCCATGAGTGAGGCACTGCGTTGGATGCGGGTCGGCCGACAACTCACGTGGGACGACGAACAGGTCGTCATCGAGTCTCTCGGCGAGGACGTGACACTCGCCGACGGTTTTGGCAAGACCATCGCGACGGTTCCGCTCGCTGACGCGCAAGCGGCCTTTCGCGGGGGCACGACTTCATCGCCGCGGTCCGTCCCGACAGAAGACGTGGAGGAGCGCCTCTCGCCGAAGGCGCTGGCGCGCTTGCACGCGGACCAGGAGCTGTTGCTGCTGATCAACACCGGCCTCGCGCCGAACGATCCCCCCCACATCCGGCCGCCGGCGCACCTCGACCCGACGAAGGTCGATCTGGGCACACGGGTGCGACGCATCGCCGAGCTGAACGCTCGAAAGCCGAGGACGTCCGGCAGCCGCAAGGGTTTTGTCGTCGATGTGAAATCGGAGATGCGTCGCATCGAACGCGTCCTTGAACGGTGGGCGGATGGCAGCCAGCAGCGCTTGATCGACCCTCGATACTTCAAGCCCCGCGGCTGGCGCGTCGAGGACACTGTGGTCGACGCGCTCTTCACGTTCCTCCGAGCACACCTGTTGCAGTCGACCACCACTGACACCGCCGCCGCCCGAGCGTTTCAGCTCGACTGCGAAGAGCGTGGGGTGGAATTCGTCCCACCTTCCTCTCCGACGCTGCGGCGGCTCGTCCGGGTTTTCCGGAACGGGTTCACTGAGCTGGGCGGCTCGGCCGCCAACCGCGCGTCCGCCGCCAACGTCCCTGATGCGTCCGAATGGCAGCGCCTCGCAACCCGGCCGGGCGAGCTGGTGCTGATCGACACGACGAAGTCGAACGTCTGGGTGAAGGATCCCCGCACCAAGCGCACGTACCGACTCGACCTCACGATCGCGATCGACTACGCCACGCGATGCATCGTCGGGATCGCGGTGACGCCCAATACGCCAGAGTTCGCGATCGGGCTCTGCTTGGCGGACATCCTCCGAGCCAAGAGCGCCGAATTCGTGGAGTCCTGGACCGCCTCCGGTGAACTGCCGTACCGCCAACCAGTGGTCGGCGTCCCGCAGCGATTCGAGGCGTTCTACTCGGAAGCGTTCCACCCCGACGGAGCCGTCACCGACAACGGCCGACCCTACGTCTCGACCTACACGACAGGGCAGTTCGCCCGCCTCGGGATTCACTACGAGCCGCAGCGCACCTACACGCCGACCGACAAGGCACAGATCGAACGGCTCTTCCTCACCATCAAGCTCCTCTTCGAGTCGCTGATGCCCGGCTTCACAGGCGGTTCCGTCCACGAGAAGGGCAAGCACGCTCGTGACGCCGCGGAGATGACGCCGCTGCAGTACGAGCGCCGCATCCGCCAGTGCGCCGACCTCTACAACCACCGAATCCACACCGGGCTCACACACCCGGACGACCCCTTCGCACGCTTCAGCCCGTACTCGATGTGGAGCGCCCTCATCGCGGAGACCGGCGCCCTGCCCGACGTGCCATGGGAGCACGACTGGATCCAGTTCCTGCCAAGCGAGGTGCGGAGCATCCGCGGCAACCGCGTCCGCGCGGCGAGGTTGGACTACCGGTCCCCGGCCCTCAAGGAACTCCGCGCCGACCAGGACGTGCTGATCAGCGGGAAGGTCCGTGTCTTCTACGACCCGACGGACCTGCGCCGGGCATGGGTATTCGGCGCCGACGGGGCACGCCACGTCGTGCGCTGGAAAGGTCTGCGTGCCGACACGCCCCGGTTCGGTCTCTTCGAGACGAACGGGCTTGCGGAAAAGCACGCAGACGAGAACCTCAGCGACGGCGACTTCGACAGGCTGCTGATCCTGCTGCTCGCAGGCAAACTCGACGGCGACGGAGTGGACAGGCTCTCATCCCACCGCGACCTGGAACAGACCCGCCTTCTCGAAGCTCAGACCGACAAGCTCACTGACGGCGCGGTCCTCGACGCCATGCGCGAGGAACACGACGACCCGCGACTGCTCGATCCCGACCCCGACGACCAGCGGTCCGGCAGAGACTCCGCGGCGGCACCGACGCTGCCGCCAGCTCCGGTCCGGATCGCTCTCGCGGGACCGCCGGTATCCGACGAGAACGGCGAACGTCCCACGGCTCCGAGGCAACCTCGCGTGGGCCTGAACACCCGCACTCGGCCAGGAAGGTGACCATGTCGACGTCGAAGGCGAGCTCCCTGAATCCTGACGCACCTCCCGGGCAGCCGTGCGTCCCAGACGAGCCGTGGTTGAGCCTTCTCGCGCCCGAGGACCGCGACTTCGTCTCGGGTGTCTTCAGCGACCGGATCGAGGACCCGGGCTTCAGAAGCCGGGCGCAACTCGAGCTGATGGATCCGTTCGATCGTGAGGACTACGACGACGCCCGGCTCGCGTACCTCAGGATGACCCCGCTGATCGAGACCACTGTCGTGTCCGATGTGCTCGGCGCGTTGGAGACCTCGGCGAAAACCGCCGCGAGGGTGCATCGACGCAGCGACCTCGTACAAGCGAAACTCCACTCGCAGGACATCCTCATCCTGGACGGCGACCCGGGCGTTGGGAAGACGATGATCTGCAGCGTCCACCTCGCGACCGAGATGATCAACAGCGCCCGCCGACGGTGGCGTGCCATGCAACGCGGCGAGGCCGACCACCTCGACGCGTTCCGGCCGGTCGCTTCCGTGACGCTCGACGGGCCGACGACCGGGAAGCAGCTCCTCACGCTCATATGCCAAAGCCTCGGACGCCCGGTCGACAAAGACCCGACCAGATCGTTCATCACAACCATCGAGCGGTGCGGACTGCAGCTGCTGTTCGTGGACGAAATCCACGCGGTCAACTTCGACCGCAAGACCGGCGACCACGTGCACCACATGATCAGGACGATCGCGAACAGAGGGGTCCGGGTCATCCTCGCCAGCAACGACATCGACTGGGTGCTCCAAAACCAGCGGACACCTGGGCAGGGCACCGGCGCGCGCATCTCTCGAGGACGTTGGGTGCCCCTCACCGTGTCCAAGCTCGAGATCGACACCGCCGCCGGACAGACCGAGTGGGCGGACCTGCTCGATGTATTCGAGAGCCGACTCCGCTTAACTGACCAGCCGCGACGTCCGGGCTGGCTGGCGGACGACTTCGGCCCCTACCTCTGGGCGAGCACCCAGGGATACATGAACGCCCTGGTCCGCCTCCTCAACGACGGGACCGCTCGCGCCATGGAGACCGGTGCCGAACGGCTCGACCGCAAACTGTTCGATTCGATCCCGCTGCAAGCAGAAGTGCAAACTCCCCGGGGTCGTCATGTCGCTCTCCACGACTCGGCCAACGCCACGCCATGACCGCTCGGCTCCTTCCCCCGATGCGGCTGAGCCCGCAGCTATCGCTCGTCCCCGGAGAATGGCTTCACACCGCGATCAGCCGATGGGCGCACGACACCTTCGGTGTGTCCCGGCGGGCACTCCTCGACGCGTTCGGACTCTCCAACCTCGCGGCGAGCACGATTCAAGCGCTGGGCGTACGCCTTCCAGTCGACATCCGCGACAACATCGCTGAAGCCACAGGCCTCCCTCCCCAAGCCCTCGACGACGCCACGATGTCGGCGCTGCACAATCGCATCCTCTGGCTCACCGAGACGCTCGACGGGTTCGCGGCGACATACCCACGTTGGGGACCCTGGCACTGGTTGAAAGGGACGCGGTTCTGTCCCGATTGCCTCCGCGAGGACCCGGGTGTCTTCGCGACGCTCTGGCGCTCCCCGTGGTCGTTCGTGTGCCTTCGGCATCGCAGGATCCTGCTCGACGCCTGCTCCGCATGCCTGAAACCGGTCGTCGAGATGACGGGACCGAACTCCGACGTCTTCGACCCGTCGACCTGCCGAGCGAACGTCGCTTCGCCGAGCGAAAAGGTCGAGCGCTGCGGGGCTTCTCTGACCGACACGTGGGAGCACCTACGGGCCCCGTCGGACTCGCTGATCATCTACGCGCAACACCGCATCTACAACCCGCCCCCGGAAGAGCACGCGCTCGATCAGATACTCACGCTCCAAGCGGCCGCGACCGGGCTCCGCGGCGGCCGGCAATACGACATGATCGCAAGCCTCGCGGGCGTCGAACCCGCCGACCTCGTCGGCCTGTTCGACGAAGAGCCTCATATCGGTGCGGCCCCGCCAAAGAGCGCCTTCGCTATGGCCGCCGTCACCGCCGCGGCATTCGCGCTCTCCTTGCGCGAGAACGCCGCCACGACCGCGATCATCCGACGGGCGACCTTCTCACGGGCTCCGGGGCACGTTCCTCGTGGAGCGGGCTACGCCGCGGGCTCTGCTGAGGAGATCCTCGACCGCTGGGGCAGCCCCACGACGCCGTTCGCCGGCAAAGTGCTGCGGGCGCACGACGAAGACCTCGGGCTTGGTGCGCGAGTGAAGTTCAACACGACGCAGTCTGCCGCCACTCGAGCAGTCACGCGAGACGCGATACGAGAGGCCGGTCGATCGCCGCTCCCAGCGACGCTCGATCGCGATGACGCGGTTCCCGGCCAGCTGTGGCCCCAGTGGGCGAACCGTCTCGACATAGGCGCGCCAGTCGAGCGGTGGGCGCTGGACAGCGCCCTCGCACGCGTCCTCCAGCGCATCGGACGCACCCACCCGAACGCGTCAGACCGGGAGCCGCAGACCGCCCGGCTGCTTCGCCCGCGAATGACCGGGTCGAAGGACCAGACCACGGCAATCCTGCGGGGACTGAGCGAACTCGTGGAGCGGCTCGTCCTCGGACCCACCCCGATCGACTACTCCCGTCGGCGAACGCTCGATTGGGGCGGGTTCCTCACGGGCACGAGGTGGGACCAGATCTGCGAGGCGTCCGGCCACCGCTCCGGGGGCGACCGCAGGCTCCTGCACGCGCGCCGCTTTCTGCACCAGCGCGCCTGCGGGACGCACGTGAACGCGCTTCCCGACGAGCTGCGAATCGGCCGCACGCGTGATGACGCACCGGAGTACACGATGTTCCGCACGACATTGACCCGTGAACTGCGTGACGGTCTCGACGAATTCGCCCACGCTGTGCTCCGGCATCAGGGGATCGACGAGCCGGTCACCTGGTCACCGCACTCCGAGACCGACATCGACTGGCCCGGCCTGGATCTTCACGACATCGACCTGCCGCGCCTCCACCGCCTCCTCAACGAGGGGCTCACCACGATGCGGGACCTCAGCCGGGAACTCCGACGGTCCGCCAACCACATCAGCCGCGTCCTAGACGAGCAGCCGCGGCGGACGGGGTCGCGCACGATGACACTCGACTGGTCGAACGACCTTCCGAACGCCGTGGTGACCGCGCTCTAGAACTCTGGCCGCTGAAGAAGCGACACGACCAACCCGCACCCTCAACCCGCCGCGACGGCGAACTGACGATTATAGAGATTATAGATCCCGCGGTCATTAGGCCTCCGCTCGTCCGCGGGATCCTGGTTGGCACCCTGCGACCCTGGCTGCGCCCATCCCTTCACGATCGCGTGCGACGAAGGTCACCACCCGTATGAGTCGCCTTCCTGCTTGCGCGAAGTGCCAGCCTCGGTGCCACCTTGGATCGACGGGGCAGCGGCATCTTCCGCCCACCAGCTCGACGGCGGACAAGAGTGCCCCGTGCACAGCGAGGTCCTCCTCGTACCGGACCGATGACGGGAGCCGCTGTTCAACCAGATAAGGTGCCTGATCAGGCAAAATCGCTGCGCGACGCTTTATGGCATCGGCAGCGACGACAAGTTGTTTGACGCGGCCCGAAAACAGAGGGGTCGCGACGACACTTTGTGGCGTCGTGCACAATGGGCTGTCGTCCGCCAGCTAACTTGTCCCACTGCCACTTGAGTTGTCTAGATGCGGGAACGGACACGTTGTTTCGAGTGGAAGGGACTTCGTCCGACGTGGGGGACCGACGATCCCCTCGCCTCCAGTCGTTCGTATAGGACGTGCCTGCGCTTCGATAAGCCTCGAGCTTCCTATACGAGTCACTATCGGACTCAAACGGGGCAGCGCGGTTGCGGGGCGGAAGGCAAAGCGTCCTCCCGATGGCCAACGAACGACCCGACTACGAGCACCAGAACGCTCTACGGCACCTACGACCGAGGATGAGTTTGTCGGACAGTGGGAAGCGCTTCAGCCCGAACGATGAGCTAGCCTCCCAATGAAGCGAGTTCATTCGACCGCTTCTCAAGCATTTGAACGCAGGAGAGCACATGGTAGCGACCCCAAATCGTCCGCGTAGCCACGCGCTCGAGACTAAGTCAAAGCGACTGTTCGAATCCGCGCTTCCTGAAGACTGGGTGATTACCGACGCAGGGGATGACTACGGTGTCGATCTCCGCGTCGAGATCTTCGAGAACGAGACAACGACAGGGCTGCAATTCAACGTCCAACTTAAAGCGACAGACGGAGTGGTTGCAGACCGCACTATTATAAAACGTGAAACACTAAACTATTGGGCAACGCTTCCGGCACCAACGCTCCTCGTTATCGCGCACGCGCCTTCTGAATCTCTCCGTTTCGTATGGATGCATACGTATCCTATTAGGGCCGCGGACACTAAGTCAATCACAATTGCAGCTTCACAAGTCTTAGATGCATCTACCCCGGCCGATATCGTCGAGGAAGTCCGCGCATACTTTCTAGCGAGGCGGCTGTGGCAACATTACCCAATTCCAATTGTTCTCGATGGCACGGATCTAAACGGTCAGAGCGTACTTCCAGTCAAGCGCGAACTGCGACGCCTAATCCGCGAGCTACCGTCCCTGGCGATCGTCACCGACAGTCCCGCCGCATCCCCACGTGCTCTGCTTCAATTCCTCGGTGATCGAGTCGAGGTAAGCATCAGTGGGACACCATCGCGCACGCTCACTTGGGGCGGAATTGATACCGAAGAGCACAAAAAGGAAATTGCCGCCGACCTATGTTCCGCACTCGGAGTTGCAGCGGGCGCTCTGGGTGCCGCTGACCTCGCCGCGGCCCTTTTAAAATTGGCCGCTCCTAGTTCGGGGATGCTCGCCGAGACATCGACTCTCCCTGACGTGATACGTCTTCTCGCGCAGACCGGCAACCAAGAAGCAATCTTGCAGATCGTTCGTCGTACTGTCTGTGTGGAAGATCATCCGAGCGCACATAACGTGTTGGCAGCGGCAGTGCTTGCTCTGCAGAACGAAGACCATAAGCCTATACTCTCCGCGGTGGGCTGGGCGCTGAGAGACGCGATTCAAACGTGGTCGGCACCAGCACGGCCGCTTTACAACGCTGCGGGCATGCTTGCTGACGAGGACCCTGAGGAAGCAACTCGCCTTTACGACGCTGCTGCCGCAGCAGATCCGGTCTATCTAGATCGAGGCTACTGGTGGTGGGAGAGGGGTCGTGCCTTCTGGAAAGCGGAAGATCCCGAGGAGGCGGAGGTCTGCTACAGACAAGCCATCGCTCTTGGGGAGAGTCGTGCTACTGGCCCGCTGGCAGATGTTCTTTTGCGGACGGGCCGCTTCAGTGCGGCTCTCGCCCTCTTGAACACGCTGGAAATGTATAGCGAACCCTCGGATGCTCAGTGGCGGTTGACGCGCGTGATGCTGAGTTATCTGAAGGAGGATCTGAAGATCGGTGACCAAAACCCGGCAGACTGGCCGACTGTTGGTTTCGAGCCCGTTCCGGGAGCCGACCTTCACGAGCGCGCGGTGCGATCGCTCAGGCGGAACGCCGTCGACTGGTGGGCGCACGCGGCAATGGCCACAACGGCCGAGGCGCAGTCTCGGACCTTCGCCTCGGTGGCTGCTGCTCTTTGCATCTTGAGCGACCCGTCGTTATGGCTGCGGGTTGTTGAATGGGCTATGGTTGACGACGCTCTTGACGGCGATCGGCGAATGGTAATAGCGCAGGATGCCCTTTTCTGCGCTTGGGTCTATACAAATGATGATTTCAAGGAAGCCGTCGAGGATGATCCTTTTATTGCCGAGGGGTTGAAGCAAGCGGTTATCGGTGCGTTCGACACCATACGTCCCGGCAGTCCCATTCCGGAGTTGAGGTTGTGGAATGATGACACTGGCGAGCAGATCGCGATGGACTAATCGAGCTCGTGCGGCGCGAGTGCTCACAATGCCCTGGTCGGCGTGAAGTTCGGCGCGAGCTGCCGAAGCGTTCGCCGCCTGTTGCGCAGTTACCGGGACGGGTCGTGCACCACATTGCCAGCCACGTCGAGGTTGGGTTGGGAGTGTCGCGGACACCGGGGTCTGCGACTTGGGCATCGTCATTCCCTCGGGGTATCGAGGTTTGGTCGTAAACTCGTCTCATGCCCGAGCCCCGAACGAAGTCCCTGCGTAAGGGCGTGCGGCTCGGCATGTGGTCCCCCCGCGGCCGATTTGTACCGTTCGGAACACTTGTGTTCGCTGCGGACGGCGGGATCATTCTTGCACCAGTAGAAGTTCTTGGCGCACGTTGGCGGTACGGGGAACAGCGCGCGAACGTGTTGCCGAGCAGAGACTCATTCGCGGAGGTGTTCGTGCGGCCCAAGCTCCACTATCACCAATCCGGGCACGTAGCTGCAAGCTTGTCTGGCGTGCGGATCCCCAGACGAACCGCTCAGTACCTGCCTCTGAAAGACCTGTCCCGTGCGCAGATCCTCGGCCTGACTGCCGTGCGACCTTGGGAACTGCCATCGTTTGGCGAGCCTCGAGTCGGCGACGTAGGCACTCGGGAGACGGAATGGCCCCAGCGGGTCGGCTGGTCAATCGCGCTCCTTGACCACCCCACAATCGAGCGAAGTCGCGTAGTTCTCAGTCTGGGCAATCGGGGACTGATCGGTGGCGACAAGCAACGGGTGGTGTTTGACCTGCGCGAGTTTGGCCGTGACTCGCTACTGGTAGCTCGCATCCACTTACAGTACGAGACCAGTCTCGATGTCCAACCTTCGGTCACGGCCGCGGCCTACCCGGCAGTCGAGCGAGGGGTTCCGGATCATGCTTACGTGCTTTGGTCATCAACGGCGAGGAACCCGATGCTGGCCTACGAAAGATCCGATGAGTTGATAAGTTCGGATGATCTGAATGACTTCTCCCGGTTTATGCCAGTTCGAACCGGTAATCTCGGGGGAGATCGTCCCTGAGTCGGTCATCGTGGTGGATGAGAAGTGGGTCGCGCCCCATCTGGATTTTGACGGACGGGCGGCGAATCGCAACGGTGCGCGGTCGGTGAGCGTGCCTCATTCAAGACGAATTGCTCCTGTTTGGCGAGCAAGACGAATCACGTCGTCAGCTCGCTCAGTTCGAGAGCCGCTGCGGGAGTGAGGCCGTTGAGGTCATCGCTTGGAGCGTTCAGGCGCGAGGAGTCGCCCCACGGGTCGACCTGTGCAGGATCGAGTTCCGCAAGTACCTCGCGCAGTCGAGGTAGTTGTTGGCCGCCGTCGTCGATCTGGCACGCAGGGACGAGGCGGAAGTCCTCCATGATTGCCTTCGAGATGTCGTGTCATCAATCAGAACCCTCCCGCGTGTTGCCCACCGCTCCCCAAACCACGTGCGTTGGCGCTCCATGAGCACCCACCGGCCTCCGAACGAACAATTTCTCCAATTGACTGATATTTCGGACCGAAGACCGTCCCCGATTGAGCGTGGAAAAGGCATGACATCCCGACCGTGCAGAGCACCGCCGCTCCCAGGTCCGTCCTGTGGAGCGAAAATTGTATGGCAAAAACGTGCACTCGCCCGTCGGGCTAGCCACTCGGACGCCAGCACAACGCAGAGTCGTAGGTTGAAGAGGTCGCGCGAGGCCCCCACCCTATAGAAGCAACGAGTGTGGAAAAATACGCGAGACCGTGCTTCAATGCTGCTCATGCCCAAACGCAAGAGAAAGCGGAAGAACCAGCGGGATAAGACCCGAAACTCGCAGCGCCGAGCCCGCACCTCGCGCGCGAGTGCCCCGCAATCCGGCGGTCAGGAGGTAGATGTTCACGGTGCCGCCATCGCGGAGTCAGTTCACCGCCAGCTAGAACTCATGGACGATCTTGAGACGTTCGACAATCAGCTGGACGAAGTCGACAGGCGGATCGACGGAATCCTCACCGAACTCATGGCGCAACTTTCGTCTCACCGGGCCGAACGAGTTGTAGAGCTAGCCCGACTCGCGTGCCTGCCGTGGTCAGCGGCCGGGCAGGTCAAGGTCGACGTTGAAGGCGGAGTTACGAAAGCGGAGATCTTAGCGCTACTGGCGCTCAGCTCCGACACCGCGGTGAGCTTCGGTTCACCGGAAAAGGAAGAAGCCAACTCGCTGTACGAAGCTGCTCATGGTTGGGCAGCGCGGGTCGGAGAAGTCATTGAGCTCGCCCAGGCGCGCCAAATGATCGTCGACCGGGAAAAAGCCACGAGTGATATCGACTCTCTTTCATTCATGACTCAATCCGCTTCGGTGTGGATTAGGAGCACGTCCTATCCAGACATGGTCAAGCCGACGTATCTCGCGCTCTTCGGAGGGGTCGAAGTTCGATCGGCACTTCGAGCGAATTTCGGCTTCGATGCCGACGAGGCGATTCGGGTTCTCGAAAGCTTACATGCCCTGCAAGTCGAGGCGATGAATGATCGGGTTGAGATCTATCTCCGCGCAATGGCGTCGGCGTACGGAGATGCGCAAAATGGGCAATCCATGCCTGATGAGACTAACAAGCTCAGGCTGCGCGCTCTGCATAATCGAGCCTGGCAACCCAGTGCTGATTCCGTGGCGTTCAGTCCAGAACGGGTTGCCTTAGCAGCAGGAGTTGAGGAGACGGTAGCGCGGGCCGTCCTTGACCATTTCGCTCCGGACACGGGATCAGCCACGCCACGCGAGATTCTGGACGCCTTCGTCGGCGGGGACAATGAACTCCGCACGAATCCTGTTATCCGCACGCGCCTCGGGGGCTATCTCCTTGTTCACGACGCGCTTGTGCTCCCGGCGATTCGCGAGAACCTCGAGCAGGAACTCAAGGGGCTCCCGGTTTGGGAGGTATACCAGTCGGAGAGAGGGGCACTCCTCGAGGACCTCGGCGAGAAGGCCTTCCGAGACCTATTACCTAAGGCAACTATTTTTAAGGCTTTCGACTATTTCGTCCCGAAGGACGAGAGCGAAGAAGGGCTCGATCCGGCGCAGTATACAAAGAAGGTCGAAGGTGATCTGTTTCTTACGCTCGATGATGTCGCAATCATCGTGGAGGCGAAGGCTGTTGCGATCAGTCCGGAGTCTCGTTCCGGCGATACTCGCCGCCTTCGGCGAGACCTCACCGGCATCATCAGTAAGGCCACGAGTCAGGCAAGCCGGCTCAAGCTTCGCATCGAGAATGACCGCGGTATACGCCTGCATCAGACCGGGTGGATGGATCTTGCGAACATCCGAGAGATTCATATTGTGGCTTTGAGTCTCGAGGACCTGTCGGGCGTGCCTTCTGCGATGAGCGAACTGATTTCGGCCGGGATGCTAGTCGAATCAGATATCCCTTGGGTCATATCTGTTCACGACCTACAGGTAATCGGGAGAGTCGTCGACAGGCCGGCCGAATTCCTCCTGTATCTGCGTCGTAGGCGGCAGCTGGAAATCGCGAAGACCTACATGGCGTCCGACGAGCTGGATTTGTTCCTGTATTTTTACGAAGAGGGCCTTTATGTTGGTCCTGTGCCTCAGGCCGTAGGCGTGGGTACGGGGGATGAGGAACAACCGGCTGAGGGGCAAAATGGGCAACGCATGTACATCACGAGCCGGACAGATCCGCTCGACGCTTGGCATTACGCAACCCTAGCCGATCCGAAAGCGAGAATAGCGAAGCCTCGCATTGCCGGCTCACCTATGACATCGTTTGTTGACGCAGTAGAGCGGTTCGGTTCATTTGGTTGGCTGAGTATCGGCGCAACTCTCCTCTCTGCTGACACGAGCATTCAATCGGAATTGGTTCAAGTTCCTCGGAAGCTGCAAACAGCTCCCGATTCGAAGATCAAGGGGCACTCGTTTACGGCCACGATCGGGGGAAGTACCACAGACGGGTGGGTTTTCGCATGGATGACCGTCCCGGCAGAAGGCGATGTATCCGCTGAAGTTGAACTTGCTCGTAGATACATCAAGGCGAAAAAATATCAGCTCGGACTGAGGCGAGCAGCAGCTTTCATCTTTGACCATCAGGGCGAGAATCCAGTCGGCATTGTATACGACGGTGAAATTCCAATCGCTGATCCTGCGATGGAGGAGGAGATCGCCCGACTCTTTCCGCTTCCGGGCGGCTCCGCGGCTTAAAGCCTTCTTGGTCGCAGAAGTGCGCAAGCAGTTGGGGCAGTGAGCGTGATCGTGTGAAAATCCTGACGTTGTCACACTGGGCCGTCTAGCGCGGACTCTCACGATCGGCGGTGTCGTCGCGAAGCATTGTCGAGACTGGACGTGCACAACGGGACAAATTATTTGGCAGTTGATGCGGACACTGACCCTCGCAGGCCCAGCGGAGGCCGACGCGCTTGGACACGTAGCGTGGCCGCCGACAGTGGGCGCGCGACGCCTCGCCAACGTCGCGTCGACTAGCGGGCGATCGTGAGGGCCCCGTTGTCCTCGCGGATGCGGCCGTCCTTCGGGACCCACACGCGCAGGCTGTCGAGCCTGCCCGTGGTGAAAGACGAGGCGTCATCCTGCAGCAGCGTGGTCACGGCCTCCGGTGCGGGGAGCCGCTGGTCGCGGCCGACGACGATGGCGACGTAGGGGCCACGGTCGAGTCGGTTGGTGCCGTGGTCGCCGACGTACGGCTGGAAGAGCGTGGGAGTCGCCGACACGAACAGGATCCGACCGTCGGGCACATCGTGTTCCTCGAGGTACCCGGGCAACAGCGCGATCCCGGTCGGGTGCGCCCGCGCGACGGCCTGGCTCACCCGGAACGAGGGGACGACGAGCGTCGCGACGAGGACCAGCACGACCGGGACGGTCAGGGCCCTCGGGGGGACGGTGGCGAGTCGCGTGAAGCCGATGGCGGCGAGGACCAGCAGGAACGGCATCCACGCGGTGTAGTAGGTCGGCAGCGCGATCTTGGCGACGACGACGTAGAACCCGACGAGCAGCACCAGGGATGCGCCGACGTACGCGACCAGGCGGTCCGCCCGCACCACCAGGGCAGCGAGCACACCGATCGCGAGGACGACGAGCATCCCCTTGCCGGTGCCGTCGAGCAAGAACCGGAAGCTCGCCCACCACGGTGCGAACGTGTAGATCTGCCCGTCGATCGTGATCGGGTGCCCGTTGGTGTTCTGCCCCTCCTGGAACGCGACCATGTACTGGATCGCGGAACGGATGCCCATCGGGACGTACAGGGCGACGAACGTCACCGTGAAGGCGGCGACCCAGAGCACGCCGCCGACGAGGCCCTTCCGCCATGCCTTGAACACGACCGGGAGCAGCAGGAACGCCGGGAGCAGCACGATGGTCGACAGCTTGGACGTGACCGAGGCAGCCATGAGCACGCCGGACACGGGAGCGAGCCACCAGGCCCGCTCACTGCGGATCCACCACCACGCGGCGACGATCGCGAACACGGCGAAGGCCGTCATCACCGGGTCGAGCAGGGCGAGCCGGTCGACCCGGGCACCCGCACCACCACGCGGAGTCAGCCACCACAGCGACGCCGCCAGCAGGGCACCCCAGTACCCGATCTCGCGACGCAGCCACAGGTACAGGACCACGCCGACCGCGAAGGTGAGCACGCCGACGAGGACCCGCGGGCCGATCGGACCCTGCCCGGTGAGGAGCTGCACGAGCCCGAACAGGTACTTGGCCGTCGGCGGGTGTTCGCGGTTCGCGCTGAAGTCCCCGTGGACGTACTGCCACCCGCTCTGCAGGTAGATGTTCTCGTCGCCGGTGATGTTCGAGCCGGCCAGGTTCCAGAAGCACTGGTAGAGCGCGGCGATCACGACGAGGAAGGCGATCGTCAGGCGGAGGCGGAGGTCGCCGGCGAACCCGGACACTCGTGATGGCACCACACGAACCTACTGGCCCTTCGACCGTCTTCGGCATCGACGTGTTAGGTTGTGCACAACCTAATGGAGCGCAATGTGAAACTCACCAGCTGGATCGGCTTCGTCACCGGTGGCCTGCTCGCCGGGCACGGCATCACCATGGTTCGCCGCACCCCGCTGCGCGCTCGAGCCCAGCAGATGCAGCGACGTGGATTCGAGCCGGGCGTCCCACACGCACTCGGCATCCCTGCCCTGGAAGTCCTGGCCGGGCTCGGGCTCGCCACCGCAGCGGTCCGCCGCGCCCCCGGGAGCGACCTGACCGGCACCGGCTCCGCCGTCGCGGCGACGGCCCTCGGTGGGACCCGGCTCGTGATCGACCGCGAAGACGGCTCGGTGACGAGCACGACCGGCGGTGCTGCCGCACTCACACTCGCCGGCGTGCTGCGGCTGCTCACCTCGACCCGCGGCCGTCCGGTCGCCCGGATCCTCACGCTCGGTTCCGCCGCTGCCGCGATCACGTTCGAGGCCGCACGACGACGCCGCGTCCTCCGCAGCCGCTGACCTCGCCCCCACTCCACCGAACCCCACCACCACCGTGAAAGGCACCACCCCGATGGCAACCCGCACCCCCGCAGTCCGTTCC